>NZ_CP053382.1:3849369-4170150 GCF_014931605.1 Halomonas sp. MCCC 1A13316 | reverse complement strand
GATACGGAAGGGGGAGCGGCAGCGTACATGAAACCGGTATTGCGAGAACAGATCCTGACCATCCTGGCCGCGATACCGCCGGGGCGGGTAACCACCTATGGCCGTATCGCCGCCATGACCGAGGGAGGTACGCCGCGGCTGGTCGCTCGGGCGCTGCGCGAGCTTCCCGACGACCATGGCCTGCCATGGTTTCGTGTCATCACTGCGTCGCGCCGGGTGGCCGACCATCCCGGCAGCATGGAACAGCGCCAGCGGCTGATAGCCGAGGGGGTGTTCTTCGATGCGCGAGAACGAGTGGCGCCGGAAGCGCTATGGCCATGAGCCTACGACTTCCCATGAACTTCATCTGACCGTCATTTCACTAGGAGTATCCATGAGCCAGCCAACAGGGGGCTTCCACCAGCGGCTCCAGGCGCTTGCGGCGCACCAACGACAGGCCTTCATGGCGGCGTTGTGCGAACGGTTATTAACCAACTATGCGCTCTATGCACAGATGACAGGAACGGGAAACCCGGCCGGGGTGAGAGCAATTCTCGATCTGGTATGGGAGCAGCTCAGCGTACGCGAGGCGCGTATCGATTTCGAGCGGCAGGCCGAGAAGCTCGCTGAGCTCGAGCCGCCGGCCGATGATGACAGCTTCGGTGCCCGCCGCGCCCTGGAAGTGGTGGTCGCCTTGGCTTCGCTGCTCGATACGCTGCGCGGCGAAGCTCCCGATGCCGTGCTCGAGGTCAGTCGCATCTCCAAGAGTGGCGTGCGTGCCTTCATTGAAATGACCGAGAGCGAGGAGGATGCCAGCAAGCTTTCTAAGCTGGTGCGCGAGCATCCGCTCATGGCGGACGAGAACGACTTTCAGGATGCGGTGCTGGAAGCGGCAGAAAAGCCCCTCGACCGTGATGCACTCAAGGCGCTGCGGCGGCTAGGGCGTAACGATGGGGTGAGCAATCTCGGGCTCGAGGCGGGGTAGGCGCTAGACGACCGCCGCCTAGAAGCGGATGCCGCCGATGATCATGGCGCCGGCGGCGCCGAAGGCAATCAGGTCGGTCTCGAAGCGCCCCCATTGCAGGCCCAGGCTGGGTAGAGCGGCCGGTGCCGTGCCATAGCGGTTGAAGGGGATATTGTCCTGATGTTCGCCACGGTAACCGTGCAGCAGGCCGGCCGTCAGCTTGGCGCGCACGGTGAGGTTGTCGCGCGGCTCCCACAAGGGAAACTCACGGCCGGCATATAGGTAGACGGCTTCCTGATCGAAGGAGTTGAGGAAGCGGGCGCCACCGATCAGCCAGCGCTGCGGGTTGTGCAGCTCGAGTCCGATCAGGTCCTGCTGGTCATTGTGATCGGGCTCGGGCTCGAAGTGGCGCGTGTAGAGACTGGTCTGCAGCAGCACATGATCGACTTCAAACAGTGGTGGCCAGATCGGGTTCTGTCCGGCCCGCAGCGCTGGGGGAGCCAGCATGAATGCAGCGAGAGCGATAAAGCTCCGGCGCATGGCGCCTTTACAAGAAATCCGCAATGTCACTCTCTTTGGCCCCTGCTACAGGCGCATCTCGATGCCATGCTCGGCCATGTAGCGCTTGGCCTCGGGAATGGTGTACTCGCCGAAGTGGAAGATGCTGGCGGCGAGTACCGCATCGGCGCCACCCTCTATTACGCCGTCCACGAGATGGTCGAGATTGCCGACGCCACCGGAGGCGATCACCGGCACCGTCACGGCGTCGCTGATCGCACGGGTCACGCCGAGATCGAAACCGGCCTTGGTGCCGTCGCGATCCATGCTGGTCAAGAGCAGCTCGCCGGCGCCGTACTCCACCATCTTCTTTGCCCACTCGACGGCATCCAGTCCGGTGGGGCGTCGCCCGCCGTGGGTGAAGATCTCCCAGCGAGGCGTCTCTCCTTCGGCCGAGACACGCTTGGCATCGATGGCAACGACGATGCACTGGCTACCGAAGCGCTCGGCGGCTTCGCGCACGAAGTCGGGATTGGTGACCGCCGCGGTGTTGATCGAGACCTTGTCGGCACCGGCGTTGAGCATGGTGCGGATATCGTCGCAGGTGCGTATGCCGCCACCCACGGTCAGCGGAATGAACACCTCGCCGGCGATACGCTCGACCATCTCTACCGTGGTTTCGCGGTCCTCATGGCTGGCGGTGATATCGAGAAAGGTGATCTCGTCGGCGCCCTGCAGGTTGTAGCGCTGGGCGATCTCCACCGGGTCGCCGGCGTCTCGGATGCCGATGAAATTGACGCCCTTGACCACCCGGCCGGCGTCGACGTCGAGACAGGGGATGATGCGCTTGGCCAGTCCCATGATTCAGCTCCCGGCTCGATCGAGCCCTGCAGTCAGTTGGTCGCACAGCTTCTGGCCTTCGGCCACGTCGAGGCTGCCTTCGTAGATGGCGCGGCCGGTGATGGCACCGAGGATACCCGGCTCGCCCGCTGCCACCAGCGCGCGCAGATCATCTAGATTGGTCACCCCGCCCGAGGCGATCACCGGCAGGCCACCCTGGCGGGCAAGAGCTGCCGTGGCTTCGACGTTGACGCCATTCATCATGCCGTCGCGGGCGATGTCGGTGTAGACGATGCTGGAGACGCCGTCATCGGCGAAGCGCTTGGCCAGGTCCACCGCCTTTACCTGGGAGACCTCGGCCCAGCCGTCGGTGGCGACGAAGCCGTCACGGGCATCGAGGCCGACGATCACGTGGCCGGGAAAGGCGCGGCACATCTCGCCGACGAAATCCGGCTCCTTGACCGCCTTGGTGCCGATGATCACGTAGGAGACGCCAGCAGCGAGATAGTGCTCGATGGTCTCGGCGCTGCGGATACCCCCGCCGATCTGGATGGGCAGCGTAGGCCAGCGACGGGCGATGGCGGTCACCGCCTCGCCATTGATCGGCTTGCCTTCGAAGGCGCCGTTGAGGTCGACCAGGTGCAGCCGGCGCGCGCCGGCCTCGACCCAGCGGGCGGCCATGGCCACCGGATCGTCACCGTAGGTGGTGGCATCGTCCATTCGCCCCTGCTTGAGGCGGACGCATTGACCGTCCTTGAGATCGATGGCGGGAATTACCAGCATGTCGTGTCCTCTCTGGTGCGCACGGGGCACCGTGTTGTCGGGCGGCCTGGCCAGCAACGCACGATCGATGCGCCGGCATGGCCTGGTGCAGCGTCAGGGTACCCAGGTAACGAAGTTTTCCAGCAGCTTGAGTCCGGCTCGGGAGCTCTTCTCCGGGTGGAACTGCACGGCGAAGGTGGCATCGCGGCCCACGGCCACGTGGGCATCGATGTGCCCATAGCGGGTAGTGCCGAATACGCAGGCGTCGTCTTCCGCCGCCACGTAGTAGCTGTGCACGAAGTAGAAGTGCTCATCCTGATCGATGCCCTTCCAGAGCGGGTGCTCATGGTGCTGGTGGACCAGGTTCCAGCCCATGTGGGGCACCTTGAGGCGCTGTTCGTAGTCGTCGACCATATCGGTGGGAAAGCGCTTCACTTCGCCGGCGAGAAAGCCCAGGCAGGGAATGCCGCCGCTCTCCTCGCTGTGGTCGAGCAGCATCTGCTGGCCGACACAGATGCCCAGCAGCGGCTTGCTCTGCCTGGCCAGCAGCTCCTGTACCAGCCCTCGCAGCTCGGTCTTCTCGAGTTCGCCCATGCAGTCGCGGATCGCCCCCTGGCCGGGCAGGACCAGGCGGGTAGCGCCCTGGATGCGGCGCGGGTCGCGAGTGATGACCACGTGTTCATGGGTCACATGCTCCAGCGCCTTGGCAACCGAGTGCAGATTGCCCATTCCGTAGTCGATGACGGCAATGGTCATGGCGGCTCCTCTCAGGTTCGGTCGAAGGCGTTACAGGCAGCCCTTGGTGGACGGCATCTGACCGGCCATGCGCGGATCGGGCTCCACGGCCATGCGCAGTGCGCGGCCGAAGGCCTTGAAGATGGTTTCCGCCTGATGATGGGCATTGAAGCCCTTCAGGTTGTCGATATGCAGTGTGACACGGGCATGATTGACGAAGCCCTGGAAAAATTCCCAGAACAGCTGGGTATCGAGGCGGCCGATGGTGGCACGGGTGAACTCGACGTTCATGAACAACCCCGGGCGACCGGAGAAGTCGATGACGACCCGTGACAGCGCCTCGTCGAGCGGCACGTAGGCGTGACCGTAGCGATGGATGCCACGTTTGTCGCCGATGGCTTGCTCGAAGGCCTGGCCGAGGGTGATACCGAGGTCCTCGACGGTATGATGATCGTCGATGTGCAGGTCGCCCACTGCCTTGATGTCCAGATCGATCAGGCCGTGGCGCGCCACCTGATCCAGCATGTGATCGAGGAAGGGAACGCCGGTCTCGCAGTTCAGCCGCCCCTCGCCGTCGAGGTTCACGGTGACCGTGATCTGGGTCTCCTTGGTATCACGGGTTACCGTGGCGATTCGCTCGGACATGTCGGACTCTCTCTGGCGCTGGTGCGCGTCGCATGGTGTGGGCCCGGCACGGCCGCAGGCGGCTCCGGGCGGGCAAGTCGCTGCGCTTGCCGTCATGTGGGTCGACCATTATAGAGAATCGTCACCCCCATCCGCTACAATGCGCCCATCACAGCGGCGGCGCCATGCTGCAGCCCAGGGAGACCGCCATGCCGGTAACGCTTCATCTCGTAGACAAGACCGTATGGGCGTCCGACCCTCAGGTGCGACACGATCTGCAGCGGATCTATGCCGATGCACCGGCCGAGCGCCTGCCAGTGCCAGTGGATTCCTTTCTTCGCGAACACCTCGAGGCCGGGCACCTCTTTGGCTGCGCGCGCTTCAACGATCGCCTGCTAGGGGCGGTGGCAGTAAGAATCGACGATCAGGCCTGGTGGCTCTCGGAGCTGTGTGTGCGCAAGACCACCCGGCGGCGCGGCGTCGGTTCGCGGCTGCTGGCACTGGTCAGCGATGCGGCACGCACCACGGGTAAGGAACTCCGCACCCTCTCCTCGCAGCTTCCGGTCGCCGACCAGGTTCTGCTGACGCGCCTGGGGTATCGCCTGGATATCACTGGTGACTATTTCGTATTGGCTCCACCGCTGCAAGGAGGCGGTAACACATGAAACGACTGTTGCAGATGCTGCTGGCTGCCATCGGGGTACTCGGTGTGGTGGTGGCGGCGGCCGTGGTCTACGTCACGACCTTTCTCGACCCCGAGGACTTCAAGCCGCGCCTGGTCGAGGTGGTGCGCGAGCAGAGCGGGCTGGAGCTGACCCTGGACGGCCCGCTCTCCTGGTCGTTCTACCCGCGTCTGGGGGTGAGCGTGGAGCAAGCCGAAGGCCGCCTTCCTGAGCAAAGTGCCGAAGACCAGCCCTTCCTTGCCCTCGCCCATGCCGAGGTCAGCCTTGCCTTTGCACCGTTGCTGCGCGGTGAGATCGCCATCGAAGGGCTGACACTAGACGGAATGCAGCTGCGCCTGGCTCGCGACGAGGAGGGGCGCGGTAACTGGGAAACCCTGTTGCAGCGTCTCGACGAGGGCCGCGAAGGCGCCGAGTCGGTGCTGGCACCGGCCAGCGCCGGGCCCAACCGAGAGAGCGGCAATCTGGCCGTGGCGCTCAACGTCGCCAGCGTCCAGGTGCGCAATGGCGCGGCGACATACCGCGATCTGGCATCGAGAACGGAGTGGTTGATCGAGGAACTCAACCTTTCCGGCACCAACGTCAACCCCCAGCGCGCCTTTCCGTTCAAATCCTCCTTCAAGCTGAGATCGTATTCCTCCCTCGACTGGCGGGAGCTGGAGCGTAGCCCGGCCTTGGCGAGCGACGTTTCTTTCGAGGGGAGAATGCGGTTGGCCCTTGCCGAGAGCCGCTACGTTCTGGAGGGGCTGAAACTCAGTTCCGCAAGCCTGCTGGCGGGCATCGAGAGCAGGCAGCAGATCGACCTGAGCGGACAACAGCTCACTCTGGACTTATCGCAGCAGCGGCTGCAGCTTCAGGAGGGGCGGCTCGAAGCCGGATTGCAGCACCCGGCTTTGGGAGAGGGCCCCTTGCCGCTGGTGCTGGCCATGGCAGTGGATGCCGATCTGGCCGAGAATACGGCACAGTTGCGCGACCTGCAGTTGACCGGGCCTGATGACCTGCGCCTGAGCGGGCATCTGAACCTCGCCGACCTCGTACAGTCGCCCACCTATAGCGGACAGATCAGCATCGCGCCCTTCTCGCTGCGTCCATGGCTATCGCGCCTGGGCAAGATGCCCCAGATGGCGGATCCCCAGGCCCTCTCCGACGTGGCTTTGACCAGCCCCGTGCAAGGCGATCTGGAGCATATCGAGCTGGCGGGCCTGACCATGGTGCTCGATGGCAGTACCTTCACCGGCGAGCTGAACGCCGGCTTCGACGGCAAACTGCTCGACTTCGAGCTGCAGGGCGATAGTCTCGACCTGGACAGCTACCTGCCGCCTGCCGAGCCCGCCGACCAGAATGCCGCGCGAAATGATTTTTTGTTTATCTCAAAGGCCCATGCCGACGACACGGCCGAGTTGGTCCCCGCCGAGTGGCTGGCGCAACTGAACTTGAATGGGGCGCTGGACCTGGCGCAGCTGCACCTGTCGGGGCTCGACTTCACCGAGGTGGGGCTGGCCCTGTCCGGCGGAGATGGCCGGCATCGCCTCGAGCGCTTCCGTTCGGTCTTCTATGACGGCGAGCTGAGCGCCAGCGGAGCTCTCGACCTGACCCACGAGCCGATTCGCTGGCAATTCAACCCCAGCCTTGAACGGGTACGCCTGGAGCCGCTGCTTCAGGCGCTGAGCGAGGACGATAGCCCCGCGCCTCTGCGTGGTCGGCTCACGCTCGGCGGCGAACTCGAGACGCGTGACAACAGCTGGCCGACGCTCAAGCGCAATCTCAACGGACGTCTGGCGGGACGGATCGACGAGGGCGCCATACTCGACGTCAATGTGTCACAGGAGCTGTGCTCGTTGGCGGCTGCGATCGAGGGGCGCGAGACGAGCCGCGACTGGAGTGCCGATACGCGCTTCGAGCGCGCCGAGGCGAGCCTGCGCATCAACGATGGCGTTGCCCGCAGCGAAGACATCCTGGTCCTCATTCCCGGTATCGAGCTGGGCGGCACCGGCGAGCTGGACCTGGGCAGCGAGCGCTTCGATCTGCGTGCCGCGGCTCGCTTCGTCGACGGGGCCGATACCGCCTGCCCGGTCAATCAGCGCCTGGAGCGATTGCCGCTGCCGGTGCGCTGTAGCGGAGAGCTGTCCGGCGACAGCGGTGAATGGTGTCGCTTCGATCGGGAGGCGTTTCAGGGGTCGCTGGCCGAGCTGCTGCGTGACGAAGCCTCCCGGCGTGCCGGCGATGAGCTGGAGGAGCGCCTCGAACGCCCTCTCGAGAAGCTCGAAGAAAGTCTGGGCGAGGGAGCCAGCCGGGAACTTCGCGACACTCTGCGTGGTCTGTTGAACTGATGACCCAACAAGCCAGTCCCTGCGCCGACTCACAGTCGGCGCTTTTTTTCGTCACGTCTGTGTGAAGGTGGTTCATGCGCGAAATGCCTGAGCCGGTTCTTGAAGCCGCCGAATTCCAGCGCCGCCTGCTGGACTGGTTCAATCGTCACGGTCGCCACGACCTGCCTTGGCAATGCCAGCGCACACCCTACCGGGTCTGGGTTTCCGAGATCATGCTGCAGCAGACCCAGGTGGCGACCGTCATTCCCTATTTCGAGCGCTTCATGGACCGCTTTCCTACGCTTGCAGAGCTCGCCGAGGCCTCTCAAGACGAAGTGCTGCATCTGTGGACCGGGCTTGGCTACTACGCCCGCGGGCGCAACCTGCACAAGGCGGCGCAGCGGCTAATGGCCGAGCACGGCGGTGAGCTGCCGGTGGCAAGCCTCGAGGCCCTGGCCGGGCTGCCCGGCATCGGCTGCTCCACAGCCGGGGCGATCATCGCCCAGAGCACCGGCCAGCGGGCGGTGATCCTGGATGGCAACGTCAAGCGCAGCCTGTCGCGGCTGCACGCCGTGGAAGGCTGGCCGGGGCGGCCAGCGGTGGAGCGCAGGCTGTGGGCGCTGGCCGAGCACTACACACCCGAGGAAAGGGTAGTCGACTACACCCAGGCAATGATGGACCTCGGCGCCACCTTGTGCCGGCGTGGAACGCCCGAATGCAGTCGCTGCCCGTTCGTCGACGTCTGCGTGGCTCACGCACGCGGCGAGCAGCGCCGCTTTCCCGAACCCAAGCCCAAGAAGGCACTGCCGACACGCACCACGCTGATGCTGGTCTTGCAGGATAGCGGGGGCCGGGTGCTGCTCGAGCAGCGCCCGGCCAGTGGGCTGTGGGGCGGGTTGTGGGGCTTGCCCCAGTTCGACGATCTGGTGGCTCTTCGAGACTGGCTCGACGTGCACGCTCCCGGGGCGGCGCTCCAGCCGAACTGGCCGGCCTTCAGCCACACCTTCAGTCACTTCAAGCTAGAGATCACGCCCCAACCGGCGCGGGTCGTCGGGCTGGATTCGGTCGGCGAGGCGCGATGCTGGTACGATCCAGGCAATCCCGGGCGCATAGGTCTGGCGGCGCCGGTGAAGTCGCTGCTGGCCTCGCTCGCTCCGTTTGCCCTGGCTGCACCGGAGGGGCCTTGAGCGTCCGGCCATCTAAAAATCAGGAGATTCCATGAGCCAGACCGTTTTCTGTCGCAAGTATCAGCAAGAGCTAGAAGCGTTGCCGTTCCCGCCGCTGCCGGGAAAGAAGGGCCAGGCTATCCAGGCCAGCGTGTCGAAGCGCGCCTGGGAGGAGTGGCAGGCGCTGCAGACCCGGCTGATCAACGAGAAGCACCTCAACATGCTCGATCCCGAGGCGCGGGCCTACCTCAACGAGCAGATGGAGCTTTTCCTCGACAATCGCGAAACCGATCAGGCGGAGGGCTACGTACCGCCCGAGCGCTAGCCCGAACGGTACCGGCTGGGCCGCGGCATCTGCATGAAACGAAAGGCTTGACGCTGCACGGCTGATCTTGTTTAATACGCACCGTTGGCAGCGGCCAGATAGCTCAGTCGGTAGAGCAGGGGATTGAAAATCCCCGTGTCGGCGGTTCGATTCCGTCTCTGGCCACCAATCTGCTGGGGTATAGCCAAGTGGTAAGGCACCGGTTTTTGGTATCGGCATTCCCAGGTTCGAATCCTGGTACCCCAGCCACGCCAACCCTATCCGATCTGCAATTCGCCTGGATCGGTCCCGAGCCGGCATAGCTCAGTTGGTAGAGCAACTGACTTGTAATCAGTAGGTCCCGGGTTCGACTCCTGGTGCCGGCACCATCCTCAAGTTGGATGGCATTACGGAAAATCAGCGACTTGCAGCTATTAAAAACCGCCTCGATGGGCGGTTTTTTGCGTTCAGGCCAGACTGCCCTGCTCTCCTGGGGCAGGGACGGGGCTGGTTCCTCAGTGCTTCTGGGCAAGGTTCATCAGGTAAAGAGCGCCTGCCAGTGCCAGCACCGACAGCGCCAGATAGATGGCTTCCAGGGGCGTCTGGAAGCGAATGTCGACGACGGCGCGGAAGAATTCGATGATTACCGCGAGGATGACGACTCGGGCGATCTTGTCCTTGAGCTGATCGAAGGACTGGACGTTGAAGGGGTGTGCCGTGGCGTGCTCTTCGGCCTGCTCGATGGGCGAAACGAACAGCCGATAGACGCCGAGCCCGAAGATCAGCAGCACGATTGCCACCAGGTAGATATCCACGGCCATGACCACGCTGGGCACGACAGTGTCGTGAATGTCTGGCCCGGTCCCGACGAGATAATACCCGGCAGTGGCGAGAACCAGCTTGAGGATGTCCATGGTACCGATGATGAAAAGCGCCAGGGCAGCCGCCAGGCTGGGGATGACGGCAAGCAGCACGAGAAAGCGGCTGCTCCATAGCAAGCGTTCGAAACGCCGCTCCCAGCGGCCTTGAGGAGGGGTTGGCGGTGTCTGCGGCATGGCAGGGTCTCCTGGCTGATGAAACAGGGAGCGGAGCGAGGTGGTGACGAACCGGAGCTCAATGGAGGCACTAATGTAACAAGGCGAGCCAGGCCGATGCCATGTCGAACGCAGCACTCTTGAAAGCGCAGCGCATCGCCACTACATCAACGCTGCAAAGGTCTCTCTGAGGCCTCCCCACCACGGCTGCACGCCGTTGCACGAGTTGGGACTGAAACTGATCACGGATACACAGGAGGTGATTGGATGACAGTGCAGACTTCGTCCGACCGTAAGCTGAAGCAGGTGACCGACTATATCGGCGCCGACACCATGACCGCCCAGGTCGACAGCGTGCTCGACCGCATGCGCGACCCCTATCCTACCCGGCTGGCCAAGCCGCTCGACACTCTTTGGCTGGAGCGTCAGGAGGGTGTGGTGCGTGGTAGCGTCGACGAGGGGCCGTTGAGCCAGGCGCAACTCGACGAATTCGAGCGCAAGGGTTTTTTGTTCGAGCCCGGCTTCATCAGCGGTGAAGAGCTCGACGAGCTGCGTCGGCAACTGAGCGAACTGCTCAATTGCGACGACTTCCGCGGCCGCGACTTCAGCATCACCGAGCCCGACAGCCAGGAGATCCGTTCGCTGTTTGCGGTGCATTACCTGTCCGAGCGCTTCGCCACCCTGGCAAGCGACGAGCGCCTGGTGGGCCGGGTGCGCCAGATCCTCGGCGGTGACGCCTACGTGCATCAGTCGCGCATCAACTACAAGCCGGGCTTTGAGGGCAAGGGCTTCAGCTGGCACTCCGACTTCGAGACCTGGCACGCTGAGGATGGCATGCCGGCCATGCACGCCGTCAGCGCCTCGATCGTGCTGACCGACAACCACGAGTTCAATGGCCCGCTGATGCTGATTCCCGGCTCGCACAGGGTCTTCGTGCCGTGCCTGGGCGAGACGCCGGGGGATCATCACCGCCAGTCGCTGAAGCGCCAGGAATTCGGCGTGCCCGGACGCGAGGCGCTGCGTGAGCTGGTCACCCGCCATGGTATCGAGGCGCCGAAAGGGGCCGCTGGCGGCCTGCTGCTGTTCGACTGCAATACGCTGCACGGCTCGAATGCCAACATGTCGCCGGACCCGCGCAGCAACGTCTTCTTTGTCTACAACCGGGGTGACAATGCCTGTGTCGAGCCCTTCGCGGCACGCCGCCGACGCCCGAACTTCCTGGCGCATTCGCCGGACGAGCCATGGGCGCCGGAAGGATGATCGCATCGTCGGGTCGCGGACGATAGGATGGAACAGGGCGTATGGTGAGGTAGACTATGAGGCTTGTCGCCGAGATGCGGACGCCTAACGAGAAGGAGAAGACCCGCCATGCGCTTTGTCCCCCGTTTCACCGATGGCCAGGCGTTTTCCCACCCGCTTGGCAAGATCGTCTGCGTCGGTCGCAATTACGCCGATCACGCCAAGGAACTGAACAACCCGATACCCAGCGAGCCGCTGCTGTTCATCAAGCCGGCGACCAGTGCGGCCAGCTTCGATGCGCCCATTGAGGCCCCGTTCGCGCGTGGGGAGGTGCACTACGAGGCCGAGCTGGCGCTGTTGATCGGCGAACGGCTCAGCCACGCGACTCCCGGCGAGGCCGAGCGAGCCATCGTCGGCATCGGCCTGGCCCTCGACCTGACCCTGCGCGACTTGCAGGCGCGCCTCAAGGAGAAAGGCCATCCTTGGGAGGTGGCCAAAGCCTTCGATGGCGCCTGTCCGTTGACCGATTTCCTGCCCCTCGATCGGGTGCCGAACTGGAGTGCCTTGAGCTTCGAGCTGGAGATCAACGGCGAACTACGTCAGCACGGCGAAGGTGCCGATATGCTGTTCCCGGTTCCCACCCTGGTCGCCGAAATGAGCCGCCATTTCACTCTCGATCCCGGCGATGTGGTGCTGACCGGCACGCCCGCGGGCGTCGGTGAACTGCAGCGTGGCGCTACCCTGCGCCTGAGCCTGACCGGCGGGCTGGAGGTCAGCGGACAGGTGGCAGAATAGGCTTCCAGCGGGCCCTTTGCTTCACAAAGCGCTTCACAAAAACGCCCCTCGGCATGGCCGAGGGGCGTATCGCCATATAGCGAGTGTGCCGTTCACTCCAGGTAGGTATAGCCCTGCAGGCCGGCGGAGAGGTCGTCGAGAAACTGTGCCTGCTCCTCTGCGGAGAGGCCGCTCTCGTGCAGCTGGCCGGCGAGTCGGTCGCGCAGCACCTTGGCGTCGAAGTTGACGTAGGCGAGCACGTCGGAAACCCGGTCGCCCTGCTGGGCGTGGCTCAGCACCCAGTCGCCATTCTCGTCGAGGGCGGCATCGACGGAGTCGGTATCGCCGAACAGGTTGTGCAGGTCGCCGAGTATCTCCTGGTAGGCGCCGACCAGGAAGAAGCCCAGCAGGCGCTCCTCGTCCTCGCGCCATTCCGGCAACGGCAGGGTGGTCTCCACGCCCTGGCCGTCGACGTAGCCGTCGATACGGCCGTCACTGTCACAGGTGATGTCCTGGATCACACCGCGGCGGGTGGGCTCACGGTTGAGACCGGTCAGCGGCAGTACCGGGAAGATCTGGTCGATGCCCCATACGTCGGGTACCGACTGGAACAGCGAGAAGTTGACGAACAGCTTGTCGGCGAGCTTCTCGGCGAGTTCGTCGATGATCTCGCGGTGGGCGCGGTTGCGGCTGTCGAGTTTCTCGCGCAGGCGCGCGCAGGCGGCGAAGTAGACCCCTTCCGACTCGGCGCGCACGGTGATGTCGGCGAGCCCCATGAGAAAGCGGTCGTGCATCTCGCTCATCGCCTGGAGCAGGTCGTGCCAGGCCTCCACCAGCTCGCGCGGTTCCACCGAGTTGCCCAGCAGATCGTGCACGCGCCACAGTTCGTCCAGCTGCGGGTCGTCCTCGGCCAGGCGCGCAGGCGCCTTGTCGTTGACCCGCTCCTCGCCGATCACGTTGGCGATCAGCACCGCATGATGGGCGGTGAGGGCGCGGCCGGACTCGCTGATCAGATGTGGGTGGGGGATCTCCGCCTCATTGCAGGCCTGCGCGAAGGCGCTGACCACGTTGCGGGCATACTCGCGCATGGAGTAGTTGATCGAGCAGAAGCTGCGCGAACGGGTGCCTTCGTAATCGATGCCCAGACCGCCACCGACGTCGACGGTGTCGATCGGCGCGCCCAACGCCAGCAGGCTCTGGTAGAAGCGCGCACACTCGCGCAGGCCGACCTGGATGTCGCGGATGTTGGCGATCTGCGAGCCCAGGTGGAAATGCACCAGCTGCAGGCTGGCCAGTGAATCGGCTTCGCGCAGGCGCTCCACCACCGCCAGCATCTGGCTGGCGGTGAGCCCGAACTTGGACTTTTCGCCGCCCGTGTCCTGCCACTTGCCCATGCCCACTGAGGCCAGGCGGGCACGCAGGCCGATGCGCGGGGTGACACCGAGGTTCTGGGCTTCCTCGAGGATCAGCGGCAGCTCGGAGAACTTCTCCACCACCAGGTAGACGCGGTGGCCGAGCTTTTCGCCCATCAACGCCAGGCGGATGTACTCGCGGTCCTTGTAGCCGTTGCATACGATCAGCGAAGG
This sequence comes from Halomonas sp. MCCC 1A13316, assembly GCF_014931605.1. Classification (NCBI taxonomy): domain Bacteria; kingdom Pseudomonadati; phylum Pseudomonadota; class Gammaproteobacteria; order Oceanospirillales; family Halomonadaceae; genus Billgrantia; species Billgrantia diversa. The sequence continues at coordinate 4,156,656 of NZ_CP053382.1, read as the reverse complement.
ACCGTCGGCGGAGAGCGCCAGCACGGCCAGCAGTTCCGGCTTGCTGCCGGCCTCGAGGCCGACCCGGCCGTGGCCGCGCTCGCGGGTGGCGAGAATCTCCTCGACCACGCGGCGCTGCTGGTTGACCTTGATCGGGTAGACGGCGGTGTAGCCGCCGATGTACTCCTCCTCGGTCATGGCCAGGTCGAAGGCCTCGCACAGCTGTTCGACGCGGTCATGCAGGATATCGCTGAAACGTACCAACACCGGCAGACGCAGGCCGGCCTCGCGTAGTTGGTCCACCAGCGGGGCCAGCGGCAAGGCAGGCCCTTCGGCCTCGCTACCCAGCGGGCGCACCAGGGCGTGGCCGCTGTCGTCGACGTCGAAGTAGCCGCTGCCCCACTGATCGATGTTCCAGGTACGGCGCGCCCGCTGGGCGGGGCCGGAGGCAGCTCCCATGGATAGGCTCATGTATTGCTCGCTTCAGGCAGGGGCAGGGCGCCATGTTTCAGGCGTGCCGTAAGAATGGTATGGAATTGCGCCGGGTCGTGTGGCGTCAGGTCGTGGGCCGGCGGGTCCACGTAGACCACCAGCAGGCGCGAGAGCCAGTAGCGCAGGGCTGTCATGCGTAGCATCGTCGGCCACACCTCGCGTTCGTCGTCTGTCAGCGGGCGGCGGGCCTGGTAGGCGCACAGGATGGCATCGTGGCGTTCGCGGTCCAGTTGCCCCTCGGGGCCCGACGCCCAATCGTTGATCACGATGGCCAGATCGAACAGCAAATCACCGGTACAGCCATTGTAAAAATCGATGATGCCACCCAGCCGGTCGCCTTCGAACAGGGTGTTGTCGCGAAACAGGTCGCCGTGCAGCGCCCCGTGGGGCAGCTCGGAGGCAGCGCCGAATACGCCCTGGTAGATTTCCACTTCGTCCTTCATCAGGGCCTGATCCTCGGGCGAGAGGTAGCCCAAGACCCTGTGGTGCATGGCCACGAGCCAGTTGAGGTCGCGTGGGTTGGGGCGGTGGCCGGGAAAATGTTGGGATACCGCATGCATGCGTCCCAGCGCGTCACCCAGGGCCTGGCACTGCATCAGGTTGGGCGCCATGGGGTGGCGACCTGGCAGCCGGGGAAACAGCAGCGAGGGCTTGCCGGCCAGGCTGTGCAGGGCGATGCCCTCGCGATCGTGCACCGGTCCCGGCACTGGCAGGCGATGCTCGTCGAGATAGTCGAGCAGATCGACGAAGAACGGCAGCTCCTCGTGTTCGCCCTGCTCGAACAGCGTCAGCACCAGCTCGCGGCGGTCGGTAGTGACGAAGAAGGTGGTGTTCTCGGTACCCCCGGCGACTCCCTCCAGGGAAACCAGGTTGCCGACGTCGAAACGCCTGAGAAACTCCGCGACCTGTGCGTCGCTCAACGGGGTGAATACGGCCATGTGTCTCTCGCCCAGGTTGCCAAGCCGCCTATTGTAGCGTCTTGGCACTTCGATGCACGTCTGCTGGACACGTTCCGGCGTTCACCAGCGATCAACCCCGGTGTGATGGCTAGAAGCGAATCAGCACCCATTGGGGCACTGCGACGCGGTCGCCCTCCTCACGCTCGAAATTGCCGTCGCCGTCGTGGTCGACCAGGAAGTAGCTGGCGCCTTGGCTCGGGCGGATCTCGATGGCGTAGAGCTGGCCGTTGACGCGGTACTCGCGAATGGTTCGATCCTCCTCCTGGCGAATGGTGATGTCGGGTTCGACATCAGCGGAGGATTGGGCCAAGGCAGGCGTGGCCGCCGCCAGGCCGAGGGAAAGCAGTGCTACAACCAGGAAACGGTGATTGACGTTCATGATGGGCTCCCAAGAGCGCAGGCGAAGATCGCTGCCACTGACTCCAGTGTATGACGTTGGACAGCGTGATCCCAACGATGGCGGCAAAAGCGGCGTGCAATGCGTATCATGGCTGATCAGAATTACATTTTCCTGCACAGACCCAACGGATACCGATACATGGCCGACACGCCTATCGTTCTCGTCGATGGTTCCTCCTATCTCTACCGCGCCTTTCACGCCTTGCCGCCGCTGACCACCTCCACGGGCCAGCCCACCGGTGCCATCAAGGGCGTGATCAACATGCTCAAGCGGCTGATCAAGGACTACCCCGACAGCCCCATGGCGGTGGTGTTCGACGCCAAGGGCAAGACCTTCCGCGACGAGCTGTTCGAGGAGTACAAGGCGCAGCGTCCGCCGATGCCCGACGACCTGCGTGGCCAGGTGGAGCCGCTCTACGACTGCGTCCGCGCGCTGGGGCTGCCGCTGCTGTGCGTCGAGGGCGTCGAGGCCGACGATGTCATCGGCACGCTGGCCCGGCTCGCCACCGAGGCCGGGCGCGACGCGGTGATCTCCACGGGTGACAAGGACATGGCGCAGTTGGTCAATGGCCATATTACCCTGGTCAACACGATGAAGGACGAGACCCTCGACGTGGACGGGGTCAAGGCCAAGTTCGGCCTGCCGCCGGAGCTGATCATCGACTTCCTGGCGCTGATGGGCGACAAGGTGGACAACATTCCCGGGGTGCCGGGCGTGGGCGAAAAGACTGCGCTGGGCCTGCTGCAGGGCGTGGGTGGAGGGCTGGATGCCATCTATGCCGACCTGGACAAGGTCAGGACGCTCGTCTTCCGCGGTGCCAAGACCTTGCCCAAGAAGCTCGACGAACATCGCGAGATGGCTTACCTCTCGTACCAGTTGGCCACCATCAAGACCGACTGCGAGCTGCCGGTGGGGCTCGACGACCTCGACATCGCCCACCCCGACCGCGAGGCGCTCAAGCGCCTCTATACCGAGCTCGAATTCAAGGCCTGGCTCTCCGAGCTGCTGGCCGGCAAGGACGAGGGCGTCGACGACGTCGAGCGTGGGGCGGGGGTGGCGGGAACGGCGGCGGCGGGCAATGTCGATTCCGACACACCGCCGGCAAGCGTAGCGGCGTGCCAGAACCACCTGATCCTGACCCAGGCGGAACTCGACGAGTGGCTGGCCCGACTCGATGCCTGCGAGGCCTTCTGCTTCGACCTCGAGACCAACAGCCTCAACTACATGGACGCCGAGATCGTCGGCGTGGGGCTGGCGCTGAATCCCGGCGAGGCGGCCTACGTACCGCTCGCCCATGATTACATCGACGTGCCCGACCAGCTCGATCGGGCAAGCGTGCTGGCATCGCTGAAGCCGCTGCTGGAAGATCCCTGCCGCGGCAAGATCGGCCAGAACCTGAAATACGACATCTCGGTGCTGGCCAACTACGACATTCAGGTGCGCGGGCCGCTGACCGATACCATGCTCGAGTCCTACGTGCTCAACTCCACGGCCACCCGTCACGACATGGACTCGCTGGCGCTGAAGTACCTCGGCCAGAAGACGGTGAGCTTCGAGGAGATCGCCGGCAAGGGCGCCAAGCAGCTTACCTTCAACCAGATCGACTTCGAGCAGGCCGTGCCGTACGCCTGCGAGGACGTCGACGTCACCCTGCGCCTGCACTGCGAACTGCGTCCGCGCATCGAGGCGGAAGGTCGCCTGGCCGAAGTGCTCGACACCATCGAGCGCCCGCTGATCCCGGTGCTGTCGCGCATCGAACGCACTGGGGTGGCGATCGACGCCACGCGTCTGCATGCGCAGAGCCAGGAGCTCGAAGGGCGCATCCAGGAACTCGAGACGCGCGCCTTCGAGCTGGCCGGGCGCGAGTTCAATCTCGGTTCGCCCAAGCAGCTCGGTGAAATCCTGTTCGACGAGCAGAAGATCCCGGTGATCAAGAAGACGCCCAAGGGCGCACCCTCCACCGCCGAGGCGGTGCTCGAGGAGCTGGCGCTGGACTACCCGCTACCCAAGGTGATCATGGAGCATCGCGGCCTGGCCAAGCTCAAGTCGACCTATACCGACAAGCTGCCGCGGCTGGTCAACAAGCGCACCGGGCGACTGCACACCAGCTATCACCAGGCGGTCGCCGCCACCGGGCGCCTGTCGTCGTCCGACCCCAACCTGCAGAACATTCCCATCCGTACCGAGGAGGGGCGCAGGATACGCCAGGCGTTCATTGCCCGGCCCGGCTATCGCATCGTCGCCGCCGACTACTCGCAGATCGAGCTGCGCATCATGGCCCACCTCTCCGGCGACCAGGGGCTGCTCTCGGCCTTCGCCGAGGGGCGCGACATCCACACCGCCACCGCGGCCGAAGTCTTCGGCGTGGCGCTGGAGAAGGTCTCGGGCGAGCAGCGGCGCAGTGCCAAGGCGATCAACTTCGGGCTGATCTACGGCATGAGCGCTTGGGGTCTGGGCAAACAGCTGCGCATCGAGCGCAGCCAGGCGCAGACCTACATCGATCGCTACTTCGACCGCTATCCGGGCGTCGCCCGCTACATGGACCGCATCCGCGCCCAGGCCGCCGAGGACGGTTTCGTCGAGACCGTGTTCGGCCGCCGGCTCTACCTGCCCGAGATCCGCGCCCAGAACCACGCCCGGCGCCAGGCCGCCGAGCGCACCGCGATCAACGCGCCGATGCAGGGCACCGCGGCGGACATCATCAAGCGCGCCATGATCGAGGTCGACGGCTGGCTGCAGGGCAGCGGCTTCGACGCCTGCATGGTGATGCAGGTCCACGACGAGCTGGTGTTCGAGGTCGGCGAGGGCCAGGTGGGCGAATTCATCGGCGAGGTGAAGTCGCGCATGCAGGCCGCCGCCGAGCTCAGCGTGCCACTGATCGTCGAGGCCGAGAGTGGCGTCAACTGGGACGAGGCGCACTGATCCTCGCTCGTGACTCAGCTCTCTCCTTCACCACCCAGGGATTGAATGAAAAACGCCACCGCGGCTGCGGTGGCGTTTTCGGTTCGAGCTTGTCAGCTCAGGCTTAGCGCCAGCCGACGCGATCGAAGATACGGATCGCTTCCGGGTTGTTCTCGCCCAGCACATTGACGTTGAGGTCATCCTTCTTGAACTCGCCCCAGGATTCCAGGGTCTCGCTCATCTTCACGCCCTCGACCACGGGGAACTCGTAGTTGCCGGCGGAAAATATCTCCTGGGCCTCGTCGGAAGCCAGGAACTCAAGGAAGCGAATCGCGTTCTCGCGGTTGGGGGCGCCTTCGACTACGCCGGCGCCACCGACGTTGACATGAGTGCCGCGGTCGTCCTGGTTGGGGAACACGATGCCGACTTTCTCGGCCACTTCGCGGTCGGCGGCTTCCTCGGATTGGAGCAGGCGCACGTAGTAGTAGTGGTTGGCCACGGCCAGGTCGCACTCACCGGCTGCCACTGCCTTGATCTGGTCGGTGTCGCCGCCTTCGGGATCGCGCGCCATGTTGTCGACCACGCCCTGGGCCCACTCTTCGGCCCCTTCCACGCCGTGGTGCTTGATCAGTGAGGCCAGCAGCGACTGGTTGTAGATGTTGCTCGAGGAGCGGATACACACCTCGCCTTCCCAGCGCGGATCGGTCAGCTCCTCGTAGGAGGTAATCTCGCTGGGATCGACATTCTCGGGATTGTAGAAGATGGCGCGCACGCGCTGACTGAAGCCGAACCACTTGCCCTCGGGGTGGCGCATGGCATCCGGCAGACGCTCGGCGAGCACCTCGGACTCGACGCTCTGGAAGATGCCATCCTGCTCGGCACGCCACAGGCGGCCGGCATCCACGGTGATCAGCACGTCGGCGGGGCTGGCCACGCCCTCGCGCTGGATGCGCTCGATCAGCTGGTCGGAGTCGCCCTCGAGAAGATTGACCTCAATGCCGGTCTCCTCGGTGAAAGCCTGGTAGAGCTTCTCGTCGGAGTCGTAGTGGCGGGCCGAGTAGAGGTTGATTTCCTCGGCGACGGCGGTGGATGCCAGTGCGGAGCTTGCCAGCACGGCGGCAAGCGGAGCGACGAGACGATGGCGGTGGGTCATGGTTGCACCTCGAGAGCCTGACGTAACAGTTTTTGGGGTAATGATAATACGTTGCATTACGTTGAGCGCTATTGAAGCCTTTTGTGAAGAAGTCGTCAAGCCTCACGCAAGTAGCCCTGGCTTGCGGGCTGCGGTGAAGCTGACCGGGAGCAAGAGAATGCGAAAAAATTGCCAAATGCGAGTTAATTCCAAACGTATTTGCTGGACATTTCGGGTAGGATGAAAGTAGCCATTTCCCCTCGGATCATGTCGCCTGTTCTATGACTAGCCAATCGAAGCCAACGGAAGTCGGACACGCTCCCTACCGCCAGACCACCGCGTTGACCATGGAGGGGGTACACCACACCTTCGGCAGTCTGGCTGCCGTGCGTGGTGTCGACCTGGACGTGGCTCCCGGCGAGGTCGTCTGCCTGCTGGGGCCGTCGGGCTGCGGCAAGACAACTCTGCTGCGTATAGCGGCGGGGCTCGAGGTGCTGCAGCAGGGGCGAGTGTCCCTCAACGGCGGCGAGATCGCCGTGCCCAACGGGCGCCATGTACCGCCGGAGAAGCGCAACGTCGGCCTGGCGTTCCAGGATTCGGCGCTGTTTCCGCATCTCACGGTCATCGAGAACGTCACCTTCGGGCTGAAGGGCGAGCCGCCGCGGCAGCGCCGTGAGCGGGCGCTGACCCTGCTCGAACAGCTGGGCATGGCTGCCTATGCCGAATCCTACCCGCACATGCTTTCCGGCGGGCAGCAGCAACGCGTTGCGCTGGCCCGCGCCCTGGCTCCGACCCCGCAGCTGATGCTGCTCGACGAGCCCTTTTCCAGCCTCGATGCGCGACTGCGCGACCGCATCCGCGACGATACCCTGCACGTGCTCAAGAAGGTCGGCGCCGCCACTCTGCTGGTGACCCACGACCCCGAAGAGGCCATGTTCATGGCCGACCGCATCGCTCTGATGCGCGACGGGCGTATCGTGCAGATGGGCACACCCAGGGAACTCTACTGTGCACCCTGCGATCCCTTCGTCGTGGCGTTCTTCGGTGAGGTTAACGAGCTGAGCGGTACGGTGCAGGGCGGCCGTGTGCAGACACCGGTAGGGCCGGTGGAGGCCGGTTGGCTACCCGAAGGGAGCCAGGCACTGGTGATGATCCGTCCCGAGGCGCTGCGCATCACCGAGCACTTCGAGCCGACGCCGGAGCATCGCTACAGCCATGTAGTCATGGCCAAGCTGCTCGGGCGCAGCAGCTTGCTGCATATCTGTGCTCACGGTGCGGATGGCAGCGAAGCCCACCTGCATGCCAGGGTGCCCGGCGTTTTCCTGCCAGCCGAGGGACAGCGCGTGGACATCCACCTCGACCTCTCCCAGGTCTTCGTCTTCGCTCAGTGATGGTTGCCTGAACCAGGGCGCGAACGGCGCATGGCCATGCTCAGCAGGATCACCGGAACGATGCCGACGGCGACGATGGCCAATGATGCCGTCGAGGCCTCGGCGAGGCGTTCGTCCGAGGCCAGGCTATAGGCTCTTACCGCCAGGGTATCGAAATTGAAGGGGCGCAGGATGATGGTCGCCGGCAGTTCCTTCATCACATCGACGAAGACCAGAATGCCTGCAGCAATCAGGCTGCCGCGCATGATCGGCGTGTGCACGCGCTTGAGCGTGCCGGCCGGCGTCTGGCCGAGGGTGCGCGAGGCGGCGTCCATGCTCGGCGTCACCTTGCCCAGGCTGGCCTCCACGGTATTGAACGACACTGCCAGGAAACGTACCACGTAGGCATATACCAGGATGAACGCCGAGCCGCTGAAGATCAGCCCGACGATCTTGCCGTAGTGGACGTGCAGCCAGGTATTGACGGTATTGTCGAGCCAGGCGAAGGGAATCAGGATACCTACCGCGATTACCGAGCCGGGAATCGCATAGCCCATCGAGGCGATCCGCGTGGCGATTCGCGTCAGCGGGCTATCGTGTAGGCGTACCCCATAGCTCAGGATGACCGCCAGGCCCACTGCAATCAGCGAGGCGATGACGGCCAGCATCAGGCTGTTCCAGGCGAAGTCGAAAAACCGAGTGCCGAACAGGGCATCGCCCTTGGCAACGGCCATCTGCAGCAGCAGTCCACTGGGAATCAAAAAGCCGATGAGCACCGGCAGGGCGCAGGCCGTGAAGGCCGCTGTGGCCCGCCAGCCGCGCAGTCGATACTCGGGCAACTGCTGGTAGCGACCGGTGGTATGGAAATACCGGCGCTTGCCGCGCGACCAGCGTTCCAGCAGTACCAGTGCGATAACGAACAGCAACAGGCAGGCGGCGAGCTGGGCAGCAGCGACCTGCTCTCCCAGGCCGAACCAGGTGCGGTAGATACCGGTGGTGAAGGTATCGACGCCGAAGAACTGCACTGCGCCGAACTCGTTGAGGGTTTCCATCAGTACCAGCGAGACGCCGCCGACGATGGCCGGACGTGCCAGTGGCACGGCCACGCTGACGAACAGGTTCCACGGACCGCGCCCCAGCGTACGCCCGACGTCGAGCACACATACCGACTGCTCCAGGAACGCTGCCCGGGCCAGCAGATAAACGTAGGGATACAGTACCAGAGTGATCAGCGTGGCGGCACCGCCCAGCGAGCGAATATCGGGGAAGAAGTAGTCGCCATGCCCCCAGTCGAAGAGTTCGCGCAGCCAGCTCTGCAAGGGGCCGGCGTATTGCAGAAAGTCGGTATAAGCGTAGGCGATCACATAGGTAGGCACGGCCAGTGGCAGCAGCAGAGCCCATTCGAAGACTCGTCGCCCCGGAAAGCGGCACATGACGACCAGCCAGGCGGTGCCGGTGCCGATCACCATGCTGCCGAGCCCCACCGTAACGGCGAGATAGAAGGTGTTGCCCAGGTAACGACCCAGCACCGTGCTGGCCAGGTGCTGCCAGACACCCTGTGTCGGCATCACGACATGCGCCATGACCACGATGACCGGCAGAGCGACGACGAGCGCCACGCCCAGCATCAACAGGGTCCAAGGGCTCAGGCGGCGAGACAGGGAAATAAGGCCGGTGGTCGCGGATCGGAACAAGCGGGAACTCCTTCACTGGCCGGCGCGGCGGCGCAGTAATGCGAGGCGGTAGCGGCCGAAAATGATACCAGTTGCCGCGTGCGGCTGCAGCTTGCCCTAACTGACCGGCATCAAGGAAAAGCGCCCACAGCTTGTGATGTGGGCGCTAAATCCAAATCCGTGCACGGTATTCAGCTACCCAGCAGCATCGCCGGCAGGCCCGTCACCAGTACCGGGAAGAATGCCATCAGCACGCAGGCCAGCACAATCAGCGCCACGAAGGGGATGACGGCCCGGTAGAGATCCAGCGTCTCGACTCCTGGCGGGGCGACGCCTTTCAGGTAGAACAGCGCGTAGCCGAACGGCGGTGTGAGGAAAGAGGTCTGCAGCACCACGGCCACCATGACCACGAACCACAGGATATCCACGCCCATGCTGTCGACGATCGGCAGCATGATCGGGAAGCTGAGCAGCACGATACCGGTCCAGTCGAGAAACATGCCGAGGATGAAGACCAGGAACAGCATCAGGATCAGCGCCCCGGTGGTGCCGCCGGGCATCGCCATGACCACCTCGTGAATGACCTGCATGCCGCCGCCGCGCGAAAAGACGCCGGTGAAGGCCGTGGCGCCTACTAGCACAAGCATCACCATGGTCGTGGTCTTGCTGGCATCGATCAGGGTGCGGTAGCAGGTCGATGCCTTGCGGTCGCCGAAGATCAAGAACAGCACGAAGGCGATGAACACGCCGATGGCCGAGGCCTCGGTGGCGGTGGCGATACCGGCGAACAGCGACCCCAGGACACCCAGAATCAGAGCCATCGGCGGCAGCACGTACTTGAGCAGCATGACCATCAGCTCGCCGGTGGAGACGTCGGCGCGCTCCTCGGCCGGCACCGGCGGACCGTAGCTGGGTTTGAAGTGGCAGATTACCAGCACGTAGAGGGCATACATCACGCCGAGCATCACGCCGGGCACCAGGGCGCCGGCGAAGAGAGCACCCACCGAGACCGGCGAATAGCTGGCCATCAGGATCAGCATGATGCTGGGCGGGATCAGGATACCGAGGCAGCCGCTGGCCATGATCACGCCGGTGCTGAGCTCCTTGTTGTAGGAGTACTTGAGCATCGGCACCAGTGCGATCATACCCATTACCGCGATGGAGGCGCCGACGATGCCGGTGGTGGCCGCCAGCAGCACCGAGACGATGACCACGGTCAGCGCCAGGCCGCCACGCAGGTTGGCGAGCAGCAGGCGCATCGACTCGAACATCTTCTCGGTGACGCCGGAGTCGTTGAGGAAGCGTGCCATCAAGACGAACAGGGGAATGGCGACCAGGACGTAGTTGTCCATGGCGTTACCATAGATGTTGTTGATCAGCGTGCCGGTCACTTTGATGCCGGGGCCGAACAGCGCTCCGAGCACCGCTACGCCGCCCAGCACGAAGGCCAGCGGATGACCCATGAACAGCCCGACGAGCAGGCCGCCGAACATGAAGAAGGTGAGCATTTCGGGGCTCATGCTGGCTCCTCCCGGTTCAGTTCCTGAACGGCGCGGATGACGATGGCGATGGCCTGCAGCAGGATCAGCGCGGCGGCTACCACGATCACGCCCTTAACCGGATAGACGGGGATGGCGATCATGCCGTAGGTGGTTTCGCTGCGGCTGAAGGAGCGCTCGAAGAAGTTCCAGCCGTAGGTGAGCAGCATCCAGATGAACGGAATGAAGAAGATCAAGTAACCGAGAATATCGATGAGGGCTCGTTTACGCCGCGACAGCAGGCGCTTGAGTACATCCACCTCGACATGCGCGTGGTGGCGCAGACCGTAGGCGGCCATCAGCATGAAGTGTGCGCCGAACAGCATCTTGGTGACATCGAAGGCCCAGTCGCTGGGACGCCCGATGAGGAAGCGCATGGCGATGTCGTAGATCACGATCAGGGTGATCACGGCGAGTAGCGGGGCGATCAAACGTCCGAACCCCTCGTTAAGGGCATCGATGGCCCTGGCAATGGCATTCATGATGAGGATCTCGGAATCGGTCAGGGTAGAGGCGGATTGGCGTATCGTCGTGAGGCGAGAAGGGTGGGCCGCAGGCGGCCCACCCTGATCCGCTTACTGATTCATGCAGGACTCGATCTCCTCCAGCGGGGGAAGATTTTCGGTTACGCGGCTCATGTTGTAAGGCACCGAAACATCGCGCCAGTTTGCGTAGTGCTCCATATAGCTGATCATGGAGTGGTAGACCTTGGCGTGCATCGGATCCTCGCAAGCGCCCTGGATGATGACCTCGTTGGTGATCTCCTGAATACGGGCCAGGTCCTCCTCGGATAGCTGGTTGATCTCGGTGCCATCCTCGATGAACTTGACCGTACCCTCGGTGGATTCGCGCTCCGACCAGGCCAATGACCAGGCCAGGTTGGCCTCGGCGGCGATCTTCAGCTTCTCCTGGGTCTCCTCGGAGAGAGCGTCCCAGGCGTCCTTGTTGATCATTACGCCGAATACGCTGGCGGACTGGTGCCAGCCCGGTACGGACCAGTAGTCGGCGACCTCGTTGAAGCCGGCCTTGTAGTCGACTCCGGGCGTGGAGAACTCGGCACCGTCGACGACGCCACGCTCGATGGCCTGGTAGATTTCGCCGCCCGCCAGGGTGACCTGGGAACCGCCCAACTGCTCGAGTACGCGACCCTGATCGCGGCCGGAGAGGCGCAGGCGCTTGCCCTCCAGGTCGGCGATGCTCTCGATCGGCGTGCCGCCGCGGAAGCCGGATTCGTTATTGGTGATGCCGTAGGGCAGGTAGACCATGTTGTACTGGCCATAAACCTCTTGATAGAGCTCCCAGCCACCCCACTGCATGATCCAGTTGAGGTAGTCAACGCCATTGAACAGGCTGGTGGTGGTGGCCAGTGGCGAGAAGGCCGGGGAGAGGCCGGCCCAGTAGCCGGGCCAGTCGCCTGCGGCCTCGATGCTGCCGGTCTCGGTGGCGTCGAACACTTCGGTGCCGGGCATCAGCGTGCCGCCGGCGCGAAACTCGATCTGCAGCTCGTCGCCGGCCAATTGGTTGACCAGCTCCACCCAGTGGCGGTCGATCTCGATCAGATCCAGGTTGTCCGGCCAGGTGGTGGTCATGGTCCACTGTTCCTGTGCCTGGGCGGAGGAGGCGAAGGCTGCCAGGGCGATGCCGGCAGCCAGACCGGTGAGGGCGAACTGCGTCTTCGTTTTTTTCATGTTGTGCTCCCTTATTGTGTCTTGTTGTATTGCCGCGTAAGAAGCGCCGTGCCGACGTGCACGGGAGGCGCCCGGGCCACTGCGATCACTGCTATGGCCGCTCGGCAAACATCGACAAGCTAGCATGCTGCATTGAGGGAATCGATAGGGCGCCGAGGTGAGGCATCGACTTCAGTCGGGATGCTTTTCCATCAACCACTGCGAGATGGGGTAAATCCACGACACGATGCGCCTTTATTCGCAAGTTTTCTGTTAATTACGACGTTAGGCAAATGGCGATCTAGATAACAGAATAGACTAAAGTTATATGCAGCTGGGTGCTATAGCAGCGATTTGTCATGACCGAGAGGTCAGGAGGGCCATTTGCGGATATCGAAACGGGAGCACGAAAGATGACCGAGACGGCAGCTGCACAGAGCCTCAACGACTGGCGCAAGCGGCTGCAAGCTTGCGGCTGGCGTGGCCTGGTCTGGCTGGTCGGGGCTCCCGAGACGTCCCGCCGCCAGGCTTCCGCCCTGTGGCAGGCGCATGACTGGTTGATGCCTTGCTGGGTATCGCCGATATCGCCCGAGGCACCATTCGACGAGGCTTGGCTGCCTCCCGCCAAAGCCAGGATGCGGCTGGGTGGCGAGCACGACTTGATCGTGTTCGATGCCGCCTCGCCGGAGGCCGGCTTCGATGCGGATGCCTTCGGTGCCCTGAGCGGCACTCTGCGTGCCGGTGGCCTGCTGGTACTGCTGACGCCGCCACATGCTGCGGCTACCAGCCGCTACATGGCCCGCCTGTGTCGGCGGCTGTCGCAGGCCGCCGGCGTGGTGCGCTGGCCGGCGGGCGGTCCTCCTCTACTGCCCGAGCTTGGCGCGTCACAACCCCGCTCGGGTCGTGTCAGTAATGATCCGGACTGCCTGACGTCCGACCAGGCCGAGGCCGTGAGGCGCCTGGTCGGCCTGCGTCGTCGTCGTCCGCTGGTCCTCACCGCCGACCGCGGCCGAGGCAAGAGCGCGGCGCTCGGCATTGCCTGCGCGCGCCTGATGGAGGCGCGCCAGGAGAGAATCTGGGTGACGGCACCGCGCCCCGAGGCGGTCGTGGCACTATTCGATCGCCTGGAGGCGCTGTGCCGGCTGGGCCGGCGCGAAGGCAATCGCTTCGTCGACCCCCGGGGCGGGTGCGTGGAGTTCATCGCACCCGATGAGCTGAGCGCCAGGGTCGAGCGCGGCGAGGCCGGCGGCCAGGGCAGCTGGTTGCTGGTGGATGAGGCCGCCGCCATTCCCGCGGCCATGCTGGGGCAGTGGCTCGCGGCCTTTCCGCGCATCGCTTTCGCCACTACCGTGTACGGCTACGAGGGCTCCGGGCGCGGTTTCGCCTTGCGCTTTCGCCAACGGCTCGAGCGGCAGGCCCCCGACTGGCGTGAATTTCACCTGGCGGCGCCGGTGCGCTGGACCGAGGGCGATCCGCTTGAGCGGCTGGTCAGCGACCTGCTGCTGCTCGATGCCGAACCGCCCCCGCCCATGGCCGCAGCGACACTGGAGACAGTGCGCTGGCAGCGCCCGGCACTTGCCGCCGATGAGGCGGCCCTGGGCGAGATATTCGGTCTGCTGGTGCAGGCGCACTATCGCACCACGCCGGCCGATCTGCAGCGGCTGCTCGACGAGCCGGGGCTCAACGTCACGACCCTGACCGATGGCGCCCATACCCAGGCCGTTGCGGTGTGTGCCGAGGAGGGGGGCTTCGAGCCCGAGTTGGCCGAGCGGGTGGCACGGGGCGAGCGCCGCCTGCCCGGCCATCTGCTGGCGCAATCGCTGGCTGCCCATGCCGGTTCCCGCGAGGCGCTGACGGCACGCCTGCGTCGCGTGCAACGCATTGCGGTGAATCCACAGCATCGTTGTCAGGGGCTGGGGCGGCGGTTGCTGGAACATGAACGCAAGATTGCGCGCGAGGCGGGCATCGACCTGCTGGGAGCCAGCTTCGGTGCCGAACCGGGACTGCTGTCGTTCTGGCAGTCATTGGGTTTTCGCGCCGTGCGGTTGGGCTTGTCGCGGGAGACCTCCACCGGTGAATACGCCGTCATGGTCGTCGCTCCGCTCTCTCCCGGGGGAGAGACGCTGGCCGAGACGTTGACGGAACGCTTTCAGCGGCTGTTGCCCGCCCTGCTGGCCTTCGAGCTGGCCGAGCTCGATCCCCAGGTGGCGCTGGCGCTGCTGGCCGAAGGGATGCCTGAGCCCTTGAGCGATGGTGAGCGCAGCGATATCTTCGATGTCGCCCATGGTCATCGCGAACCCGCCCTGGTGCGCCCTGCCCTGCAGGGGCTGGTGCAACGTGCGGCAACGGCGGGGTGTCGCGATGACGAGCTTGCCTGGTTGGCCGCCTGGGCCTTCCAGGGTCGCGACATGGCCTGGTTGGCGGCCCGCTCCGGTGCCAAGGGGAGGCGTCAGGTCATGGATCGTCTGCGTAGTGTCGTGGCCCGCTTTCTCGATGGCGACCCGGCCATGTTCTGAGCGGGCTTTTCCCGGCGCCAGCGGCCGGGTAAGGTAGCCCGGTTATCCTTACGCAGACGGATCATGAACGAACATCTCGAGCAACTCACGCCGCAGCCGCTGTGGCGCCACTTCCGCACCCTGTGCAATACGCCGCGGCCTTCGGAACACGAGGCCGAGCTGGTGGCCATTCTCGAGCAGTGGGCCGAGCGGCACGGGCTTGCCCACGACCGCGACGACTTCGGCAACCTGCGTATTCGCAAGCCGGCCACACCCGGACACGAGGCCGCCCCGGGCATCATTCTGCAGGGACATCTCGACATGGTGGCCCAGGCCAACGCCGACCATCCCCACGACTTTGCCCGCGACCCGATCGAGACCTACATCGATGAGGGCTGGCTGAAGGCCCGGCACACCACGCTGGGTGCCGACAATGGCCTCGGCGTGGCGGCGGCGTTGGCGCTCCTTGAGGACGCAACGCTGGTTCACGGTCCGCTGGAAGCACTGTTCACCCTCGAGGAGGAATCATCGATGGGCGGCGCATTGCAGTTGGCCGAGAATTGGCTCGAGGGTGGCGTGCTGCTCAATCTGGACTCGGAAGACCGCGGCGAAGTGTTCATCGGCTGCGCCGGCGGTGCAGACATCGTGGTCGAGGCCCAACTGCCCACGGCGAAACCGGGAGCCGACGAAGTCGCTGTGCAGCTCTCCCTGACTGGGCTGGTCGGAGGTCACTCGGGCATCGACATACATCGCGGTCGCGGCAATGCCAACCGCCTGCTGGTCCGAGTGCTGCGGGTGCTGGAGGCTTATGACATCCGCCTGGTCAGCTATCGTGGCGGCACTCTGCGCAACGCCATCCCGCGCGAGGCTTTCGCCACCTTGGTACTGCCCGCCGATGAGGTCAGTGCTGCCCAGAGCCGCGTGGCGGCGCTGGAGCAGGTGCTGCGCGGCGAGCTGGCAGGGGTCGACGAGAACCTGTCGCTGAGCATGACGCCGCTCGAGGCTGAGCCCGCCCAAGCGCTCAATGGCCATGCCAGCCACATGCTGCTGGCGGCGCTCAACGTGGCGCCCTACGGCGTGGAGCGCATGAGCAGCACGGTGCCCGGCGTGGTGGAAACCTCCAACAACCTTGGCGTGGTGAGCCTCGACGCGGGCCGTTTTCATCTCTGTGCCCTGGTGCGCTCGCTGCGGGACACCGCGGTGGAGGCCATGGCCGACCGCTTCCGCGGCCTGTTCGATCTCATCGGTGCGCGTACCCGGGTCGAGAATGCCTATCCCGGCTGGACGCCGGCGCCCGACAGCGCCTTGCTGGCGCGCTTTTGTCGTCTGCATCGTCAGCACGTGGGTAGCGAGCCGGCGGTCAAGGTGATTCACGCGGGGCTTGAGTGCGGCATCTTGGCCGGCAAGTACCCTGGGCTCGAGATGATCTCGTTCGGCCCATCGATCCGCGGGGCGCATTCGCCCGACGAGCGGGTGGAGCTGAGTTCGGTGGAGGAGTTCTGGGAGTTGTTGCGGGCTTTGGTTGAAGATCTGGCCAGCGACTCAGCGTAGCAAGGCGCCGGAACCTCGTATAAACGCCGCCCGCCAAGGGCGGGCGGCGGCAGATGAGGCGTCGCTGCCTCAGGCGTGCTGGTGGCTGTGCTTGCCTTCGGCGATCTCCTCGACGAGCTTGCTGCAGAATGCCTCGAGATCGTCGGGCTTGCGGCTGGTGACCAGGCCGCTATCGACCACGACTTCCTGGTCGACCCATTCGGCTCCGGCGTTGCGCAGGTCCTGTTCCACCGAGGGGTAGGATGTCATGCGGCGGCCCTTGGCGACACCGGCATTGATCAACACCCAGGGGGCATGGCAAATCGCGCCGACCGGCTTGTGAGCTTCGAAGAAACGCCGAGTGAATGATAGCGCCTGCTGGTTCTGGCGCAGGGCATCGGGGTTGAACAGCCCGCCGGGAAGCTCCAGCGCGTCGTAGTCTTCGGCATTGACCTGATCCAGGTGGCGGTCGACGTCGTAGGAGGGACCCCAGTCGGTCTTCGCCCAGGCGCGGATGCTGTCCTTGTCCGGCGCGATCACGTGCACCGTAGCGCCCTCGCGCTCGAGTGCCGCCTTGGGCTCGCTGAGCTCCGACTCCTCGAAACCGTCGGTGGCCAGAATGGCCACGGTCTTGCCTTTCAGCTTCTCGCTCATGAGCTACCTCCTTGCAAGCAGTGTTTGCTGGCTCCGCCAGCGTGATTGGCGAGTCGCGTCTGTGTACCCTTGATAGGGTTGTAGCGGATGGCGTCGAGGACAAGGGGGAGAATGTTGCGAATCGTCAAGCTGACTGTCGGCGTATGATCATGAGGGCACAGGGAGCCGAGCGATGCCCGGCTCCGCCAGAGTGACGCTCAGCCCAGGTAGGCGTTGAGCATCCAGACGGTCTTCTCCTGCTCGCGGATATAGTCGCCGGCCTGGGCGGCGGTTCCCTCGTCGTCAGCGTCCGAGGCGGTCGAAAGCAGGTCGCGCTGCAGCTCGATCAGGGTCTGGTAGCCCTTGAGTACGCCGCGTACACAGGCCTTGCCGTCATACACATCCTTGTCCTCGCGGATCTGGGCCATCGAGACATAGTCGCTGTAGGCGTGCACCGGCTTGTGTCCCAGGGTCAGGATGCGCTCGGCCACTTCGTCGACCTTGGTCAACAGGTCGGTATAGAACTCCTCGAACTTGGCGTGCAGCTCGAAGAACTGCGGACCCTTCACGTTCCAGTGATAGCCGCGCACGTTCATGTAGAAGACCTGATAGTTCGCCAGCAGGATGTTGAGCTTCTCGGCGAGCTGGTTGGCGCTGCCTTGATGCAGGCCGATGGCGTTGGTGTCGCTCATGTGCGTTCTCCTTGTCGTGTGCGAATGTGTTGTAGCCAAGTCTAAGGCCTCGATGGAGGTCACTTAAGCAATATCTGACCATGGTTGCGATAGACTAGGTGCATGATGGTTCGGCCATGGTCGCTGTCAAGGCGCTACGCGCTCGTGTCGCGCCTGCGATTCGACGCTCGGGAACCCTTGGGCTCCCTGGGGCTCTCAACGCAACAGAGCGACCTTGCAAGGTGGGCCGGGCTGAGTAATTGCAGCCAATGACACAGGAGAACTTCCATGCGTCTGTGGTGGATGATGCCCGGCCTGGCCTTGCTGGCGGGCTGCCAGACGACGCCGTCGGCACTGCCTTCGGCAGAGCCGCGGCCCGCAGCCGAGTGCCGCTGGGAAGCCGGTAGTATCGAATCTCGCGAGTGGGTGCGCCGTGCCCTCGACGCGCTGGAGGCGAAAGATTTCGTCGTGCGCGATACCGAGCTGGCGCTGGGGGTGGTCAGTGCCGAGCGCACACGGACCATTCCGGGCTACGGCGACCGCTACGACAGCTGGGAGCGAACCGGTTTCTTCGGCGGCTTCGGCCTGGGCGGCGGCCGTGGCGTATCTACCGGCGTGATGATCGGCTTCGGCGGTGCAGGCGGCAGCATCACCCAGGATGCCACTCAGCTCGAACGTGTCTCGGTCGTCGCCGACGAGGGTTGGGTGCGGGTCAGTCGCGACATTCAGGTGATCGACTGGCGGGGCGAGCTGCGCGAGACGCGAAGTGGCAGCGATACCGCTTTCTGCAGTTCGCTACGCCAGGCCATGCAAGCCGCCCCGGCGAGGGAGGAGCTCTGATGCGTGGTCTTGTCATTGTGCTGTTGCTCGTCGCTCTGTCGGGCTGTGCCACCACCATGCAGCCACCGGAACCACGCGAACTGACGCTGGCGGCGGCACCCGAAGCGACCCTGCAGGAAATCGTCGGCCTGCTGATGGAGGAGGGCTATGTGATTCGCCATGCCGATGCCGAGCTGGGGCGCGTCGAGGCGGTGCTTGCTCGCTGGCCGGGCTACCGGGTTCGCGCCGAAGTGACGCCAATAGGCCAAGGCGCCCGGGCATCGCTGACGGCGACCCGGGGTGGCATACCGCTGCCTCCACACCTGCTCGACCCGCTGTTGGCCGAACTGCAGCGCCGGCTGGGGCTGGCACCGCGTTGATTCTCAACCCGTTTACATGAGCCCAATTGCCACATGAAATCTTTGCGTCAACTCTGCCACGCAGGAACGAGACGAGCCTGGCTGGTGGGACTACTTGCCCTGCTGTTGCCCGCCCTTGCTTTGGCCCATCCGCATGGCTGGATCGATATTCGCGTGCGCCTGGTCGTCGACGAGGAGGGGCGAGTCGAAGCGCTGCATCAGGCCTGGCGCATGGATCCCTTCTACAGCCTGGTGCTCATCGAGGAGCTGAGCCGAACCGAAGGCGGGCTGGAAACGGGTCTCGATCGACTGGGAGGCGAGATCAGCGGCAACCTGGCGCCGTTCGATTTCTTCACCGAGGTGCGCGTGGGGGATGACGAGCTGAGCCTTGGCGAGGTGACCGAATACACCGTGATGGAGCGCGACGGGCGGGTGGAGTTCGTCTTTCTCCTGCCGCTCGACGAGCCTCAGCCGCTAAGCGAACAGACGCTGCAGTACCAGGTCTTCGATCCGACCTATTACCTGGAGGTCGTTCACGAGGCGGAGGACGACACGCCAGACGAAGATGCGCTGACCGTCGGCGGTGAGCTGAATTGCACCACCCGAATCCTGCCAGCCGACCCCGATCCCGAACTGGTGGCGGAAGCCGCCATGCTCGATATCGATGAAAAAGCCGAGCCCGGCATGGGGCGGCATTTTGCCGAGACCGGAGTCGTGGCATGCGAGTGATGGCCAGGATGATCGCAGGAACCCCTGTCAGGGCTTGGTGGGTCGGGCTGGGGCTGCTGGCCCTCGCCGCGCTGGCGCTGCTCTTCTTCGGCCTGGGCGGGCTGCAGGGCTTGAGCCTGCAACTGGTGGCCTGGCAGCGCGACTTTCATCGTGCCCTGACCATGGCTATCACCGAATTTTCCGGAACGCCCTCGCCGGGCGCCTGGGCAACCCTGTTGGGCATCAGCTTCGGTTATGGCGTGTTTCATGCCGCCGGCCCCGGGCATGGCAAGGCGGTGCTGACGACGTATCTGATTTCGCAAGGCGGTGCGGTGCGTCGGGCCTTGGGGCTCTCTTTCGCCGCCTCGCTGCTGCAGGGGCTGGTGGCCATCGGTCTGGTTGTGGTGCTGGTGCATGGCCTGGGCTGGGTCACACGCCAGGCGATGGGGAGCGTCGCCTGGGTCGAGCAGGCCAGCTTCCTGATGGTGACGCTGCTGGGCGGCTGGCTATGTCTGAGGGCGATTCGTCAACTGCGACGCCCGGCCGGGGCGACCGCGCAGGGTACTCACCACCACCATGCCCATGACCATGGGCACGATCATGCCTGCTGTGGTGGCCAACACCACGTCGACCCGCATCAGGCTGCCGACTGGCGTACCGCACTGGCCACGGTAGTCGCTATCGGTATTCGCCCCTGCAGCGGCGGCGTGTTGCTGCTGGGCGCGGCCACCCTGCTGGGCCAGTTTTCCGCCGGGGTGGCAGCGGTCATGGTGATGGCGTTGGGTACGGCACTGACCGTCTCCGGCCTGGCACTGGCCAGCGTCATGGCGCGTGGCTGGGCCGAACGACAGTTGGAAAAGCAGAATGGCATGCAGCGGCTGGGGCGCCTGCTGACCTGGGCTGGCCTGGGTGGCGGGCTTGCCATCATGACGCTGGGTATCTCGCTCTCCATCACCGGTGCGACCCAGCCCACATCCGGCCCCCTGCTGGGGGAGCCGCCGGCCCGCACTGGCCCGGTAGAGCCGGCAGCACCGTCCAGCGGCCATCCATTGGGGGGGTGAGCAAGAGGCTCACAGCCGCTGCTTGAGTCCATCCAGTCGCGCCAGAAGGTGGTCGCGCATGCTGGCCAGACCATCCAGGTCGTAGGGCTGCGGCTGACCCTGTCCCCATACGGGCCCCGGCCAGGCGTCATCGCCACGCAGGCGGGCGACGATGTGAACATGCAGCTGGGCCACCACATTGCCCAGGTTGGCGACGTTGATCTTGTCAGCCTGGGTCAGGGCCTGGAGCATGTGCCCCACCTCGCTGGCCTCGCGCCACAACTGCTGTCGGTCCGCCTCGCCCAGGTCGAACACTTCGCTGACCCCGGCGCGCCGAGGAATCAGGATCAGCCAGGGAAAGCGGGTATCGTCCATCAGGCGCAGCTGGCACAGCGGCAGCTCCGCGACTGGGTAGCTGTCCCTGACCAGGCGTTCATCCAACTCTACTGACGACATGTTCCCTCTCCCTGACGGCGACGATGCAATCCATCATGACACAGGCTGGCGGGAAGCGCCTGGCACGAGAAACAAGCGAAGTGAATCGACTCCAGCTAAAGTGAGAGTGTAAACCTGTATGCAAACGAGGAGATGAACATGAAGCGAACCGTAGCGACGTTGTTGGCGGCGCTTATGGCGCTGGCGCTGCTGAGTGGTTGCAATACCATGCGCGGCATGGGTGAGGACATCGAACAGGGCGGCGAGGCGATCCAGCGGGAGTCGTCGTCGTAATCTTTATATTAGCGGTTATGCAAAGTGGCAAAGGGCTGTTACGCTTAAGTGGCCATTGCTTCAGGCAAGGAATGGATTTCCCGATATCATTTCAAGGAGATATGACCATGAAGAGAGCAATTGCCCTGAGTTTCGCCCTGCTGATGGCCGCCGGTGCCCTGGCGGGTTGCAACACCATGGAAGGCGCCGGTGAGGACATCGAGCGTGGTGGCCAGGAAATAGAGGAAGCGGCCGAGTAACACGCCGGTCCGGCCTGGCAGCGCACGGGTGACCTGGCAGTCTCCCCGTGTGCTGCCTGAATCCACCTTCTTACCTTCCCCCTTTTCCTTGAGCGAGACTTCTGCATGGTAAGCCTCCAGCGGTTGGGTCTGATAGCTGTCGGCGTGTTGTTACTGACAGGTTGTAATTCCATGTCGAATGCCCGCAACGTCTCGCCTGATCCCGCCCCCAAGCCTCCTCGGGTCAGCGAGGGAGGAGAGGACGTCTGCGGTGCGCTGCATGTTCAGGATCGCGTTGGTCGACGCTACGACGAGGCGCTGGGCGAATCGATCCGTCGAGAGAGCGGTGCCGCCACGCTGCGGGTCATACGTCCGGGGCATTCCTACACCATGGAATACCGGGGTGACAGGATCAACGTCCATATCGACGACAGCGATACCGTCACCGACATCGGTTGCGGTTGAATTTCTGTTTCTCTATTTCGCACTCTGCCCATGCTCTGCCTGGGTACGACGCTCGGCCTCTTCGGCCTGTTTGCGCAACTTCTTGCGCAGTGCCGCCTTGTCGAAACGCAGTTTTTGCAGTGATGTCTTCAGCGCCAGCGGCGGTACCCGAGCGGGCTTGCCGTCCGCATCCACCGCCACCATGGTCAGGTAGCAGCTGTTGGTATGGCGGATCAACTTGCGCTGGATGTCTTCGGCCACCACCTTAATGCCGATCTCCATCGAGGAACGTCCCACGTGATTGACGCAGGCCAGGAAGGTGACCAGCTCGCCGACGTGAATCGGCTGCTTGAACAACACCTGGTCGACGGAAAGGGTCACGACGTAGTGGCCTGAGTAGCGGCTGGCGCAGGCATAGGCCACCTCGTCGAGCTTCTTGAGGATGGCGCCGCCGTGCACCTTGCCGCTGAAGTTGGCCATGTCGGGGGTCATCAGCACGGTCATGATCAATTCGTGCTGGCCGGGCAGGGCATGTTCGTCCATCGAGGCGTTTCCATTGTCGGGTTTGCCTCAGCATACCGTCTTCGCTGCAGGATGGGACCAGCGATCGGAGCAGCGGTCACCAACTGCTGGTGCCGGCTCGTCCCGGCGCTTGTCCCTGAGGAGGCGGCCCCACACCGCCGGGGCCGCTATCGGGCTTGGGAAAAACCTAGAACCAGGTCAGGCCCACCGAGATGATCACCCCGGTGATGATCAACTGGATCAGGCAGTAGCCCATGATGTCCTTGGCCTTCAGGCCGGCTATGGCGAGCACCGGCAGCGCCCAGAACGGCTGCAGCAGGTTGGTCCAGGCGTCGCCCCAGGCGACGGACATGGCCACGCGCGAGACGTCCACGCCGAGCGCCTCGGCCGCCGGCAGCATGACCGGTGCCTGTACCGCCCACTGCCCACCGCCGGAGGGTACGAACAGATTGACGATACCGGCGCTGATGAACGACCAGAATGGCAGCGACGTCTCGGTGGCTAAGGAAATCAGCCCCTCGGACATGGTCTCCGCCAGCCCCGACTGCACCATGATGGCCATGATGCCGGCATAGAAGGGGAACTGGATGACGATGCCGGCACCGCCCTTGATTGCCTCGTTGAGGCTTTCCAGCAGGCTGCGTGGGGTGCGATGCAGCACGATGGCCAGAAACAGGAACATGAAGTTGACGATGTTGAGGTTCAGGCCGCCGTTGCGCAGCACGAAGTGATCGAGCAGGAAGATTACCCCAGGTATGCCGACCAGCCAGGCGAGGGTAGTGCTGTTCTCCAGGCGCTCGGCCGGGCGAGTGATTCGCGGCCGCGTAGCGGAACCGTCGTCGAGCAGCTTGGGGTCGACATAGACGCTGTCCTTGTCCTCGGGAAGCATGGCTCGGTTGACCAGCGGAATGGCGACGAACAGGCAGGCCACCAATGCCAGGTTGAAGAAAGCGAAGATGGTCGAGCCGGTGCCGATCACGCCGATCTGGTCGGCGGTGAAGTGGCCCTCGGTGGCGATGGTCAGCGGGATGGAGCCGGCCAGGCCCCCGTGCCAGACCACGAAGCCGGAGTAGGCACTGGCCACCAGCAGGCGATAATCGACCCGCACCAGGCGCGCCAGCTCCTTGGCGAACAGCGCACCCACCACCAGGCCGAAGCCCCAGTTGATCCAGCTGGCCACTAGCGACACCAGCGTCACCAACAGGATGGCATGACCGGCATTTCGGGCCAGGCCGGCGAGCCTCTGCAGCAGTCGCTTGACCGGTGGTGAGCTGGCAAGCATGAAGCCGGTCACCAGAATCAGCAGCATCTGCATGGAAAACGTCAGCAGATTCCAGAAGCCATCGCCCCAGAATCGCATCACGGCCAGAGGTGTCTGGCGCTCCACGCCGATCGCGGCGGCAGCGGCGATGATCGTCAACAGCAGTACGAAGATGAACGGATCCGGCAGGTAACGATCGACCAGCCGGACGGCAGGTCTTGAAAGGAATCTGAGCATGGCAGTCGCTTCTTCTGTTTATCCTGGGTGCGTTAAGGAAAAGTAGCGCAAACGTAACGCCTTGCCCTAACTATCCGATGTGGAGCGGTTTCAACGGCTGGTGCGAAATGGTTGTGACGCTACGTCGTAATCTCTATGTCGCCAGTGGCTGCGTCGATGGTGCCAATAGTAGCTAATCAGTACCAGCGACCGCACCACGGTGAAGGAGAGAAACGCCAGCCACAGGGCATGGTTCTCGTAGCCGGGGGCGGCAAGCGCCCGTGTCAACCACCAAATGGGCAGATAGGCGGCCAGGGCGACAAAGATACTGTTGCGCATCTCGCGGATCGCGGTGGCGCCGATGAACACGCCGTCGAGCAGGTAGCTCCACACCGCAATCAACGGCATGGCCACCATCCAGGGCAAGTAATCGCCGGCCGTTTCCCGTACTTCCGGCAGGCCGGTCAGCAGGGCGATGAGAGCATGGCCAACCAGGGCGAAGGCGAGCGCCGCGAAAGTGGCCGTGGTCAGCGAGAACCAGGCGGCAGCGCGCACGGCAGAACCGAACTCTTCCCAGCGCTGCCGGCCCACGGCGCGTCCGGTGGTAGCCTCGGCGGCATGGGCGAAGCCATCCAGGGCGTAGCTGGTCAGCATGATGAACTGCATCAGTACGGCATTGGCGGCCAGTATGGTATCGCCCTGTGCCGCTCCCCGCGAGGTGAAGAACGCCATGGCGAACAGCAGCCCCAGGGTGCGCAGGAACAGATTGGCATTGACCTGAAACAGCTCGCCGTAAGCGCTCAAGCGGAACAACCGCTCGCGCAGGAAGCGACCCTGCAGCAGCTTCAACTGGCGGGCGACCAGCCAAGTGCCGAAGGCCAGCGCGGTATAGTCGGCGATCACCGTGGCCCAGGCCACGCCGTCGCTGGTCATGCCGAGCCCGACGACGAACAGCAGGTCGAGGGCGATGTTGACGCTGTTGGTCAGCACCAGGATGGCCAGCGTCACGCGCGAGTTCTGCTGGCCCAGGAACCAGCCGAGGATGGCGTAGTTGGCCAGCACCGCCGGTGCCGAAAGGATGCGGATCTGGGCATATTCGGCTGCCAGCCGGGTGGCGACCTCGCTGCCGTCGAGCAGCCACAGGCCAAGAGTTATCAACGGGCTGGAAAACAGGATCAGCAGCGCCCCGATGCCCATGGCCATCAACAGCGCTTGGCCCAGCAGGTTGCGCACCTCGCTGTCGCTCTCGCGGCCCACCGCTTGGGAGGTCAGTCCGGTGGTGCCCATGCGCAGGAAGCCGAAACCCCAGTAGAGGAAGCTGAACAGGGTGGCGCCCAGCGTTACGCTGGCCAGGTAGCGCGAATCGGGCAGGTGGCCGACCACCGCAGTATCCACCAGGCCGAGCAGCGGCACGGTGATGTTGGAGAGGATGATCGGCCAGGCCAGGGTCCAGATACGCCGTCGCGCGGCGGCAGGTGTCTCGGCTTTCTGGGTCGCCACGTCTTGTTCCAGTGTTGGGCCAATCGAGCAGGATGGCGTCAGAAACGGGACAACGCAACCGAAGCCCGTCGAGAGGATGAACGCCTGCATTTACCCGAATAGATGAGCTTGGTAACGATAAATAAGGATCTCTAGCACATGATGAGATAATAACCACGGGAAAGTTTGACTTGGGTCTGCGACAAGTTGTCTCGCTTGGCCGATTAATGACTCGTTCTTAAATAGTATTCTATTTACTTCAAAATGCCATCTCGATTTACTTGATCAAGATCAATATTCGCTGTGGCGCTGGTTCTATAGTTATTCCCAGTGATGCAGCGTGCTTTGGGTGCGCGCTCCTTAGCCTCCTTCTGTCTTGGAGTCACTGATGGACATCGTAGAACTATCCAGACTGCAGTTCGCCTTTACGGCGATGGTGCACTTCCTTTTCGTCCCTTTAACTCTTGGGCTTTCGATCCTTCTGGCGATCATGGAATCGGTCTATGTCATGACCGGTAAAACCATTTATCGCGACATGACGAAGTTCTGGGGAAAACTCTTCGGAATCAACTTTGCCCTGGGTGTCACGACCGGAATTGCCATGGAGTTCCAGTTCGGTACCAACTGGTCCTACTACTCCCACTATGTCGGCGATATTTTCGGCGCGCCTCTCGCCATTGAAGCGCTGATGGCCTTCTTCCTCGAGTCGACCCTGGTCGGATTGTTCTTCTTCGGCTGGGATCGCCTGTCGAAGCGCAAGCATCTGGCCGTGACCTGGCTGATGGCGCTGGCCACCAATCTTTCGGCGCTATGGATTCTGATAGCGAATGGCTGGATGCAGCATCCCATCGGCTCTGAATTCAATCTCGACACTATGCGCATGGAATTGGTGAGCTTCAGTGAGGTGCTCTTCAACCCCGTTGCCCAGGTTAAGTTCGTGCATACCGTCTCGGCGGGATACGTAACGGGATCGATCTTCGTGCTGGCGATCTCCAGCTGGTACCTATTGAAGAACCGTGAAGTCGCTTTCGCCCGTCGCAGTTTCGCCATTGCTTCTGCGTTTGGCCTGGCCAGCGCCTTGTCGGTGATCGTACTCGGCGATGAGTCCGGCTACGAGCTGGGGGACGTCCAGAAGGTCAAGCTCGCCGCCATCGAGGCGGAGTGGGAAACGCATCCGGCGCCGGCCGCCTTCACGCTCATCGGACTGCCCAACGAAGCAGAGCAGCGAACCGATTATGCCGTTCGTATCCCCGCGGTGATGGGGTTGATCGCGACCCGCTCCTGGACGGAAGAGGTAACCGGCATTCGGGAACTGAAGGAGCAGCATCGCGAGCGCATGATCAGCGGTCAGGAAGCCTATACGCTGATGCGCCTGCTGCGCAGTGGGGCAGCCGGCGAAGCGGATGCCGCCCGCTTCGAGGAGGTGCGAGACGACCTCGGCTATGGCTTGTTGCTCAGTGCCTCTGCAGAGGACATGACCAACGTTCAACCTTTCGAAATCGACCAGGCGGTCGAAGCCTCGATTCCCAAGGTGTGGCCGCTATTCTGGTCGTTCCGCCTGATGGTGGCGGCCGGCTTCGCCATGCTGTTGCTGTTTGCGCTGGCGTTCTGGCACAGCGTGCGCCGGCGGCCCGAAGCATCACCGTGGCTGCTGCGCTTCGCCCTATTCAGTCTGCCCTTGCCCTGGATCGCCTCCGAGGCAGGCTGGTTCGTTGCCGAATATGGACGCCAGCCTTGGGCGATCGGCGAAATTTTGCCGGTTCACATCGCGGTCTCCCATCTCACCGTCAACCAAGTGCTCTTCACCCTCGTGACCATCGGCGTGCTCTATACGATCTTCGTCGCCATCGAGATCTGGCTGATGCAGCACTTCGCACGCAAGGGGCCCTCGGGCACGGGCGGCAAGCCCAAGGACACGACTTCCATCGATGGGCTCGGCATTCAGGAGGCATGACCATGGACTACGAAATGCTCCGTTTCATCTGGTGGGTATTGATCGGTGTCCTGCTGATCGGTTTTGCCATCACCGATGGATTCGACATGGGCGTCGCCAGCCTGCTCAAGATCGTCGGGCAGAACGACGAGGAGCGGCGCGTTATGATCAATTCGGTAGCGCCTCATTGGGATGGCAACCAGGTGTGGCTGGTGACGGCAGGTGGCGCCTTGTTCGCCGCCTGGCCGCCGGTCTATGCCGCCGCCTTCAACGGCTTCTACCTGGCCTTGATGCTCACGCTGTTTGCGTTATTCCTGCGGCCGTTGGCCTTCGACTACCGCTCCAAGCTCGACAATCCCTCTTGGCGAAGCCGTTGGGATTGGGCCCTGACCGTTGGCTCGGCCGTGCCGGCGCTGATCTTCGGTGTCGCCTTCGGCAACCTGCTTCAGGGGGTCCCTTTCCAGTTCGACGACATCCTTCGCCTGGATTACCAAGGCGGTCTGCTGGGGTTGCTCAATCCGTTTGCCCTTTTGGCCGGCCTGCTCAGTCTGCTGATGTTCGTCACCCATGGGGCAGCGTGGCTGCAGCTCAAGACCGAGGGCGAGCTGATGCAGCGCAGCGCGGCGATCGGCCGCCTTACCGCCCTGGCCTGTGCCGTACTGTTCGTGCTGGGCGGCATCTGGCTGATCGTGGGAATCGATGGCTATCTGGTCACGAGCGTGATCGATACCAACGGCTCCAACCGAACCGTCGACAAACTGGTGGAGGTTAGCGCCGGTGGTTGGCTCGCCAATTACGGCCGCTTTCCCCTGCTGTGGCTCCTGCCCCTGCTAGGCGTGGCGGGCTTCGTCGTGTGCTCCTGGGCGCTGCAGGTAGGACGTCGGGTACTGGCATTCACCAGTTCTTCGCTGGCCATGACCATGGTCATCGTCACCACCGGCATCACCATGTTTCCGTTCGTGATGCCCTCCTCGCTGGTGCCCAACCATAGCCTGACCATGTGGGATGCAACGGCAAGCGAATTGACCCTGACCATCATGTTCTGGGTGGTCTGCCTCTTCGTGCCGCTGGTACTGGCCTATACCGCATGGAGCTATTACGTCATGCGGGGCCGGCTCGACGAGCAGTACATCCGTGACAACGACAAGTCGCTCTACTGAGGAGTAGTCCTATGTGGTATTTCACCTGGATACTTGGTGTCACGCTGGCTGCTTCCCTTGGCATCCTCAACGCCATGTGGCTGGAGCTCAACGGCTTTGAAGGCGAATCCGATGCCGAAAGGCGCGACTGACGAGCCACTCGACCCGGGGCAGCGGCTGCGCCGCTGCCTGACGCCGCAGCGCTGGCGGCTACGCGGTGCGTTTCTGCTGGCGCTGGGCGGCTGCATTTTATTAATCGTACAGAGCTGGCTTCTGGCCAGCATCTTTGCGCATGCCATTCTCGCCTGGCAGGGAGAGGTGGCGCGGTTTGCGCCGCCTGTAGCGTGGCTGGCAGGCCTGGCCGCCTGCCTTGTGCTGCGCCCGTTGCTACAGTACGGTCGCGAAGTGTTGACGCGGGTGGCCAGCCGCGGGGTCCGGGCTGGCCTGCGTGGCCAGCTGCTGGAAAGTCTGGGGCGGCTGGGGCCGGCGCGACGCAACTTGGGCAGCGATGGCGCCCTGGGTACTCAGGTCCTGGAGCACATCGATGCCCTGGACGGTTATGTCAGCCGCTACCACGTCCAGCGCCAACTCGTCATTGCCGTGCCGCTGATGCTGGTTCTGGTGGTTTCACTGCTCAGCCCGTTGGCCGCGGGATTGATGCTGCTGACCGCACCCTTGGTGCCGCTTTTCATGGTTCTGGTGGGTCGGGCGGCTGCCGAGGCCAGCCAACGCCAACTGACGGCGCTGGCGCGCCTGGGCGGCAGCTTTCTCGATCTCGCCCGCGGCATGGCCACCCTGAAGCGGTTGAATGCCACATCCCAGGCTGCACGGCGGATCGCTGATGCCAGCGAAGCCTATCGCAGCCGCACCCTCGGCGTACTGCGGCTAGCTTTCTTGTCCGGTGCGGTACTGGAATTCTTTGCGGCTCTGGCCATCGCCTTGGTGGCGCTCTATCTGGGGCTTGGCCTGCTGGGGCTGCTTCCCTGGGCCCAGGGTGAAGTGCCGGTACCCTATCAGGGAGCGCTGCTCATCCTGCTGCTGGCGCCGGAGTTCTATGCCCCGCTACGCCAACTGGGCGCCGACTACCATGCCCGTGCCGAAGCCGAGGGTGCCATGCAGGAGCTGATACCGCTGCTCGATGCCGAGACATGGCAGCCCTCGGATGGCCAGGCCGTCACCCTGGACGGCCCTCCGTCTATCCTCTGTCGTGGCGTGACGGTGGCGGGTGAGGGCGGACGTAGGCGCCTGGCCCCACTCGATTTCGAGTCGGCAGGCGGCGAGCGATGGCTGGTGCAGGGCGAGAGCGGTTGCGGCAAATCGAGCCTGCTCGAAGCCATGCTCGGTTTCGTGCCCTACGAGGGCTCGCTATGTGTCGATGGTCGGGAGCTGAGCTCTCTTTCACGCGAATCTTGGCAACGTCACCTGGGTTATCTCGGTCAGCAGCCGCCCGTGATGCGTGGCAGCGTGGGGGACAACTTGCGTCTGGCCAGCCCCGAAGCCGGGAAAGTGGCATTGATCGCCGTACTCGAGCAAGTCGGGCTCTGGTCGCTGCTGGCGGCACGTGAAGGGCTGGATACCATCCTCGGCGAGCGCGGCAAAGGGCTCTCCGGTGGCCAACTGCAGCGCTTGGCACTGGCCCAACTGCTATTGCGCGAGGCGCCGCTGTGGCTGTTCGACGAGCCTACGGCTCACCTCGATCCGGACTCGGCGCGGGAGCTTCACGGCTTGCTCGAGCGGCTCAGCCGCGGCCGCACGGTCATCATCGTGAGCCATGAGGCGGAGGGGCTCGAGTGGGTGGACGGTTGCCTGCGGCTGGACGACAAACCGGATGGGCGGAGCCGGCTCTGCCCATCCGATGCGCAGGGGCTGCTGCCATGTCTCGAGTAGCCGGTGCCAAGGCAGCCCAGGCGGACACTGCGATTCGGCTGCTCGACCTGTGGCGGCTGCGGCGCGGCGGCTGGTCGCTGGCCTTTCTGATCGGTACGGCCACGCTGCTGGCCGTGGTGGCGCTGTTGGCGATCTCCGGTTGGTTCATTACCGCGGCCGCCCTGGCCGGAGTCGCAACCACCGCGACCCTCGGCTTCGACTACTTCCGCCCGGCGGCGTTGATTCGTCTCTGCGCCATCGTGCGTACCGCCGGCCGTTATGGTGAGCGTATGGCTTCCCACAGCGCCGCGCTGGGGCTGCTCAGCGACCTGCGCTGTCGAATCTTCGAGGCTTTAACCAGGCGTACGCTGCGCGCCGAATCGCGGCATGCCGATGCTGTCATTACCATGCATCGCCTGGTAGCCGATATTGATCATCTCGACCGTTTCATGCTGCGCATGTGGATGCCATGGGGCTGGGCAGGGCTGATGGTGCTAACAGTGGCAGGGTTATTGGCGTGGCTCGATGTCTCACTCCTGCGGATCGCGCTACCCGGCTTGCTGCTCGCGTGGCTGGGGCTGCCAGTGCTGACTTGGTGGCAGGGTAGTCGCCTGGCACGGCAGGATGCCGAACTGGCCGAGCAACGCCGCCAGGCGCTATTGGAGCCCTTGGCCGCCCTCACCTCGCTTCTTCTTTGGGGGCGCTGGGAGACGTGCCGCCAGCGCTTTGCCGAAAACGATCACCGCTGCCTGACGCATCATGAGCGTCAGTTGAGGCTGGCGGGATGGGTCGGAGCGCTGCAGCAGGCGGTACTGGGTCTGAGCATCCTGGCAGTGGTGTGGCAGGGCTTCTCCCTGCTCGAGGCGGGCGAGATTTCCGTCCCGCTGTTACTGGCCGCCGTGCTGGGTATGCTGGCGCTGGGTGAGATACTCAGCCCTCTGGCCAATAGTTTTACCTCGCTGGGTGCCAGCCTGGCTGCTCGCGACCGACTCAATCAGCTTACAACAGAATCGTATGGGCCTCTGTCGACGTCGGCAGAACAGCCAGCTTCGCCTTGGCATCTCGAACTTAACCGGGTCACGGCTCGCTGGCCCAATGCCCTGGCCGGGCCGAAGGAGATATCGCTGGAACTGCACGGTGGTGAGATCTTGTGCCTGCGTGGTCCTTCGGGCTGCGGCAAGTCCACCTTGCTCGAGGTGATCGCTGGAGAATTCGAGCACCAGAGTGGCCAGCTCAAGCTCAATGGTCGCGATTATCGACAGTGGCGCCTGGATGACGCCATTGGCTACCTGCCCCAGCAGTGGGACATCTTCGACATGACCCTTGCCCAGAACCTGAGGCTGGGAGATGAGCAGGCTAGCGATGCCGAGTTGCGGGATGTGCTGGAGGATCTGGCGCTGGGCGAATGGGTACGTGCCCAGCCCGAGGGGCTCGACACCAGGCTGGGAGAATATGGCGCTCAGGTTTCTGGCGGGCAGGCACGTCGCATCGCCCTGGCCCGGCTGCTGCTCGCGGGGCGTCCGCTACTGTTGCTGGACGAACCGCTGGCCGGACTGGACGAGCAGAGTCGTCGCCAGGTACTGGTGGGCCTGCGTCGTCGACAGGGCAGTGGCATCATGATCATCGCTTCACACGTGCCGCTGACGATGCCCGGGGCTGGGGTGAAAGAGCTATGGCTAACATCCGACGGGAGTGCAGCGGAAAAATAGAGAGAGCAGGCAGGCCGGGTGGCAGCCTATCAGACCCGGCCATTACGCTCGGTCGCTCAGGCCGCAGTGATCAGCCGGTACTTGGCCATCAGCTCGTCGCGGCTCTCGCGGCGCTTGGGGTCGAGCGGAATGCAGTCGACCGGACACACCTGCTGGCACTGCGGCTCGTCGTAGTGACCGACGCACTCGGTACAGTGGCTGGGATCGATGATATAGATCTCCTCGCCCGCCGAGATGGCATCGTTGGGACATTCGGGCTCGCAGACGTCGCAGTTGATGCACTCGTCGGTGATCATCAGGGCCATAGGTTACCTCGCGATCGGGAGGCCGCGTCCGGCCGTACCCTGGATAAGGCGGCTCGGCAATTACCGAGTAATACGGTCAGGTATTATAATGCTTGCGCAGCGTTTCGGCGACCCTGGGATGCACCAGCCGGGATACGTCGCCGCCCAGCTTGGCGATCTCGCGCACGATGGTGGAGGAAATGTAGGAGTTCTCTACCGCCGGCGTAAGGAACACGCTTTCGAGTTCGGGCGCCTGGGCGCGGTACATGTTGGCCAGCTGCAGTTCGTATTCGAAGTCGGAAACCGCGCGTAGGCCGCGCAGGACGATACGGGCCCGCTGATCGGTCATCAGATCGGTAAGCAACCCGGAAAAACCGATCACCTCGACGTTGTCGAGCCCCGCCGAAACCTCGCGGGCCAGGGCGATACGGGTGGCGAGATCCAGCGCCGGGTTCTTGCCGGGGCTGGCCGAGATGGCGACTACGACCTTGTCGAACAGCAGCGAGGCGCGCTCGATCAGGTCGAAATGACCGTGGGTGATGGGATCGAAAGTGCCGGGGTAGACCGCGATTTTCATGGCGCTCCGCTCACGTTTGCAGGCTCGAGAAGGCTAGGGTAATCGTCCGCGACCGAGCCGACAATGCCGCCCGGTCGGGTCAGTCGTCCAGCTTGCCATAGGGATTGTTCACCGCCAGCGATACCGGGCGTGAATAGCCGGGAATGGTGATGCTGGTGGCACTGACGTCGAGTTCCGGCCCTTCCAGCACGCCTTCGCCGAAGCGGTAGCGCGCCTGATAGTGGCCGCCATCGGCCTGGGCCAGGTAGGCCTGGCTGACTTGGCGGGTTACCTCGCGTCGCTCACGCCAGGCCGCGACGGCGGCTTCGCCATGGCGTTTCACCAGCAGGCGCTCGGTCACGGCGGGCGAGAGCACCACGCCCGTGGCATTGTTGCCGCCGAAGCCCTTGGCATTGATGAAGGCGGCATCGGCTGCGAAGGGCACCGGCGTGCATGAGAAGCGCAGTCGCTCGGCATGAACATCGGCGGCCACTGCGTCGAGAGTGGGGATGCCCGGCAGAATGCCATGGGCAAAGCTGCCCAGGGCACTGGTCAGCTGGTCACCGGCGGCGCTGCCCTGGGAGTGGCCGACGAAGGCTTTCACCGCCACGACCGGCCAGTGCTCGATGTCGTTGGCCCTGGCGACCAGGTCGAAGACGTGGGATTCCGTTACGCGGTTCTTTGGCGTGCTGGTGCCGTGGGCATGCAGGAAGGTACGCTCGCGCAGCGCCTCTTCGCCCAGCATGTCGCGTACCAACGAGGCCGCCTTGCCCAGGGTGATGTAGTTGCCGATACCGGGCGCGGAGATGGAGCGCTTCCAGCCGTCGGCGTTGACGAACACGCCCGGCACGCTGCCGAGGATCTCGGCGCCGAGCTCCAGCGCCAGCTCGTCGTCGAGCAGCAGCACGAACTGGCTGGCCTCGGCGATGGTGAAGCCGCAGTTGCGTGCGAAGGGGCGGCAGGCGCGCTGGTAGTCGGCATCGGTGAGCAGCTCCAGGGCGTCCAGCGCCTTGAGGCTGTCGTCGTCGGCCAGCGCGCCCATGGCGCGGAAGCCCTCGATGATCTCGGGGGTGACCGGGGCATCGGAAGTGCCAACCATCACCGCACGGCGCTGGCCGCTGCGGATGTCCTCGACGCCCAGCCGCAGATTGTAGAGAAAGCTGGCGCAGGCGCCGAGCACGGCGCCGGTACCGCCGACGCTGCCGAGTACGTAGGCATTGAGGAAGTCGGCGGGCATCTGCCCGTAGCCCAGCGGCATCTGTTTGGAAGTGGCGCGGTTGCCCGAGACAAAGCTCTTGAGCAGCCCGCCCCAGCCCTCGTCATCGAGTTGGCCGATGGAGTTGCCGGCATACACCGCAATGTCGTCGGGGTCGAGGCGGTCGCGAAGTGTCTCCCACTCCAGGCCGCAGCTGGCCAGGCAGTCGCTGGCCGCGAAAATCGACATCGACAGGCCGCGTGGGTGATGCACGCTGCGGTAGTAGCGGCTGGGATCGAAACCGCTGGGCAATTGACCCGCGGCTCGCACCTGGGCCGGGCGGGTCTCCGGCAGCAGCACCTCGAGCTCACCCTGGGGTACCGTGACCTCCAGGGTGTGGCGGTCCAGCTCACGCACCTGCCAGGTCGGCGGCAGCCGCTCGGGCAGTTGGCGGCGGCGAATGCTGAAGGTCAGTTCCGACCCCAGGCCTAGGCCGGCGCGCCGATTGGCGGGGAGCCCGTCGTCATTGAAGCGGGGATCCTCTATGCGCCGGATCAAGGTGTGGTCGAGCACCTGCGCGCGGCAGTTCTCGGCCAGCCGGCTGGCGGCGATGGGATTTCCGGCGGCGTCGTACCAGGCGCCTTCCCGGCAACTGCCCAGTCCCATCAGAGCGGCCAGGCCGAGCAGCAAGGCTTGTTGCTCGGCTTCGGGAAGGGCGTCGATCACGGTGCGACGAAATGCTTGATGGCCTGAGGTACGACCGGCAGCGTTGACGCCGCCCATGCCGACGATCACAGGTAAGTGTGACAAGCCGCTTTCCTCGTTATGCTGTTCGTGCGAGTCGGTAAGGTAAATATAAGGGAGACGATCATAGCACCCGCCTCGGGACGCCGTCATGGGCGTGCAGCGCAAGTTCTGGTCGGTAAACATGAAACAAACGTTTGAACTGAGATGCGAGAAGCGCTATGCTGGCAATGCTGTTTGAGTCATACGAGTGGGTATGTGG
The DNA here is from genome assembly GCF_014931605.1 of Halomonas sp. MCCC 1A13316. NCBI lineage: Bacteria > Pseudomonadati > Pseudomonadota > Gammaproteobacteria > Oceanospirillales > Halomonadaceae > Billgrantia > Billgrantia diversa. Next base: position 4,121,733 of record NZ_CP053382.1, on the reverse strand, counting down.
GCGCTCCCGATCTTGGGTGCGCCTTTTTTTTGCCCCTCGCCTGCTGCGCCATGGCTGCTAGAATGGCCAGTTCGTCAGCTACCGAACCGCTTCCGCCATGCATGCCACCTCCCGTGCCATCGCGACCAACCAGCTCGGCCCGCACAAGGACGTTGCGCGTAGAGTCGAGCGCGCCCTGGTCCACCCCCTGCGAAAGCCCGTGGCCGAGCACACCTGTGAGGCGTTCGAGCGCGCCCGCGCCTGGTACGAGCGCGACGGCGGGCGACGCCCGCTGATCCTCGATGCCGGCTGCGGCGTAGGGCTGTCGACGCGGCAACTGGCCGAATGCTTCGACGATCATCTGGTCATCGGCGTGGATCGCAGTGCCGACCGGCTCTCGCGAGAGCATGGCGAGGTGGGGGGCAACGCCCTGCTGGTGCGTGCCGACCTGGTGGACTTCTGGCGCCTGGCGCTGGCCGCCGGTTGGCAGCCGGCGCGGCACTACCTGCTCTATCCCAACCCCTACCCCAAATCGGCGCATCTCAAGCAGCGCTGGCACGGTCACCCGGTGCTGCCGGTGATTCTAGCGCTTGGCGGTCGGCTGGAGCTGCGCTCCAACTGGCAACTCTACGTGGAGGAGTTCGCCCAGGCGCTGAAGCAGGTCACCACCGTGGCCGCTGCCGTGGAGCCCTTCGTTCCCGGCGAGCGCTACCTGACGCCCTTTGAACGCAAGTACCATTTGAGCGGCCAGTCTCTCTGGCGCCTGGTGGCAGACTTGCCCCACGCACCGCAGCTTGTCCCCGATGGGCCAGAGGAGGTCGTTTGATGGCGTTCGTTTACCTGGCGCTGGCGATCGTGGCGGAAGTCGTCGCCACGAGTGCGCTCAAGGCCACCGATGGCTTCACTCGCCTGGCCCCCAGTCTGGTGGTAGTGGTCGGCTATACGATCGCCTTCTTCATGCTGTCGCTTGTGCTGCGTACCATCCCGGTCGGCATCGCCTATGCAATCTGGGCCGGCCTGGGTATCGTGCTGGTGGCCCTGGTCGGGGTCGTGGTGTACGGCCAACGGCCCGACCTGCCAGCGGTGCTGGGTATCGGCCTGATCATCGCCGGCGTGGTGGTGATCCAGCTCTTTTCACGTATTGCTGCCCATTGATTCGGCTTTGTTGAGTTCTGGATGGATCGTATTGTCATGATGTTTCGTGCCGCTGTAAGGCTGCGTTGTCTGGCCCTGCTGTGTGGGCTATTGCTTCCACTGACCGCTTCCGGGGCAGGTTTCGTGGAGCTGGGGAAAATGCTCGACAAGGGATTTCTGATCAGCGCCGAGGCCAGGCTGCTGGGTGACGGTGGACGTTCCGGCGAGGTGTTGGGTGCTATCGAACAGGAACGTCAGCTGTCACCGGCCTCGGTGTCCAAGGCCTACCTGGCGGCGGCGGCGCTCGACCGCTGGGGCCCGCAGCATCGCTTCACCACGCAATTGGTCAGTGCCGCCGAGCTCGATGCCGAAGGCGTATTGCGCGGTGACCTGATCCTCGATGGCGGCGGCGACCCTGCGCTTGCCAGCGAGGACCTGTGGCGATTGACCCAGCGGCTTTATCAAACCGGTGTGCGCGAGATCGAGGGCCGCCTGGTGGTCAGCCAATGGCGCTTCGGCCCGGTGGAGTGCATCACCACTGATCGTTGTCAGGCACAGTCGCGCGCCGCCAACAGCTACAGTGCACTGCTCTCCTCGGCGGGGGTCAACCATGGCAACTGGTGTGTCAACGTGGCGCCGGGCACCGCGGCGGGCGAGCCCGCGCGGGTCTTCAGCTGCGACAGCCAGACCCTGATAGTGGGTATCGACAATCAGCTCGAGACCGGCCCGCCCGACAGCGTCACCGAGTTCAGCGCCGAGCGCGTCACCCGTGAAGACGGGGATGTCATGCTGCTGCGAGGCCATATCGCGCTCGATGCCGCTCCGCGCAATGTCTACCGCGCCAGTGGCGACCCCGCGCGCCAAACGGCGCGTACCCTTTCGGCCATGCTCGAGCAGGCGGGAATCGTCATCGGCAATGGTTTCGTCACCAGCGTCGAGCCACCTCCCGCTTCCGCCCACACCCTGGCAGAAGTGGTGGGCAGAACGCTGCAGGAACTGTTGCTGCACGTCATGAACTACTCCAACAACTTCATGGCCGACGTGCTGGCGCTCAATCTGGTCGATAGGCCCCGGGCGACCCTGCTCCAGGCGGGGGAGGCGATCCAGGACTACGTGGCTGGATTGCCGGACCATGGCCCGGTGATCATGCTCAGCGGCAGCGGTCTGACCACCGAGAATCGCACCTCGGCACAGGGTGCCAACGCGCTGCTGGAAAGCATGTTCCATCGCACGTCGCTGTTCCCCAGTTTCGTGGCCAGCTTTCAGTCGCCGGTCAATGGCGTGTCGCGCTTCATTCGCCGTGGCTCGCCGCTGGTTCAGAACCACATCATGCTCAAGACCGGCACCCTCAACCAGCCCCATGCGGTGCGTGCCGCCAGCGGCTACTTTCGCACCCGTTCGGGGCGTTGGGGCGTGTTCACGGCATTGGTCAACGGCACCGCATCCACGCCTTGGCTCAACTGGGCCCAGGTGCTGGACCCCCTGTCCCGGGACCTGGAGCGCATGATCGAGGCGCATTGAGGTCTACCCGCAGTTAAGGATAGCGAGACGATGAAACCAGCGCGTACCGGATGGCGGCACCTCTTCGATGCCACGGGCTATTCGCTCAAGGGGCTCAAGTTCGCCTTTCGCCACGAGACGGCGTTCCGGCAGGAGCTGGCCATGTGCGTGATCATGCTGCCGCTGGCCTGGTGGATCGGCTCGGGTCCGGTGGAGTGGATCCTGCTGGTGGGCAGCTGCCTGCTGGTACTCACCGTGGAGCTGATCAACAGCGCCATCGAGAGCGTGGTGGATCGTATCGGCACCGAACATCACGAGCTATCGGGGCGCGCCAAGGACATCGGATCGGCGGCGGTAATGATCGCGCTGCTGGCCGCCGGCCTCACCTGGGGACTGCTCGTCTGGCAGAAATTCTTCGGCTGAATTCTGTCACGCGATGCTTCAGGGGTGCCGCAGCGTCAACGCCTTCGATATGCTGAGGGTAACCCAGCTGCGACAAGGCCTGTTGCCATGCCCATACCCGACGACTTCCTGCCTGCCAACACTCTTCCCTCTGCACTCGTGCCTGCACTGAAGAAGGCCTGGCAGCGTCTCGGCGAAAGCCTGGCGCAGGGTGACAGTGTTGCCGAGATGACCGGCCAGGAACTTCCCTCGGAGAACTGGCTGGGCCTCGACCCCGAGCGCCGACGCCAGCTGGCACGCGTCATCGCCATCTCCGACTTCGCGGCCGATATCCTGGTTCGCTACCCCGACTGGCTGCAGCACCTTGATGCCAGTGGCGAGCTGGATGAAGCGCCTGGTGTCGAGACGCTCGCAGCCTGGCTGGCCGAGCGGCTGGAGGGCGCCGACGACGAGGCGGCCCTGCACGCAGCGCTGCGCCGCTTCCGCCGGGCGCGCATGCTGGGCATCGTCTGGCGCGACCTGACGCGGCCGGCGGGTATCGACATGTGGGCGACGTCCGCCTCGGTGTCGCGGCTTGCCGAGGTGTGTCTCGAAGGGGCGCTGGGCTGGCTCGAGACGCATCTCGAGCCGCGCTGGGGGCGCCCGGCGCCGCGTGCCGACGGCAGCGAGCAGCGCCTGGTGGTGCTGGGCATGGGCAAGCTCGGTGCCGGCGAGCTCAACCTCTCCTCGGATATCGACCTGATCTTCGCCTATCCCGAGATGGGCGAGACCGAAGGCGGTCGCAAGTCGCTCGAGCATCAGGAGTACTTCACCAAGCTGGGGCAGCGGTTGATCGCTGCGCTGGATGCGGTGACCGCCGACGGCTTCGCCTTTCGCGTCGACATGCGGCTGCGCCCATTGGGCGAAGGCGGTCCGCTGGTCGGCAATTTCAGCTCGCTGGCGGCCTACTACCAGGACCAGGGCCGTGAGTGGGAGCGTTACGCCTTGCTCAAGGCGCGGCCGGTAGCTGGCGACCTGGGGGCCGGAAGGGAGCTGCTCGGCAACCTGCGGCCCTTCGTCTACCGCAAGTACCTCGACTTCGGCGCCATCGAATCGCTGCGCGAAATGAAGGCGCTGATCAATCGTGAGGTCAAGCGCCGCGGCATGCAGGCCAACATCAAGCTCGGCCCCGGTGGTATTCGCGAAGTGGAATTCGTGGTGCAGGCGTTCCAGCTCATCCGCGGTGGGCGCGATACCGAGCTGCAGGTCACCTCGCTGCGCACCGCGCTCGAACGACTGCCCGCGCTTGGCCTGTTGCCTCAGTCTGTCGTCGACGAACTCGAGCCCGACTACGTCTTCCTGCGCGACCTCGAGCACGTACTGCAGGCGCTGGAGGACCGCCAGACCCAGAGCCTGCCCGACGACGACCTCGACCGCGAGCGTGTCGCCCTGGCACTGGGCATGGAGGACTGGCCGGCGGTCGTGGCGCGACTCGATGAGGTGCGCGGCCGGGTGCGCCACCATTTCGACGCGGTGATCGCCGACCCGGAAGAGGAGGTCGAGGAGTCAAGCGAAGCTCCGGGGGAAGGGGCCCGGTCGCTCGAGGAGTGGCGCGCGCTGTGGTGCGGCGAGCTCGAGCCCGAGGAGGCACAAGCATTGCTCGCCGAGGCGGGCTTTGACCAGGCCGAGCTGGCGTTGCGACGCCTCACGACCCTGCGCCAGTCGCGCCAGGTCCAGTCGATGCAACGCATCGGCTACGAGCGCCTCGAAGCGCTGATGCCGCTGCTGCTGGATGCCGCGGCCACCAGCGACGCCCCCGACACGGCGCTCGAACGGGTATTGCCGCTGATCGAGTCGGTGCTGCGGCGCACCGCCTACCTGGCACTGCTGCGCGAGAATCCCGAGGCGCTGAGCCACCTGATGGGACTGTGCGGCGGTAGTCCGTGGATTGCCGAGCAGCTGGCCCGCTACCCGATTCTGCTCGACGAGCTACTAACCCCGGATACGCTCTACACCCCCGCCGACAAGGCGCGCCTGGCCGATGAGCTGCGCCAGGCCCTGGGGCGCATCCCCGAGGATGACGAGGAAGCCCAGCTCGAGGCACTGCGTGTGTTCAAGCATGCCCACGTGCTGCGCGTCGCCGCCTCGGACATCGCCGGTACCCGCCACTTGATGAAGGTCAGCGACTACCTCACCTACATTGCCGAAGTTCTGCTGGAGAAGGTGCTGGCCATGGCCTGGCGCCACCTGGTGCGCAAGCACGGCTATCCGCTACGGCGCGATGGCACCCGGGCCGGGAGCGAGCCCGAATTTCTGATCGTCGGCTACGGCAAGCTGGGCGGCATCGAGCTGGGCTACGGCTCGGATCTCGACCTGGTCTTCATCCACGATGCCGACTCCCAGGGCGAGACCGACGGCGCACGCCCCATCGACACGCCGGTGTTCTTCACCCGCCTGGGCCAGCGCATTATCCATCTGCTCACCGCGGTGACCCCGGCCGGTACCCTTTACGAGGTGGACATGCGCCTGCGCCCCTCGGGCAACGCCGGGCTGTTGGCCACCACGCTCGGGGCCTTCGGTGAGTATCAGCGCCGTGAAGCCTGGACCTGGGAACATCAGGCGCTGGTGCGTGCCCGCGTAGTGGCCGGCCACCCTCGGCTGGCGGAGGGGTTCGACGCGGTGCGTCGCGAGACCCTCGGGCGCGAGCGCGACTGTCGGGCGCTGCGCGAGGAGGTGGTGCAGATGCGCCAGAAGATGCGCGACCACCTGGGTGGCAAGGCCGGTGAGGGCGAGTTCGACCTCAAGCACGATCCCGGCGGCATGATCGACATCGAGTTCCTGTGCCAGTTCGCGGTGCTCACCATGGGCCACGACACCCCTGAACTGCTGCAGTGGAGCGACAACATGCGCATCCTCGAGACGCTGGAGAGCACCGGTCGCCTACCCGCCGAGGAGTGCCAGCGCCTGCGCGACGCCTACCTGGCCCTGCGCAGCTCCGCCCATCGCGCCTCGCTCACCCGTCAGCCCGCCCGCGGTCGCGACGCCGATTTCCACGCCCACCGCCGGGCAGTGATCGATGCCTGGCAGCGGCTGCTGGAGCCTGGGTCAGAGTGATCCGCTTTTATCCATCGCAAAGCTACATTTCACTTTTTGCTGCGCCCTGCCAATTTCCTTGAGCGGGGCGTTTTCTTTTTTCGTTGCCAATCCTTTATCCGAGCACAGTTTTTTAGCTTGCGGGGCTTTCCTTGGCAGAATGTTGAAACAACCCCTTCGCCTGCATCCGGAGATAAAAATAACCAAATTGGCCATTTCTACCACTTGGCCGCGTTGCTGGAGAACAAGTGCCAGCCATAAGCTTCACGAACGTTGAATAACTCCCTTGAGTAAAACCCAAACAGCAAGTACTACAACAAAGCAGGTGAGAAGATGATGTACAAAACAGCGCTAGCCACTAGTGTCATGATGCTTTCTGTGGGGCTTGCCCACGCAGAATCCACCTATCGAATCGGTATTACCCAGAATAATGTCGGCGTCGACAGCTACCAGACGACCTATGAAAGCGCCTTCGAGGAAGCAGCCGACAAGCATGGCAATGTCGACGTCGTCGTGCTCGATGCCGGCGGCGATGTTGCCCGCCAGATCGGCCAGGTGCGCAACCTCATCCAGCAGCGTGTCGATGCCATCATCATCTGGCCGACCAATGGTCAGGCGGTGATCCCAGCCATCCGCCAGGCCCACCAGGCTGGCATCCCCGTTGTGGTGACCAATTCCAAGATCGCCGAAGCGGGCCTTGACTATATTGCGGCCTTCTCGGGCCCCGACAATGTCCAGCAGGGGGCCTCCTCCGCCGAGATGATGTGCGATGCCCTCGAGGGCGAGGGGCGAATCGTACAGATCGCCGGCCAGCCGGGTTATACCACCGCCATGGAGCGTGCCCAAGGCTTCGAGGAAAAACTGGCCGAGGCATGCCCCGGAGTCGAGCTCGTGGAGACCCAGCCCGCCGACTGGAACCGTGAGAAGGCTCAGCGGGTCATGGAAAACTTCCTCACCAAGTACGATGACATCGACGGAGTCTATGCCGGCGATGACAACATGGGGGTCGGTGCCCTGAATGCCGCCAAGAGCGCCGGCCGTGCCGAGGAGATCGTGTTCATCGGTGCCACCAATTTCGCCGTGGGCTACGAGGCCATCGAGCGTGGCGAGTACTACGGTTCCATCTATCAGTCACCGGTCGATGACGCGGAAGCGGCGCTCCAGACGGCACTCGATGTCCTGGCAGGTGAAGAGGTGCCGAAGATGAACTTCTTCGAGACCCCCAAGATTACTGCCGATAATCTGGCCGAGTTCGACAAGCCCGTGTTCTAAATCTCGCAAGTCTCGGGGCATGAAAGGAACTCGTGCCATCCTGCGTATCCAGGCCAATGGCGCCGCAACGACCGAGGATGATCGTTGCGGACAGCAGAAAGCGACACTCCGTTGGTCATGACGAATGGTCTGAAAGTCCCTCGATTCGTTGGCGTGCCTCAGGCATGCCAACGGGGCGGCGACTGCAACGTAAATATTCCGGCCTTCAGTCAGTAGCGCCAAAATAGGTGAGTACCATGGCTTCTGTAGAACAAAGTAAACAAGCCATCATGCTGAACAAGAAGTATAAGGCGGGTCTCCTGAGTTTCCTTTCCGCTCAGGGTATCCTGGTCTTCTTCCTTATCTGCATGTTTGCTTTTTCGCTGTTCTCCGAACAGTTTATTTCCCAGTCAAATATCATGACAGTGGTGCGCCAAGCCTCGATTATCGGCATTATTGCCGTGGGTGTTACGGTGGTCATCATCGGCGGTAATCTGGACCTCTCTGTCGGGTCGATGCTCTCCTTCTCGACGGTGCTGGTCGTCGATCTGCATGACAAGATCGGACCGGCCGGCGCTATCATTCTGATGTTCGCCCTTACGTTGCTGATCGGCGCCGTCAACGGCTTCCTGGTCGGTTTCATGCGGCTGAATTCGCTGATCGTTACACTGGCGATGCTGTCGGCGATCCAAGGACTGGTGCTGATCTACAGTGGCGGTAAGAACGTTGACATTGCCAACCAGAGCGACACCTGGTTCGCCTTCTTCGGACGAGGCTACGTGCTGGGTATCGCGGTCCCGGTAATCCTCTTTGCCTTGCTGGCGATCGTCGTGCAGGTCGTCATGTCCTATACCAGCTATGGTCGCCGAATCTTCGCAGTCGGCGGTAACCCGGCCGCCGCCGTCTATTCCGGTATCCGCAAGAACTGGTGTGTATTCAGTACCTATCTGATCTCGGCCTTCTGCGTGGCCTGTGCAGCGCTGGTGCTGGGATCGCGAGTCATGGGCTCACAGAACAACGTCGGGCAGGGCTACGAATTGCTGGTGCTGGCCGGGATCATTCTCGGGGGCACTAGTCTGCTGGGCGGAGCAGGGAGTGTCTGGAAGACGATCATCGGGGTACTGATCCTGGGCTTCATCCAGAATGGCTTGCTGCTGCTGGGCTACCCCTATTACACCCAATGGCTCGTCACCTGGGTGATCATCATCCTGGCGGTGTGGCTGGACCTTGCCAACAAGCGCAAGCGTCTGTTCACGACTCACTCCTGAACCGGTGATCAACATGATTAACATGAAGAATTTTCTTAAAGGCAGTGGCTTTATCCAGCCCATCTGGGTATTTGTCATAGCCATTACCGTCTTCTTCAGCGTCATGTCGGAGTACTTTCTCTCCGTCGGAAACCTGAGCAATATCCTTGTCCAGACTTCGACCATCGGGCTGATCGCACTGGGCATGACCTACGTGATGATCAACGGCAACATCGATCTCTCAGTGGGTGCCGTCCTGGGACTGGCGGCATCGCTGTCGGTCGGCCTTCAGGACTACGGTATTACCATCGCGGTCATGGCCGCTCTGGCATCGGGGCTTGTGCTGGGTGCTATCAATGGCCTGATCGTCTGGAAGACCGGCGTCAATGCCTTCATCGTGACCCTAGGGGCCATGATCGGTGTTCGTGGCCTCATCTTCGTCTACACCGAAGAGCAGTCCTTCTACGCCACCAATTTCGCCTTCTCCGACTTCGGGACCGCCTCGATCGGGCCGTTTCCCGTACTCGCCATCATCTTCCTCCTCTGCACCTTGGTGATGCATCTGGTGCTGAAGAAGACCGGCCATGGACGTAATACCTTTGCCGTGGGTGGCAACCCCGAAGCCGCCCTGGATGCGGGCATCCGCATCGGCCGTCACATGATGATCAACTTCATCATCGTGGGGGGCTTCGCTGCCCTCGCCGGGGTGCTCCTGGCGACCCAGATGGGGGCCGCCACGCCGAACTTGGGCCGTGACTATGAATTGTGGACTATCACGGCAGTGGTGCTTGGCGGCACCAAGCTGACGGGCGGATTCGGCAGCATCACCGGCACCCTGGGCGGCGTGCTGGCCATCGGCATCCTGCGCAACGGCATGAACCTGATGCAGGTACCGGCCTTCTACGTGCTGGTCATTCTCGGCGTCATCCTCATCTCGGTGCTGATCATCGACCAGCGGCTCAATGTCCATGCCAGCAAAGGAGTCAGCATATGAGCGCTGCAGCCATGAACCGGAACGCCGGTCACGGTTCGAGTTCCCCGAACCCCGTACTCTCGCTGATTGATATCACCAAGAAGTTTCCGGGTGTGGTGGCCCTGAACAAGGTCAGCTTCGATGTCCGGGCGGGCGAGGTCCATGCCCTGCTGGGCGAGAACGGCGCCGGCAAGTCCACTCTGATGAAGGTGCTGGCCGGAAAGCATCAGCCCAACGGAGGGAAGATCATCCTGGCGGGGAAGGAGAAGTCCTTCGAGAACCCCAAGCAGGCCAAGAAGAGCGGCATCGTGCTGATTCACCAGGAGCAGTCGTTGGTCCCCGAAATGTCGGTGGCAGAGAACATCTTCCTGGGCAGCCTGCCGCTGAAATGGGGCAACCGCGTCGACTGGAAGAAGCTGCACACAGACAGCACCGAGATTCTCAAGCGTCTCAAGTGTACCTTCAGCTCCCGCGACATGGTCAGCAACCTCTCCATCGCCAAGAAGCAGATGGTGGAGATCGCTCGGGCCCTGGTCTTCACGCCCCGGATCGTGGTCTTCGACGAGCCGACGGCATCACTGACCGATCACGAGAAGCCGGTGCTCTACGACATCATCCGCAATCTCCAGGAGCAGGGCGTCGGTATTGTCTACATCTCGCACCGCATGGACGAGATCTTCCACCTCTCCCAGCGCATCTCGGTCCTGCGTGACGGCGAGTACAACGGAACCTTGAATACGGCCGACACCAGCGAGGATGAGGTCACCAAGCTGATGATCGGCAGAGCCCTCAAACTCGATCATGCCAGTAAGCCCAGCGAGTTCGGCGAGAAGATGTTGGAGCTGCGTCACCTCACTGTCGACAAGGTGTTCGAGGACGTCAGCTTAACCGTTCGCAAGGGTGAGATCGTCGGCATGTACGGTCTGGTCGGGGCGGGCCGCTCCGAGGTCGCCGAGACGATCTTCGGTCTGCGTCAGCCATCGGCCGGTGAAATTCTGCTCGAAGGCAAGGCCGAGACGATCCGCTCCAGCCACGATGCGGTGGTCAAGGGCATCGCCCTGGTCCCGGAGGACCGCAAGGATCAGGGCCTCATCCTCGGCATGAACTGTCGCGACAACATGACCCTCTCGGCGCTTGGCAGCGTCTCCTCCATGGGCTTCATGAAGACCGGAGAAGAGAAGATCGTATACGACAAGTATCAGCAGGCCATGAAGATCAAGACGCCCAGCTGGCGCCAGAAGGTCGGCAACCTCAGTGGCGGCAACCAGCAGAAGATCGTCATCGGCAAGTGGCTGCATACCCATCCCAAGCTGCTGATCCTGGACGAGCCGACCCGCGGCATCGACGTGGGCTCCAAGGCCGAGATCCATGCCCTGATCAAGGAGCTGGCGCGGTCGGGCTATGCGGTGCTGGTGATCTCGTCGGAAATGCCCGAGGTGCTGGGTGTCAGCAACCGCATCATCGCGATGTACGACGGCCGGGTAACGGCAGAGTTCGACGGCGATGCGGTATCCGAGGACAAGCTGGTCCAGGCCATCACCGGACAGTACGTCACGGACGCCCGCGGGCCTGACCCCGTGGCCTCGGCCTGATGTGCCCACGCGACCCGCGCCGGACCTTCCCACGCAAGCACGAGGACACCATCATGATGCCCTTCATCTACAATGGCCTGCCGTCACGTGTCATTTTCGGCCAGGGAACCCTGTCCCGACTCACCGACGAGGTTCGTGAGCTGGGCTGCCACCGGGCACTCGTCCTGGCAACGCCCGAGCAGGCAGGTCAGGCCCGTGAGGTGCTCGCCCAGTTGGGCGAGCTCGGGGCCGGGCTCTTCGCCGAGGCCAGGATGCATACCCCGGTCGAAGTCACCGACGCGGCGCTGCGCCTCGCGGAGGAGCTCGAGGCGGATTGCACCGTGGCCATCGGCGGCGGCTCCACCATCGGGCTCGGCAAGGCCATCGCCCTGCGGACCGGCCTGCCCCAGGTGGCGATCCCCACGACCTACGCCGGCTCCGAGATGACACCGATCCTCGGGGAAACCAGGGACGGCCTCAAGACGACCCAGCGCACCCTCGAGGTACTGCCCGAGGTGGTGCTATACGACGTCGACCTGACGCTCGGTCTGCCAGTCGGCATGTCCGGTACCAGCGGCATCAATGCCATCGCCCATGCGGTGGAGGCGCTCTACGCCAAGGATCGCAACCCGGTGGTCTCGCTGATGGCGGAGGAGGGCATTGCGGCACTGGCGCGCAGCCTGCCGGTGATCGCCGAGGAGCCGGCCAACCAGTCCGCGCGTTCGGATGCGCTCTATGGCGCCTGGCTGTGCGGTGCCTGCCTCGGCTCTGTCGGGATGTCACTGCATCACAAGCTCTGCCACACCCTGGGCGGCTCCTTCGACCTGCCCCATGCCGAGACCCATACCATCGTGCTGCCCCACGCCGTGGCCTACAACGCCGGGGCCGCCCCGGAGGCGATGTCGCGCATCGCCCGGGCTCTCGGCTGCGAAGACCCAGCCGCCGGGCTCCATGACCTGGCGCGCGCAGTGGGGGCGCCCCTGGCCCTGGCTGACATCGGCCTGCAGGAGAGCGATATCGAGCGGGCGACCCAGATCGCCACGAGCAACCCCTATTGGAACCCACGCGAGATCGAGGCCGACGGCATCCATCGCCTCCTGAGCGATGCCCATGCCGGCCGTCGACCGGCATCAAGGGAGGTGACTGACGCATGAAGACCCTGCTGACCCATGCCACCGTGATCACCATGGATCCCGACCTCGGCGACCTGCGCGATGGCCAGGTGCTGGTGGAAGACGACCGTATCCTGGCGATTGGCCATGACCTGCCCGCCGAGGGTGCCGAGCTGGTCGACTGCCGGGGTGGCATCCTGATCCCCGGGCTGGTCAATGCCCATATGCATACCTGGCAGACGGCCCTGCGCGGTGTCGCCGCCAACTGGACGCTGCTCGAGTATTTCGGCCATGTGCATCGCGGCCTGGCGACCCTGTTCAGCCCTGATGACATCCATATCGCCACCCGCATGGGGGCGCTCAACCAGCTCAACTGCGGTACCACCACCCTAGGTGACTGGTGTCACAACAACCCCACTCCCGAGCATACCGATGCGGCGATTCGCGGGCTCGAGGAGTCCGGTATCCGGGCGCTGTTCTTCCATGGCTCGCCCAAGCCGGACCCCAAGCCGGGGCAACCCCACTTCAGCGAGATTCCGCATCCGCGCAGCGAGGTCGAGCGGCTTCTCGCCGGCCCGCTGGGCGAACGCGAGGGGCGCGTGACCCTGGGCCTGGCCATCCTCGGGCCGCACTACTCCACCCTAGATGTCACTCTGCACGATTTCGAATTGGCCAAGGAGTTCGGCCTGGTGGCCTCCATGCACCAGGGCGGCGGCAAGGCGGTCACCCCCGGTGGCTGGGACGTGATCGAGGAGAGGGGACTCCTGGGGCCGGACATCAACATCGTGCACGGGCAGAGCCTCAGCGACGAGCAACTGGCGCGGTTCTGCGAGAAGGGGGTGACCTTCTCCATCGCCCCCGAGAACGAGATGACCCAGGGGCACGGCTTCCCGATAACCGGCCACGTTCGCCGCCACGGCGGCGTCGTCTCCCTGGGGGTGGATCTCGAATCGGTGATCTCCGGGGACATGTTCACGGTGGCCCGGATGGCGCTGGGCATGCAGCGCTCGCTGGACAACGCCGCTTCGCGGCGCGAGCAGGGCAGCATTCCCGACAGCTCGACGATCCGGACACGGGAAGCGCTTCAGTGGATCACCCTCGACGGTGCCCGCGCCCTCGGGCTCGAGCACCGCATCGGCAGCCTGACCCCAGGCAAGCAGGCAGACATCGTGCTGCTGGACAGCAGTCGGCTGAACATGCAGCCGGTCAGCGACCCGGTCTCGACCGTGGTCATGCAGGCGAGCCTGGCCAACATCGACAGCGTCATGGTGGCGGGAGAATTCCACAAGCGACACGGCAAGTTGCTGGCTGACGTCGAGGAGGGGATCGGCCACCTGGCAGCCTCCGGACACCGCATCTACGCCGAGCTTCAGTCACGCCAACAAGAGGGGGCGTCACAATGACCATCAGCACCAAGGTAGCCTGGATTGGCCTGGGCAAGCTGGGCTTGCCCATGGCGACACGAATCGCCGCGGCCGGCTATACCGTCCAGGGCTTCGATCTCAGCACCGAGCGGATGGCGCTGGCCGGGCAGGCCGGCATCACGGCACACGATGAACTGGCTTCCGCCGTCGAGGCGTGCCGCCTGGTCTTCGTCTCGATTCCCGATGATCGGGCGCTGCTGGGCCTGACACTGGGGTCGGGTGGGCTGATCGAGGCGATGGCGCCGGGTAGCGTACTGATCGAGACCAGCACCGTCAGCATCGAGGCCTCCGCTCGCGTGGCCGAGGCCGCCGAGGCGCGAGGCATCGCCTATCTGCGCAGCCCGGTGTCGGGCAACCCGGTCGCCGCCGAATCCGGCACCCTATCGGCCATGGTCTCCGGGCCGCGCGAGGCCCTGGAGGAAGCCGTGCCGGTGATGGCCACCTTCACCAAGGCCCAGTACTGGCTCGGTGACGAGGAGCAGGCGCGCTACGCCAAGCTGGCGATCAACCTGATGATCGCGGTGAGTGCCGGGATGATGGGCGAGGCTCTGGCGATGGCCCGCAAGGGCAACATCGGCTGGGAGGCGATGCTGGACCTGATGGCCGACAGCGCCGTGGGCTCGCCGATGGTCAAGTACAAGACCCAGCCGCTGAAGGACCGCGACTTCACCTCCACCTTCTCGGCCGCCCAGATGGCCAAGGACTTGGACCTGATCCTCGGCTGTGCCCATGCGGACGGTATCGCCGTACCCCTGGCCGCCCAGATGCGCGAGGCCTACAGCTCGCTGATCGGCACGGGCCACGGCGAGGACGACTACATCGCCACGATCCACCACACCGAGCGCCTCTCCGGGCTGCCGGCCATCGAGAGGAAATGACCCCATGCGAAACCTGAATGCCGAGAACATCACGGATGCGGTGATCGAGCAGTTCGCCGGCTGCCGTGACGAGCGCCTGAAGCAGGTGTTCAACAGCCTGGTCACCCACCTGCACGCCTTCATTCGTGACGTGGAGCCCACCGAGCAGGAGTGGACCCAGGCCATCGACTTCCTTACCCGCACTGGCCAGATGTGCGACGACAAGCGTCAGGAGTTCATCCTGCTCTCCGACACCCTGGGCGTCACCATGCTGGTCGATGCCATCAATCATCATACCTCTGACCCGATGGTCTCCGAGAGCACGGTGCTGGGCCCCTTCTATGTGGCCGACCCGCCCCAGGCCGCCCAGGGCGAGTCGATCGACTGGAACGTCGAGGGGGAGCCCTTCTTCGTAGAGGGCCGGGTGCATAACGAGCGCGGCGAGCCACTGGCCAATGTCGTCGTCGATGTCTGGCAATCGGACAGCGAAGGGTTCTACGACGTCCAGAAGGAGCTCGAGAGTGCCTCGCTGCGGGCCAGGTTCACCACCGATGACCAAGGGCGCTATGCCTTCTGGACGGTAACCCCCTCACCCTACCCGATTCCCACCGACGGACCGGTCGGCAAGATGCTGGAGATCACCGGCCGCCACCCTTATCGACCTGCCCACGTGCACTTCATGCTGATGGCGGAGGGTTACGAGACTCTGGTGACCCAGGTCTTCGCCGAGAACGATCCCTATCTCGACTCCGATGCCGTCTTCGGCGTCAAGGATTCCCTGGTCAGGGAGTACGAACTGCTGCCGCCGGGAAAGGCACCGGATGGACGATCGATGGAAGTCCCCTTCCGCCATTTGACATACGACTTCGGCCTCGAAGCGAGCCGCTAGTCCCATTGCAAGACGACATTCTGCAGCCAACACCATCCAGCAAGAGGAAAGCGAAATGACTGTTATCGACAACAAGGCGGTCGAGACCCTGTTCACTGAGGCACGTACCCATAACGTCTGGCAGGACCGTGACGTCAGTGACGAAACCCTGCGCGAGCTCTACCACCTGATGCACTTCGGCCCGACCTCAATGAACTGCCAGCCGACCCGCATCCTCTTCCTCAGGAGCCAGGAAGCCAAGGAGCGTCTAAAGCCCGCGTTGCTGCCGGGCAACCAGGAGAAGACCATGAAGGCGCCGGTGGTCGCGGTGCTGGGCTTCGACACCGAGTTCCACGAGCACCTGCCGCGCATGTTCTCCCACAACAAGGAGGCCAAGTCGCTGTTCGAGGGCAAACCGGACTTCATTCACACCACGGCCTTCCGCAACGGCTCGATCCAGGGCGGCTACTTCATCCTGGCGGCTCGGGCGCTGGGCCTGGATGCAGGGCCGATGTCCGGCTTCAACAATGCCGCCGTCGATGAAGCCTTCTTCCCGGACGGCACGGTTAAGAGCAACTTCCTCTGCAACCTGGGCTACGGGGATGCCGAGGCGCTCTTCCCGCGTCAGGAGCGCTTCGCGTTCGAAGAAGTTTGCAAGGTGCTGTGATGCCGACTTTCGGGAGGCGACTCCCGTAAGCCCATGAGGAGCTCTCCTCATGGGAGCCAATGGCAATCTCCGATTGGGCCGTGATCGTCACGGCCCCTTTTTGTAACGTGCCAAAGCAGGGGGCGGCATGGTGTACGACTGGCAGTTCATTGCATTGATCATCATCGCCGTGCTGATTACCGGCATCTCGAAATCGGGCTTCGCCGGCGGTGTGGGGGTGGTGGCGGTACCCCTTATCTCGCTGAAGGCCAGTCCGGCCTTCGCCGTGGCTGTGATGCTGCCGCTGCTGATCGTAATGGATGTATTCAGCCTCAAGGCCTGGTGGCGCCACCGTATAGGAGGTGTGCTGTGGCTGATGCTTCCCCCCGCGGTGCTGGGGGTGGCGCTCGGCTTCCTTACCTATGGCCGCTTCGATGAGAACCTGCTGAAGGTACTGCTTGGGGTGTTCTCGGTCCTGTTCGGCTTGTGGGGGTTGCTCAAGCCCTTCCGCGGCCGGATTCTGCCCACCTGGGTCGGCGGACTGAGTGGTGGTATCGCCGGCTTCACCAGCTTCATCGCCCATGCTGGTGGGCCGCCGCTCAATTTCTATCTACTGCAACGCAGACTCACCCGGGAGCAGTTCCTTGCCACCGCCGTGGTTTTCCTGGCCGCCATCAACCTGGTCAAGCTGGTGCCCTATGGCATGCTCGGCCTGTTGAACGTCGAGAACCTTACTGTTGCGCTAATGCTGTTTCCGGTGGCCTGGTTAGGAGTGCGTCTGGGGCTGATCATTCAACAGCGGCTGAGCGGTGAGCTGTTTTTCCGGATCATCCTGGGTCTGCTGATCCTGCTGGGCGTCCGGCTGATCCTGGATGGCTGGAGTTAAGCGCCACATTTCTTGCTGGCTTGCTGGCATAAGCGAAGCGGCGCTATTGTTGAGTATTCGTTTTCTCCCGTGCCGAGGCGAACATGAGCGACCTCACCGACGAGAGCCATCCGGAGGGCCCTTACGACAGTCTGTCCGAGACACCGATGCCGAAGCTCTCCAACACCGAGCTATCGCGCTTTATCGACTTCATCGAGCAATTCGAGGAGGAGACTGAAAGTTCGCTTTCCATGAAGCAAGGTTACCGTGAGATGCGCATGATGCTTCATCTCATGCGCAACCACCTGGCGGGCCGCCTGACCACGCCTACCTCACTTGCTGATGCCTCTGGGCTCTCTTACGGCACCGCCAAGCGTGGGATAGAGAGCATCATGGCGCGTGGCCTTATTCTTTCACGACCGAGGACAAAATCGGGTAAAACGGTCTCGCTGCACCCGTCCTCCCTGATGATCGAAGAGTGGGAGACGTATGCGCACCGGATCAAGGCTCTGCTGGGCCCCCTGTTCGGGGTAGATCCCGCCTCGGATTCTGGCCGAAAAATTTTTCACGACCCTGCCGCTACGAGCCAAGTCATATCTCCGCCGGCAGTACTTTCGGCAAGACTCGAATTGAAAGGCGGATTGCGTGGGCTCATCCACGCCGATCCCACTTTCATGGCCATGCATAATCTGAAGCAGCAGCTGGAGTCGATCTTTGGCCTGGCAATCCACAACTCTGCACGATCGATAGATGATCTTCTCGAGGCAGTTCTAAACAATGGCGCTCGGGCAAAATCTCGCTACGACCTCGTTGCCTGCGACCTGCCCTGGTTCGGTGAACTGGCATCAAAAGGGTTGCTACTGCCCCTCGACCGCTTCATTCGCCGCGATGCCTACGACCTCTCGGACTTTCACCCCGTTGCGGTGCAGAGTACACAATACGCGGGGCGGCAATACGGCATTCCCCTACAGACCACGCCGGAGCTGCTCTGCTACCGGAAAGACATCCTCGAGGAGGCGCAGCTCGAGCCGCCTACGACGACGGAGGAGCTGATCAAGGCGGCCAGGCGGCTGCACGATCCCGCAAGAGGGCGGTATGGCATTGCCTGGAATGCCGCACGCGGCACGCCACTGGGCCATACGTTCAGCTTTCTGATGGCCAAGTTCGGCCAGCCGATCCTCAACCTAAGTCGCAATGAAAGAGGCTATGACTTCCAGCATGCGTCCGGGGAAGAGTTGCGGCCGATGTTTCAGTCGGATGCTGCCTACCGGGCCTGCGAGTATATGTTGGACATCTTGAAATATTCACCGCCCAATATTCTCAGTATGGCTTGGTACGAGCGAGCGCAGTCTTATGCAACGGGTGAGGCCTGCATGGCATATTGCTATACGCTTCTTGCGCCGCTCATCGAATTTGACAGAAAGTCCCCGGCTTGGGGTAAGACAGGATATCTTCCTCATCCAATTGGAAATCATGGCCGCGTGATCACGCCGATTGGAGGCTATGCACTCGCCATACCGGCCAATCTCGCAGAGGAGCGTATCGAAGATGTATGGACAGCTCTACGCCACCTTACATCGGCCAACATGTCCAAGCTTTACATTCTCAATGGGAGTTTGGTGACTCCACGTTATAGTGTAAGCCGCGATCCGGAAGTTACGAGACTTTCGCCGCTAATAGAGATCGTGGATGACATGGCAAGAAAGGACATCCTGCAGGCATGGCCGCGCCCGCCGGTGCCGGGCGTTACGGATGTGATCAGCATCGCCGGGCACGAGATTTTCGAGGTGCTGGATGGCAGGCGTTCCATCAAGAAGGCCCTGGCCATGGCGCAGGACAGGGCCGATAGGGTAATGCGAGACAGAGGGCTCTACTGAGCCGCCCGCATTGTCGCGGCATCACTGGAGAATCATGCCGCCGTCAATCATCAGAAGCTGCCCCGTCATGTAATCCGATTCTGGGCTGGCCAGGAAGGAGGCCGTGCCGACCACATCCTCCGGATAGGAATAGCGCTTCATCAGAATCATCTTCTCGGCAAGTTCGTCCATGGACTGGCCCTGCTTGTCGAACTTGCCGATGCTGACGAGGTCCTTGTCGAGTTGCTCCCACAGCTCGGTACGTACGACGCCAGGGCCATAGCCATTGACGGTTATATTGTGATCGACCAGCGCCTTGGCACCTCCATTGATCATGGCCAGTACGGCGTGCTTGCTACAAGAGTAGGGAACCACATCATCGAAGGCTTGTCGGGAAAGGATGGAGCCGACGTTAATGATCTTGTAGGGGCCGTCCTCCTTGCCCTGTTCTATCATTTGCTTGGCGGCTTCCTGCATGCCAATCAAGCATCCCAGTGCATTGACGTCCATGATCTGGTGCCAATTTTCTTCTGTAATATCCAGAAACATCAGCGGCTTGTTGATGCCGGCATTGTTCACCATGACATTAAGGCTACCGAAAGCTTCGACGGTAGCCTGGACCGCCGCTTTCATCTGATCGCGGTCCGTTACATTGAGCTTTACCGCAATGGCCTTTCCTCCTCTCTCGAGAATTCGTTTGACGACTTCCTCGCAACCTTCAAGGTTAAGGTCCGCCACGCACACATTGGCACCCTGCTCGGCATAATGCTCTGCTACAGCTGCACCCATCCCGCGTGCGGCACCGGTGATAAGGCAGTTTTTTCCTGACAACCGTGTCTTGTCCATCTGGCACCTCTTGGATTTCTTCAAGGTGAAGCCATGGCAAAATTCCATGACCATGTTCAGGCCTTTGCTTTCGAAGCCCTGTCTTGTTGTCCGAAAGTACAGTGTTTCTTCCGGGAGAAAAGCCGGGCGTCACTAAGCTTCGCTACGCCTTGCTGTCCTGCATTGTCAGCAGGTCAGTGAAGGATTCACAGCTGAAGGGGATGGCGATTTGGCCAGATTGGATTTTTCAGAGACAAGCGTCGGAGCGGGGGCCCATGACCACTCTTGCAACCCTGGGGGCAGGGGCACACAATCTCTGCTTTAGAGAGGCTTTAAGATAGTTATGAAGAATATTCGGAATACAAGATATGGAGACTGACGAATGAGTCAGCGCAAGGTTCTGATCCTGCATGGCCCCAACCTCAACCTGCTGGGCACCCGCCAGCCGGAGATCTACGGCAGCGAGACCCTGAACGACATCAACAATGCGCTGTACGAGAAGGCTGCCGTCAATGGTTGGAACATCAAGGCGTTGCAGAGCAACCACGAGGGTGTGCTGATCGACGCCATACACGCCGCGCGCGACGATGACACCGCGGCGATCGTCATCAATCCAGCCGCCTACACCCACACCTCAGTGGCCATTCTCGATGCGCTCAACGCCTTCGAGGGCAAGGTGATCGAGGTGCATCTCTCCAACGTGCACAAGCGCGAGAGTTTCCGTCACCACTCCTACGTCTCGCTGCGTGCCGATGGCGTGATCGCAGGCCTCGGCAGCCAGGGCTACCTGGCCGCGCTGGATGCCGTGATTCGCGCCGCCGAGCGTACCTGAGTCTTGGACCCGCTGTCGTACGCCACGGCAGCGGGCTTTCACGACGACCCCCTTAGAGTAACGAGTCGATCAGCTCGCTATTGACGAGTAGCGTCTCGTGGTTGACGAGCAGGTGGTTGCTGAACTCGCCGAGCTGTTCGTCGACCTGGGGGCGGTTCTGCTCCAGGTACTCGATCGCGGCGATGTGCAGCTCCTTCTGGTAGGACAGAAAGGTTTCGTCGAACGCTCCGCCCTCCAGCTCGCGTAACGCTTCGAAGGACTCCCGGTCGTGGAGAGCGTGCTCGTCGTGCTGGGTGTCGCTGTTCCCGCTGGCCTCGGCCAGCCACTCGTCCAGAATGGCGTGGTCTCGCGCCAAGGTGTTCGCCAATTGGACGACCTTGTCACTCTCGGCACGCTCCTCGGCCAGCTCCGCCAGGTCGGCCTGATGCTGATGCAGAGCCCGCAGGCTGGCCTGGATCGCTTCACGATCTTCGTTCTCCTGCGCCAGAGTCGGTCCGGCCAGCAGGCAGGCCAGCGCAACCGCCAGAATGATCGAGCCCTTCGAAAGAAAGATTTTCATTCCCTTGCTCCCGCTGAATTTCTGAAGACAGGCGATCCAAATCCCGGTTTGCGCATTACCTCATTGCTTCCTACGGTAGTACAAGACGTCTCGTTCTGGTGCCGATTTATGCAAGGTACGATCGACAATCCTAACCGTAAACGCAAGCCGCAGACGCCCGAAGAGCGGCAGCAAAAGAAGCGTGAGCTGCTGGTTTTCCTGTTCCTCGCCGGCATCCTGTTTCCGATCCTCGCCGTACTCGTCGTTTCCGGGTACGGCTTCGCCGTGTGGATCTTTCAGATCTTTGCGGGGCCTCCCGGGCCGCCCGGCTAGCGGGCCGAGCCGTAGGTTAGGCAGAACGAAAGAAAGAATAATAGCGACACAAGAATGAAATAAAAAAGACCGTGGAGTAACAAAATGGGAGTCGATCCCTCGCGGCGCGCGCTGTTAAAGGGGCGCCTCGAATATTCCTCTGCGCTGCGTCCACCCTGGACCCGTGATGAGCCCGAATTTCTGGCAAATTGCAGCCAATGCGGCGATTGTCTCCAGGCCTGCGAGACCAGCATCATTGTGCGCGATGTGGCCGGTTTTCCACAGGTTGATTTTCAGCGGGGCGAGTGCACCTTCTGTCGAGCATGCGTCGATGCTTGCGAGGAAAACATCTTTCGCGACCCTGAGCGCGAGCCGCCGTGGCGACACGTCGCGGACATCGGGCCGGCGTGCCTGGGGCCGCAGGGCGTGTACTGCCGAAGCTGTGGAGAGAGCTGCGAAGCCGGCGCGATCCGTTTCTCTTTCAACGCCCAGCGCGTGCCGGAACCGAGTGTCGATACCGAAGCGTGCAACGGATGTGGAGCCTGCGTGTCGGTTTGCCCGGCCCGGGCGGTAGTGGTTGGCCCGCTGGGCCCGAGTCATTCTGCTCGCCTTCAGTCAACCAGACTTCAGGAACCGTCATGAGTGCAAAAGTGCATATCTCGAGCCTGGTCGTACAACTCCAGCCGGAGCGCATCGACGACGTCCGTCAGTATTGCCAGGCACGCCCGGGCGTCGAGGTTCACGCCACGGACCCGCAAGGCAAGATGGTGCTGATCCTCGAGACAGGAGGTCATCGGGAGATAGTGGAATTCATCGAAGGGCTGCAGCAAGCGCCCGGCGTGCTGTCGGTGGGCTTGGTCTATCACCATGCGGAGAGCGCCGAAGAATTGAACAGGGAGATGAGCTATGAGGCTGACGCGACGTGACTTCATCAAGGCCTCGGCGGCGACGACGGCCACCGCAGCGGCGGGGATTAGTGCCGCGACCCAGGCGCAGAATATCGTCACCGATGCTGCCCAGACCCAGTTGAAGTGGTCGAAGGCGCCGTGCCGCTTCTGCGGCGTGGGCTGTGGCGTCAACGTGGCGACGCGCGACAACCAGGTGGTCGCCACCCACGCCGACATCAATTCGCCGGTCAATCGTGGCGTCAACTGCATCAAGGGTTACTTCCTGTCCAAGATCATGTACGGCGAGGACCGCCTCACCCAGCCGCTGCTGCGCAAGCGAGACGGTGTCTACGACAAGGAGGGGGAGTTCACCCCGGTGAGCTGGGACGAGGCCTTCGACGTGATGGCCGACAAGTACAAGGCGGTGCTGCGCGAGAAGGGGCCGCAGGGCATCGGCATGTTCGGTTCCGGCCAGTGGACGGTATGGGAGGGTTACGCCGCCAACAAGCTGATGAAGGCCGGCTTCCGCTCCAACCATATCGATCCCAACGCCCGCCACTGCATGGCCTCGGCCGTTGCCGGCTTCATTCGCACCTTCGGCATGGACGAGCCGATGGGCTGCTACGACGACATCGAAGCGGCTGACGCCTTCGTGCTGTGGGGCTCCAACATGGCGGAGATGCACCCCATCCTGTGGACTCGGGTGACCGATCGTCGGCTATCGGCCCCGCACGTCAAGGTGGCGGTGCTCTCCACCTTCGAGCATCGCTCGTTCGAACTGGCCGACATGCCGATCGTCTTTACGCCCCAGGCCGACTTGGCGGTGCTCAACTATATCCAGCGCTACATCATCGAGAATGACCGTGTCGACTGGGATTTCGTCAACCAGCACGTGCGCTTCAAGGAGGGCAAGACCCTGATCGGCTATGGCCTGCGGCCTGAGCACCGGTTGGAGCTGATGGCGGATAACGCCGACGACCCCGGGGGGGCCACCGACATCGACTTCGAGCGCTATCGCGAATTCCTGCAGCAGTATGACGCCGACTCGGTTTCCGAACTCTCCGGCGTGCCCAAGCGGCAGCTGGACGAGCTGGCCGAGCTCTATGCCGACCCCAATACACGAGTGATGTCGTTCTGGACCATGGGCTTCAACCAGCACACCCGTGGGGTCTGGGCCAACAACATGATCTACAACATTCACCTGCTCACCGGCAAGATCTCCACCCCGGGCAATAGCCCCTTCTCGCTGACCGGTCAGCCTTCTGCCTGCGGCACTGCCCGCGAAGTCGGCACCTTCGCTCACCGTCTTCCGGCAGACATGGTGGTGATGAACCCTGGCCACCGGGAATTTGCCGAAAAGGCCTGGAAGGTACCCGAGGGCACCATCCAGGCGCAGCCCGGCGCCCATGCGGTACTTCAGCACCGCCTGCTCAACGACGGCGCGATCAACGCCTATTGGGTGCAGTGCAACAACAATGTCCAGGCGGCGGCCAATATGGTCGAGGAGACCTACCCCGGCTATCGCAACCCGGACAACTTCATCGTCGTCTCCGATGCCTACCCCACCGTGACCGCCGAACTGGCCGACCTGATTCTGCCTACCGCCATGTGGGTCGAGAAGGAGGGCGCCTACGGCAACGCCGAGCGGCGCACGCAGTTCTGGCACCAACTGGTCGAGGCGCCAGGCGAGGCGCGTTCCGACCTGTGGCAACTGATGGAATTCTCCAAGCGCTTCACCACCGACGAGGTCTGGCCCCGGGAGATGCTCGACGCCAACCCCGAATACAAGGGGCGTAGCCTGTTCGACGTGTTGTGGCGCAACGGTCAGGTCGACGCTTACTCCCTGGATGAACTCGACGAGGAGTATGCCAACCAGGAGGCGGAACACTTCGGCTTCTACGTGCAGAAAGGACTCTTCGAGGAGTACGCCAAGTTCGGCCGCGGCAAGGCCCACGACCTGGCGCCGTTCGAGCGCTATCACCAGGAGCGGGGGCTGCGCTGGCCGGTGGTCGACGGCGAGGAGACCCGCTGGCGCTACAACGGCGAGTATGACCCCTATGTCGAGAAGGGGCAGGACATCCAGTTCTACGGCCACCCCGACGGCAAGGCGGTGATCTTTGCCGTACCCTACGAGCCGCCTGCCGAGTCGCCCAGCGAGGAGTATCCCATGTGGCTGGTCACCGGCCGGGTACTCGAGCATTGGCACTCAGGCTCGATGACCCGTCGCGTGCCCGAGCTGCATCGGGCCTTCCCCCAGGCGGTGGTCTACCTCCATCCCCAGGATGCTCGCGAGCTGGGGGTGCGCCGCGGCAGCGAGGTACGCATCGTCAGCGCCCGCGGCGAGATGAACTCCCGTGTCGAGACGCGTGGCCGCAACCGCATGCCGCGGGGGCTGGTGTTCGTGCCTTGGTTCGACGCCAGCCAGCTGATCAACAAGGTCACGCTGGACGCCACCGATCCCATTTCCAAGCAGACGGACTTCAAGAAGTGCGCCTGCCGGATCGAACCGGTCTAGGGGGGAAGCACAATGCGAATGATCGTCACCGCCGTCGCCATTCTGGGGGTCAGCCTGGGAGCGCTGGCCCAGGAGGGCAAGCTCGATGCCCTGCGCGGCAACGTGCCGCTGCTAGAGGAGCGTACGCCCGAGCCGCTTTACGATGTCGAGAACGACGACCTGCGGCGCAGCCGTGCCTACCCGATGCAGCCGCCGACCATTCCGCACAAGATCGACAACTACCAGGTCGACCTCAATGCCAACCGCTGCATGAGCTGCCATAGCCGTCAGCGGGTCGGTGAAACCCAGGCGCCAATGATCAGCGTGACCCACTACATGGATCGCGACGGCAACTTTCTCGCCGAGTTGTCACCGCGGCGCTACTTCTGCAGCCAGTGCCACGTGCCGCAGACGGACGCGCCGCTGGCGGTCGAGAACACTTTCGTGGACGTTGTCGAGATGCTTCGTCAGCGACGCGAAACGCAAGAGTGAGGGCCGCTGAATGATGAAACGTATCAAGAGCCTGCTCTCCGTCTTCTGGCGCACCTTCAATTCGCCCAGCGGCTACTTCAGCCTGGGGTTTCTCACCGTGGGGGGCTTCATCGGCGGGGTGTTGTTCTGGGGTGGCTTCAACACCGCCATGGAGGCGACCAATACCGAGCGGTTCTGCATCAGCTGCCACGAGATGCGGGCCAACGTCTACGAGGAGATCCAGCCGACCATTCACTTCACCAACCGTTCGGGGGTGAGGGCGGTCTGCTCGGATTGCCACGTGCCGCACGACTGGACCGACAAGATCGCGCGCAAGATGCAGGCCTCGAAGGAGGTCTGGGGCAAGATCTTCGGCGTAATCGATACCCGCGAAAAGTTCCTAGACCACCGCCTGGAGATGGCCTCCCGCGAGTGGCGACGCTTCGAAGCCAACGACTCGCTGGAGTGCCGCAACTGCCACGACGAGGAGGCCATGGACTTCACCCGCCAGAGCTCCCGAGCGGCCGCCGCCCATCGGCGAGGATTGGTCAACGGCGACGACACCTGCATCACCTGTCACAAGGGTATCGCTCATGAGCTGCCCGACATGGCGGGCGTGGAAGGATGGGAATGACGCCTAGCCGGTCGGCAGCAGTCCGGAGTGATCCATCAGCCAGAGCCCCAGGCTCAGCGTGGCGAAAGCGGCCAGGGTAGCGACCATCAGTGCGGCGGCGCTGATGCCGGCCATGCCGTATCGATGACCGAGCAGCGGGTAAATGCTGACCATCGGAGCGCAGGCGAACAGCAGGGCGCCAGCCACCATGCCTGGGTCTGCCTGCGGCATAAGCAGGAACAGGCTGAGCACGGCCAGCGGATGGAAGATCAGCTTGCCGATGACGATCTGGCCCACGTCTTTGAACATGCCGCGGACGCGCAGGCCGAACAGGGTACCTCCAATCACGAACAGCGCCGCCGGGCCGGCGGCGCTGGCCAGCATATCGACGACTTGGGCCAGGGGGCGCGGCAGGGGCGTCTCCGTCACGGCCAGTAGCAGGCCTAGCGTGATACCGACCAGCACTGGATTGCGAACCAGGCGCAGGAATGTCTTGCGGGCGACCGTGGCGATGCCGGCGCCGCTCTGTCGACCTGCCTCGGCCAGAATCAGTGCTGCCGGTATGACCAGCAGGTTCTCGATCATCATGTTCAGGGCCATGAAAACGGCTGCCGGTGAGCTACCGATCACTATGGCGGCGACGGGATAGCCGATGAAGCCGCTGTTGGAAGCGGACATGCCCAGGGCATGCATGGCGCCTTCGCTGAGCGGCTTGCGCTGTATCGCCAGGGTCAACAGCAGGCCAAGGCTGAATATGGCAACCGAGCCAAGGCCGTAGGCCAGCAGGTACTGCGTCTGGATTACTTCCTCCAGAGGATTTTGGGTCAGGGCTCGAATCACCAGCGCAGGTAGGGCGAAGTAGAGCACGAAAGTGGCCACGCCCTGTATTTGCTCCCGGTTGACCAGCCGAGTCGCCATGGCCAGATAGCCGGTACCGATCAGCAGGAAGATCGGCGTGGTGATGGCGAGAATCTCTAGCATGCGGCCTCCGTGCCAAGGCAACCACGACCGAGCCAAGGGCGGCCCCGGCCGGTGTTCTCTGAAAGGAAAAGCGTCAAGAGCGTGCGGAGTTGATTTGCCCTTCAACTGACAGTGGCGCGTATATCGCGAGCCTTCTGCTGGAGTAGCGGCAGGTACTCCTTCATCAGGGTATCCAGATCCACCCGGGCGGCATTGGTGCTGATGTTGATGGCGCCGAGCAGCTTGCCGTTGGCGTCGAAGGCAGGCACGGCGAGCGAGCGTAGCCCCGAGTCCAGCTCCTGATCGGCGATGGCGTAGCCCTGCTGGCGTACCTTGAGGATGCACTTCTTGAGTGCGGCCTTGTCGGTCACGGTCTTGTCGGTGTAGCGCGTAAGCGTGACCCGCTCCAGGAAGGCATCCAGCTCGGCATCGGGAAGCTGCGCCAGCAGCGCACGCCCCATCGAGGTGTGGGCGGCAGGCAGCCGGGTGCCGACGGAGAGGGTGATCGCCATCAGCCGGTGGCGGGCCGAGGAGCGCGCCACGTAGGTGACCTCGTCGCCGTCGAGCACGCCCAGGGAGGAGGATTCCCCGCTCTCGGCGGTGATGTCCTCCAGCACCTGCTGGATCACGCTACGATAGTTGTTGGCGGAGAGAAACGAGTAGCCGAGCTGCAGCACCCGCGGGGCCAGCTCGAAGTTTCGGCCCTGCTTGCGCACGTAGCCGAGCGCATGCAGCGTCAGCAGGAAGCGCCGGGCGCGGGCACGGTTCATGCCGGTACGGCTGGCGACCTCGCTAAGCGTCATGCGCGAGTGCGTCTCGTCGAAGGCCAGGATGACCTCCAGGCCGCTGGCCAGTGCAGTGACGAAGTCCCGGTCGTCGGGGCTGAGAACCTCTTCCTCTGATGCCATTATTGTTCCGTTGTCGTCTTGGTGAGTTGCTCCATCGGAGCCCTTCAATCTAGCATAGTGTTCGTTTTGCGAACACATGTACGACTATCGGCTAAGCTAGCGCTAAGCCGATAGCAAGCCAGCCCTTCTGAGGAGAGCATGATATGCCTGACGCCCTGCTTCGGCATCCCTTCTTGAGCCAAACGGCATTGGCGGAGTGTCATGACGAGGCCATGGTCCAGGCCATGCTCGCGTTCGAGCTGGCGCTGACGGAGGTGCAGGAGGCGCATGACGCCGTGCCCGACGGGGTGAGCGAGAAGATGCGCCAGGCGCTTGCGCAGCACGTCTTCGATGAGGCCGCCATCGCAGCGGGAATCGCCAGCGGCGGCAATGCGGCTATCCCCTTCGTCAAGCAGGCGCGCGCGGCGCTTCCGGACGAACTCAAGCGCTACTTCCACATGGGCGCGACCAGCCAGGACGTCATCGACTCGGCGCTGATGCTGCTGCTCAAGCCGCGCCTGGCCGCGCTGGATGCGCTGCTGGTGCGCTGTCGCGCCGCCGCGGTCGAGCTGATGAAGCGCCATGAAGGAACGGTCATGGTGGGGCGCACGCTGATGCAGCAGGCCCTGCCGATGACGTTCGGCGTCAAGGTGGCGCACTGGGCCATCGGCCTGGAGCAGGCGCGCCGACGCCTGGCGCAGGTCGAGCTGCCGGTGCAGTTCGGCGGTGCCGTGGGCGTGCACTCTGGTTGGGACACGCTGGGCCTCGACTTCATGGATGCCTTGGCCGAGCGTCTCGGTCTCGCTGCCCCGGTGCTGCCCTGGCACACCGACCGCCAGCCGATCCATGCCCTGGGCACGGCGCTGGACGCAGCGGCGGGGGCAGCCGAAAAAATGGCGCTTGATATTTCCCTGCTGACCCAGACCGAAGTGGGCGAGCTGGCCGAACCCTCCGCCCCGGGCATGGGCGAATCCTCCTCCATGCCGCACAAGCGCAACCCGGTACGCTGCGCCATGATTCGCGGCGCGGCGCGGCAGGTACATGGCTACACCACGGTGCTTCTCAACGCCGCCGCCCAGCCGTTGGAGCGCGGGTTGGGCGAGTGGCACGCCGAGTGGTCGCCGCTGGTCGACAGCGCCCTGCTGCTGGAGGGAGCACTGGAGCAGGCCGCCACGCTGCTCGAGGGGCTCGAAGTGAATCCCGAGACGATGCGCCGCAACCTGGCGGCCACCGGCGGCGGCATCATGGCGGAGCCGGTGTCGCGCCTGCTGGCGCCGGTGCTGGGCCAGGACGCCGCCAAGCGCATCAGCGCCGAGGCTGCCGAGACGGCGCGCCTGAAGGGCATGTCTTATAACGAGGCACTCGAGGCGCATGACGTGGTGAAAGCCGAAGCAGGAGGCAAGCTTCAAGCCGAGGCACTGCGCCAGGCGACGGACCCCGCCTTATACCTTGGTAGCAGCCAGGCGCAGGTGCGGCGCGCCATTGCCTGGCTGGGTGAATAACGCTTTGAGGTAGCACATCTTTTCGTATTCCTGCAAAGGGGGAGGCCTGGCCTCCCCTTTGCTTTTATGCGCGCTTGCTGATTTGACGGTGGAGGCTCATGGGGCTAAGTTGTTCGTAATGCAAATCTATGTTCGTTATACGAACTTAATGGATGCCTTCCAGGTCTCTTGAACCACTGCCTGGCTGCGCTCCGGTACCCCAAGAGGCCGTCATGTCCAATCCCTGCATTATCTGTGTTGCCATCACCGGCAGCTTGCCGCGCAAGGAGAACAACCCTGCCGTTCCGATTACCCTCGACGAGCAGATCGAGAGCACCCAGGCGGCATTTGAAGCCGGCGCCACCATCGCTCACTGTCATGTGCGCAACGACGACCAGAGCCCGACATCGGACCCCGAAAAGTTCGCCCGGTTGATGGAAGGGCTCAGAAAGCACTGCCCGGGAATGATCATTCAGCTTTCTACCGGCGGGCGCTCCGGTGCCGGCCAGGAGCGGGGCGGCATGCTGCCGCTCAAGCCTGATATGGCCAGTCTTTCGGTGGGCTCCAACAACTTTCCCAACCGCGTCTACGAGAACCCGCCGCAGTTGGTGGAGTGGCTTGCCGACGAAATGTTGAAGTACGCCGTCAAGCCGGAAATCGAAGCCTTCGACCTTTCTCACCTCCACCAGGCGGTGAATCTTTCGAAACAGGGCAAGCTCAAGGCGCCGCTCTACGTTCAGTTCGTGATGGGGGTCAAGAACGCCATGCCGGCGGACAAGCCGACCTTCGATTTCTACATCGAGACTCTGAAGCGCCTGGCCCCGGATGCCCAGTGGTGCGGTGCCGGCATCGGCCACAACCAGCTCTTGCTGAATGAATGGTCCATCGCCGCGGGTGGCCACACCCGCACCGGCCTCGAAGACAATGTGCGACTCGACCGCGACACCCTGGCAGCTTCCAATGCCGCCCTGGTCGAGCGTGCCGTGGCACTGTGCGAGAAGTACGAGCGACCGGTGGCCACTTGGCAGCAGGCACGCGAGATTCTCGGCCTGGCATCCACCTAGACTTCCACGACAACAGCGGCGTTGGCCCTTGATGCCGGGAGCAGCGGATCAAGCCTTATACCTTGGTAGCAGCCAAGCACAGGTGCAACGCGCCATCGCCTGGCTTCAGCGGGAATGATTCGCTGAAAAATCACTATATTGCATGTCCCGAGCAAGGGGAGGCCAGGCCTCCCCTTATGCGTTTGCGTCTCTGGTGTGATTTGACGATCTGATGGCATAGGGGTAATTTGTTCGTATCACAAAACAAAGTTCGCTATTCGAACGCATTTGAAAATACCCGCCAGGAGGACGACCATGGCCGAGTTCCTGAGCCTGCATGACGCGGTGGCACGCTTCGTCGAAGACGGCGCCACCGTGGCCATGGAGGGCTTCACCCACCTGATTCCCTTCGCCGCCGGTCACGAAGTGATCCGCCAGCGCAAGCGCGACCTCATCCTGATCCGCATGACGCCGGACCTGGTCTACGACCAGATGATCGGTGCCGGCTGCGCCAAGAAGGTGATCTTCTCCTGGGGCGGCAACCCCGGTGTGGGTTCGCTGCACCGCCTGCGCGACGCGGTGGAGAAGGGCTGGCCGCACAAGGTCGAGATCCTCGAGCACAGCCACGCCGCCATGGCCTGCGCCTTCGAGGCCGGCGCCGCCGGGCTGCCGCTGGCCGTGCTGCGCGGTTACGTCGGCAGCGAGCTGCCCAGCGTCAACGACCAGATCAAGTTCATCGAGTGCCCCTTCACCGGCGAGCGCCTGGCCGCGGTGCCCTCGGTGCGCCCGGACGTCTCCATCGTTCACGCGCAGAAGGCCGATCGCGCCGGCAACGTGCTGGTCGAAGGCATTATCGGCGTGCAGAAGGAAGCCGTGCTGGCGGCGAAGAAGAGCATCGTCACCGTCGAGGAGATCGTCGACGACCTGCGCACCGAGCCGGACTACCACCCCAACGCCTGCATCATTCCCGGCTGGGCGGTCAGTGCCGTTGCCGTGGCTGAGAAGGGCTCGCTGCCCTCCTATGCCCACGGCTACTACCCGCGCAACAACGCCTTCTACAAGGAGTGGGACGCCATCGCCCGGGACCGCGACACCTTTACCCAGTGGATCGAAGAGAACGTCATGAATGCAGGGGGAAACGCCTGATGAGTACCGTCGATAAGTGCCTGGACTACACCTCGGCGGAAATGATGAGCGTCACCGCCGCGCGCGCCCTGGAAAACGGCATGACCTGCTTCGTCGGTATAGGCCTGCCCAGCGAGGCCGCCAACCTGGCACGCCTGACCCACGCCCCCGAGGTGGTGCTGATCTACGAATCCGGCACCTTGCAGACCAAGCCCGAGGTGCTGCCGCTCTCCATCGGCGACGGAGAGCTTTGCGAATCGGCGCTGACCACCGTCTCGGTGCCCGAGATGT
This sequence comes from Halomonas sp. MCCC 1A13316, assembly GCF_014931605.1. Lineage (NCBI taxonomy): Bacteria > Pseudomonadati > Pseudomonadota > Gammaproteobacteria > Oceanospirillales > Halomonadaceae > Billgrantia > Billgrantia diversa. Next base: position 4,090,217 of record NZ_CP053382.1, on the reverse strand, counting down.
TCCGCTACTGGCTGCAGGGCGGCAAGGTCAGCGTGGGCTTCCTGGGTACCGCACAGATCGACCGCTTCGCCAACCTCAACACCACGCTGATCGGCGACTACCATGATCCCAAGGTGCGCCTGCCAGGCGGCGGCGGGGCGCCGGAGATCGCCACCAATGCCGGCGAAGTCTTCATCACCCTGAAGCACTCCAAGCGCGCCTTCGTCAAGGATGTGGACTTCATCACCACCCTGGGCTTCGGCCGCGACGGCAAGGGCCGCGACGGCGTGCCCAACATCGGCAAGGGGCCGACCCGGGTGATCACCGACCTGTGCGTGATGAAGCCCGACCCCGAGACCAAGGAGCTGGTGGTCGTCTCGCTGCACCCGAACGTGACCCGCGAGGAGGTGATCGAGGCCACCGGCTGGGAGATCCGCTTCGCCGAGTCGCTCGAGACCACGCCCGAGCCCAGCGCCCACGAACTCGAGATCCTGCGCGAGCTGAAGGCCAGGACCGAGCGCAAGCACGCGGGTGAGTAAATTCGCTCTAAAACGGTCTGCATTCGTCACGTTCTACAGCGGATTTCAGGAGATTTTTTATGACCGATGTCTTTCTTTGTCATCCGCGGCGCACCGCCATCGGACGCTTCGGCGGTACCCTGGCCAGCGTGCGCCCCGACGATTTCGCCGCCACCATCTTCAAGGCGGTACTTAATGATGCGCCGGATCTCGATCCGGCCGCCATCGATGAAGTCTTCATGGGCTGTGCCAATCAGGCCGGCGAGGACAACCGCAACGTGGCGCGCATGTCGGCGCTGCTGGCGGGCCTGCCCACTTCGGTGCCCGGCACCACCATGAACCGCCTGTGTGGCTCCGGCATGGACGCAGTGGGTACCGCCTTCCGCGCCATCAAGGCCGGCGAGATGGAACTGGCCTTGGCCGGCGGCGTGGAATCCATGTCCCGCGCGCCCTACGTGCTGGGTAAGGCCGACAGCGCCTTCTCCCGCGGCCAGAAGATCGAGGACACTACCATCGGCTGGCGCTTCGTCAATCCGCTGATGAAGAAGGCCCACGGCATCGACTCCATGCCTGAGACCGCCGAGAACGTCGCCGAGCAGTTCAAGATCTCCCGCGAGGACCAGGACGCCTTCGCCCTGCGCTCCCAGCAGAAGGCCGCCGCCGCCCAGAAGTCGGGCCGCTTCGCCATCGAGATCACGCCGATCGAGATTCCCCGGCGCAAGCAGGAGCCGCTGGTGTTCGACACCGACGAGCACCCGCGCGAGACCACCCTGGAGAAGCTGGCCGGCCTGCCGACGCCATTCCGCGAGGGCGGCAGCGTCACCGCGGGTAATGCCTCCGGGGTCAACGACGGCGCCGCCGCCATGCTGGTGGCAAGCCAGGCCGCGGTGGAGCAGCATGGACTCAAGCCGATGGCCCGAATCATCGGCATGGCCACCGCCGGCGTCGAGCCGCGCATCATGGGCTACGGCCCGGTGCCCGCGGTACGCAAGCTGCTCGAGCGCACCGGCGTGACCATGGACGAGATCGACATATTCGAGTTCAACGAGGCCTTCGCCGCCCAGGCACTCGCCTGCACGCGGGACCTCGGGCTCGCCGACGACGACCCGCGGGTCAACCCCAACGGCGGTGCCATCGCCCTGGGCCACCCGCTGGGCATGTCCGGCGCGCGCCTGCTGCTCACCGCGGCCCACGAGCTGCAGCGCAGCGGCAAGCGCTATGCGCTGTGCACCATGTGCGTGGGCGTGGGGCAAGGGATTGCGACCCTGATCGAGAAGGCCTAAGAGAAAAGAGTGGAACCAGGCCGGCGGTGACGAGCTGCCGGCTTTTCCCGTTGCACTGCTGGGAGAAGGAACATGGCATTTCTGAACGTCGACGGCCGCAGCGTCGCCTATCGCCTGCTCGGCCCCGAGGCGCTACCGCTGGTGGTGCTGGCGCATCCGCTGGGCATGACCCAGGCGGTGTGGGACGACCTGCTGCCGGCACTGCTGCCGCGCTACCGCGTGCTGACCTGGGACCTGCCCGGCCACGGTGCCAGCCAGGCCTGGCCGGAGGCGGACGGCGAGATCACCCCGGCAGCGTTGGCCAGCGAGGCGCTGGCATTGGCTGAGCATGCCGGCGCCTCGCGCTTCCACTTCGTCGGTACTTCCATTGGCGGCGTGGTCGGCCAGCAGTTGATCGCCGAGCATGCCGAGCGGCTCTACTCCGCCACCCTGACCAACACCGGCGCGGTAATCGGCAATAGCGAGTTGTGGACCACTCGTGCCGGGCGTGTGCGCGACGAAGGCTTGGCGGCCATGTCCGGCGATATCGTGCCGCGCTGGTTCTCGGCCCAGCGGCTCAAAGCAGAACCCGCCCTGGAAGCCGGCTGGTGTACCCAGATGGCACGCACCGACGGAGAGTCCTACGCCCGGCTGTGCGAGATGCTCGGCCGCACCGACTTCCGCGGTAAGCTCAAGGGGCCGCTGGCGCAGCATCCGAACGTCAGCGTGCACCTGCTCGGCGGCAGCGAAGACGTGGCCACGCCGCCCGAGACCCTACAAGCACTGGCCGGCGAGTGCGGCGGCGCGCCGCTGGAGATTCTCGAAGGCTTCGCCCACGTGCCCTCGGTCGAAGACCCCGCTGCCACGGCCAAGCGACTGCTGCTATGGATGGCTGCCGATCGCGAAGACGTCGGCGAGCATGGCGTGAGCTACGCCGAGGGGCTCGAGACCCGCAAGCAGGTACTCGGCGAGTCGCACGTCGCGCGCTCCACCGAAAACGCCAACAGCCTCGACGCGCCGTTCCAGCAGATGATCACACGGCTGGCCTGGGGCGAGCTGTGGAGCAACGACGACCTGACCCGGCGCGAACGCAGCCTGATCACTACCGGCATCCTCGCCGCGCTGGGGCGCGAGGAGCTTACGCTGCACCTCAAGACCGCCAAGCGCATCGGCCTCAGCGAAGCCGAGCTGCGACAGGTGCTGATGCACGTGGCCATTTACGCCGGGGTGCCCGCGGCGAACCACGCGTTTGCATTGGCGAAAGAGCTGGGCTGGGGCGAGGAGAAGGGCTGACTCGAGGCAAGGCAGGAAGTCATCTACGGCTTCCTGTTCGGTTCTCGACCTTGTGGCGCCATGCGGGGCGAGGTGAGTGGCATCACCATGGTCTGGTGGAACGGTGGGTCAGCATGGGGAACCTCTCGCCTTGCGCTTGGTCCCATACTGGGACATCATTGGTTCCATGAGGATCATCGCCATCAAGTATTTGCGTGACTTTTGGCGGCAACACCCCGATGCCAAGGCGTCACTGGAAGCCTGGATCGATGAGGTGAAGCATGCCGACTGGAAAGATGCGCACGACATCAAGGCTAAGTACCGCAGCGCTAGTCCTGTGGGCAACAAGCGCGTCGTGTTCAACATCAAGGGTAACGACTACAAGTTGATCGTTGCCGTTGCCTACCGATTCGGTGCGGTCTACATCAAGTTCATCGGCACGCACGCGGACTATGACAAAGTGAATGCCGAAATCGTAGAGATGGAGTAACCCATGGATATTCGCCCCATTCGTACCGAGGACGACTACCAGGCCGCCCTGCGGGAAGCTTCTGCCTATTTCGACAATGAGCCGGAACCCGGCTCCGAGGAAGGCGACCGCTTCGAGATCCTCCTGACGCTGATCGAGACCTTCGAAGCCAAGCATTTTCCCGTGGACCTGCCGGACCCTATCGAGGCCATCAAGTTTCGCATGGAGCAGCAAGGGCTCACGCCCAAGGATCTAGAGCCCGCTATTGGCCGACGCAACCGCGTCTATGAAATCCTGAACGGCAAGCGGAACCTGACCCTCGCCATGGTCTGGAAACTTCACGACATGTTCGGGATTCCTGCCGAGAGCTTGATCAAGCCCCCTCACCACGCTTGATATTCGATTGTGTATCGGCAGCCATTCGTCCAGTTTGCCTGGAGCTTTTTGTTAGGGTGCTAATAAACTGTGCCGCATGGCATCATCCCCAACCGGCCTTATGGCCGGTTTCGGTTTTATAAGCAGGGCATCCGCGACCAGGAGAGTAGGGCATGACCCAGGACACCACCACATCGCCGCCGAACGAGCTGCGTCAGGCCCTGCTGGCCTATGGCCTGCTGTGGTGCCTGGGGCTCTATCTGCGCCTCACGGTGCTGGTGGTCCCGCCGCTGATCCCCCAGCTCAAGGCGGTGCTGGGCTTCTCCAGCAGCGACGTGGCGATCGCCACCAGTCTGCCGCTGGTCACGCTGGCCTTCGGTGCACTGCTGGCCGGTTGGCTGCTGGCGCGGGTCGGTACGCGCTCCAGCATGCTGCTGGGGCTCGCCATCATGGCGTTGGGCAGCGCACTGCGCAGCCTGCCAGAGGGCATCCTGCCTTTCCTGCTGGCGACCGTATTGATGGGCACCGGCATTGCCTTCATGCAGACCGCAATGCCGGTACTTGCCAAGCTGTGGGCGCCCGGCCGCATCGGGCGCGCCTCGGCGGTGTACACCAATGGCCTGCTGGTGGGCGAGCTGCTGGCGGCGGGCACCACCGGGCCGATGGCCGCGGCCTGGCTCGGTGCCCAGTGGCAGTGGGCCTTCGCCCTGTGGGTCGCCCCGGTGCCGCTGCTGATGCTTGCGCTGATCGTCGGCTGTCGGCACCTTCCGGCCATGGCGAACGGCTCCCGCACCGCGAGCCTGACCCTGCCGGATCCCAGCGATAGTCGCATGTGGCGCCTGGTAGCCCTGCTCGGGGCGGCGGCGGCACTCTACTTCACCGGTAACGTCTTCCTGCCGCCGCTGCTCGAGGCCAGCGAACGCCTGTCGCTGTTGGCGCCCAGCCTGACGGCGCTCAACGGTGCCCAAATACTCTCCTCGGCGCTGCTGATCTACTATGCTGACCGGCTGATGGGCCGGCCCCGGCCACTGATCGGCATCACGGCGCTGGCACTGCTGGCCCTGCCGCTGATGCTGTGGCTGCCGGGTGGCCACGTGGTGTGGGCTTCCGGCGTCTTCGGCTTCTTCACCAGCGCGCTGTTCATCTTCGTGCTGGCGCTGCCGGCGTGGCTGGTGCGCCTCGATGCGCTGCCCCGATTGATGGCCGGCATGCTGTGCTTCGGGTACCTTCTTGTATTCGCCATCACCGTGGTGGGCGGCTGGCTCAACGACCTTTCAGGCACCGTGGCGCTGGCCTTCCTGCCCACGCTGCTGATCAGCCTGGTGGCCATGGCCGTCACCCGGCGGTTGCTCGCTTCCCGTCAGTAGGAAACCCGCATGCTCAACGCCCGCATCAAGCTGCGCCATCTGCAGGCCTTCCTCGAGGTGGCCCGCCAGCGCAGCTTCGCCCGGGCCGCCGAGCGCTTGGCGATCACCCAGCCGGGCATGTCCAAGGCCATTCGAGAACTCGAGGAGAACCTTGGCGCCGCGCTGTTCGAACGTACGCCCCAGGGCGTGGCGCTGACCCAGGCGGGCCTGACCCTGCTGCGACACGCCGGGCCGGCCATGCGTGCGCTGGAGGAGGGCGTGGCCGCCGTCGGCGATACTCACCGCGGCGACCGCTGGTTGCGCGTGGGCGCGCTCTCTACGGTGGAAAGCCAGCTACTGCCCGAGGCCATCCGGCGCTGGCACGCCGAGCCTGGCGGGCAGAACGACGTCGGCGTGAACGTGGTAACCGGCTCCAGCGCCTTCCTGCTTTCGCGCCTGCGCCGCGGCGAGCTCGACCTGGTGGTGGGGCGCATGACCGAGGCCCGCGAGATCCGCGACCTGGCCTTCGAACACCTCTACTACGAACCGCTGCTGCTCAGCGTGCGCAGCGGCCACCCGCTGGCCGGCGTTTCGCCTCTCGAACCCGCCCGGCTGGGCGACTTCCCCTGGGTATTGCCACCGCCCCAGACCACCCTACGCCAGCAGGTCGACAGCTTCTGCGTACGCCACTCGCTGACCTTGATGAGCCAGCGGCTCGAGACCCTCTCGCTGCCCATCAGCCGGCACTACACCTTGGAGAGTGACGCCATCTGGGTCGCGCCCGAGGAGGCCATCGCCGAGGACGTGGCGGCGGGGAGGCTGTGTCGGCTAGCCGTCGACCTGGAAGCCCAGGGCGGCTCCGTGGGGCTCTGCTTCAATGCCAGCATGGAAGCCTCGCTGGCGCGGGAGGCCTTCTGCGAGGTACTGCGCGAAGTCAGCGCCAAGCGCGGCTCGGGTAGCGGGGCAAGGTAGCCGTCATGTCGGCAGCGCAGCATAACCCACTGGTTATGGGGGCTGCCCGAGTCGTCAATTGGCGCACCCGCGGCAAGGCGCCACACTGGGCGGGATAAGATTACTCTCCCAAGAGACGACACCATGCAAGATCTCAACAAGCGCTTCGTGGAGCGCGACCGTAACTGGCACCCCCCGGCCTACGCCCCTGGCTACAAGACCTCGGTACCCCGCTCGCCGCAGCAGGCCCTGGTCAGCATGCAGCAGCCCAGCGTTTCCGAGCTTTCCGGCCCCGACTTTCGCCACCTGCGCATGGGCCCGCACGACAACGACCTGCTGCTCAACTTCCGTGAAGACCCGTCGCTTTCTGGCGCGGCCGGCCTGCCGGTCGGCGAGCGCATCATCATGTTCGGCCGCGTTGTCGACCAGTTCGGCAAGCCGGTACCGCATACCCTGGTGGAGATGTGGCAGGCCAACGCCGGCGGCCGATACCGCCACAAGAACGACCGCTACCTCGCTCCGCTGGACCCCGGCTTCGGCGGCGTTGGCCGCACCCTGACCGACGAGCAGGGCTGGTACCGCTTCCGCACCATCAAGCCCGGCCCCTACCCCTGGCCCAACGACCCCAACAGCTGGCGCCCTTCGCACATCCACGTCTCGGTGATGGGTCCCTCAATTTCCACTCGCCTGATCACCCAGATGTACTTCGAGGGCGACCCGCTGATTCCGCTGTGCCCCATCGTCCACACCCTCAAGGACCCGGATGCGGTCGAGACCATGATCGGCCACCTCGACATGGCGCGCAGCAAGCCCATGGACTGCCTGGCCTACCGCTTCGACCTGGTGGTACGCGGCGAGCTGCAGACCTATTTCGAAAACCAGTAAGCGGGTTCGAGAATCAGTGAGGGGAAAAGAGATGAAGCAACCGAATACCGTTCCCGCCAGCGAACTGATGCTGCGCGAAACCGCCTCCCAGACCGCCGGGCCCTACGTGCACATCGGCCTGGCGCTGGCCTCCGCCGGCAACCCGACTCGCGACGAAGAGATCTGGAACGAGATGGCCAAGCCCGAAGCCGAGGGCGAGCACATCGAAGTCGTGGGCACCGTGATCGACGGCAACGGCGACCTGGTGCGCGACGCCTTCCTCGAGGCCTGGCAGGCCGACGCCAACGGCGTCTACCAGCCCGAGTTCGACCTCGAGAAGCCGTTCAACAGCTTCGGGCGCACCGCCACCACTTTCGACCACGGCAGCGAATGGTCGCTGAAGACCATCAAGCCCGGCCAGGTGACGCACCCCAACGGGCGGCCCATGGCGCCGCACATCAACCTGGCGATCTTCGCCCGCGGCATCAACATCCAGCTGCAGACCCGCCTCTACTTCGAGGATGAGCGTGAAGCCAACGCCGCCTGCCCGGTGCTCTCCCGCATCGAATCGCCGACCCGGCGCCAGACGCTCATCGCCAAGCGCGAGGAAGTCGACGGCAAGGTGCGCTATCGCTTCGACATCAAGCTGCAGGGCGAAGGCGAGACCGTATTCTTCGATTTCTGACCAGCGTCACCGTAGCGAACCCGGGCACGTTAGGGGCCACAGCAAGAGAGCCAGCGCACTGCGCTGGCTTTTGTCTTCTTGGTTTACGTTGACCTGGGTCGCTGTTGCAAGCCCAGCGTGGTGGGGAAGTGGCTATCGATGCTGTCAACGCCGGTGATCTCAAAGCACTGCCCAATGATCGACAGGCCGGCATGGCTGCTGAGGGTGCGGCGACTGGCGCGGGATTTGACGTTGGGCATAGTACTGTCTGGGTGAATGGCGATATCCGCTATATTTTCATGTAGGTCAGTGAGTTATAGGTATTCCAGGGGGCTGCCTCACGGATTCAGGTAGAAGGAAAGGACAGTCGAGTTACACTATATTGTTAGAAGGTATAAAAGGTTAGTCCGGATGATTCTTGCGGGGTTGTGACTAGGAGCAGGTCATGAACAAAACGAAAATCATCGGTGCCATTTTGTTGACGCTGGGTCTGACGAGCAATGCCCTCGCAGAGAATGGCTTCTATGGTGGAGCGAGCATCGGGCAGGCGACCATCGATGCGTGCGATGGTGTCACCAATTGCGACGATAAGGACACCAGCTGGAAGATCTTCGGCGGTTGGGAGATGAATTCGAATATCGCCTTCGAGGCCGCCTGGGTAGATTTTGGTGAGGTCAGTGGATCCGAAGACGGTTCGGCAATCAGCGCCGAAGCGGACGGCTGGACGCTCGCTGCGAAAGGCATTCTGCCCCTCAACGAGCAGTTCGGCGTGTTCGGCAAGTTCGGCATGATTATGTGGGATGTTAAAGGGGGCGGTGCTGCTTCCGGCATTAACGACGATGGCACTGACCCCATGTATGGCCTCGGCGGTCAATATATGTTCACTGATCAGCTCGGCATTGTCGGTGAGTGGGAGTGGTATGATATTGACGATGACATTGATCTGTTTTCCATCGGTGCATTGTTCAAGTTCTAAACTGCTCGGTCACGTACAGAGTAGGAGGGGGAGTTGCCTCCCCCGTTCTCTCACACCACCGGGCAAGATGAATTTGAAATCAGCGCCTGTTATTTCCGACGCCGGGTTCCGGGACGTTTCTACTGTCGCCTTATCACGCAATGCAGTCGGCAGCCATTGATCCAACACTTCCAGCAGGCAGCTCACATCGACCAGGCTGAAGTAGCTGGCTCGTCCACGTAGGACTAGCCGCGGCCGTGTTGGTTGCTAATCGGGGGCGCTAATCGGTGAACGCGGCTCCCTCCCGCTCCCCAATCGCCTCGATGATGCTCTCGCAGAACCAGCGCTGCGACGGAGAGCGGCTGGCCTGGGCCTGCCAGTGAAGCGCGACTTCGAACTCGGGTACGTGAAAGGGCAGTTCATGGATGGTCAGCGGCGAGCCTTCGGTGAAGCTGGCGGCGACCTGTAGCGGCATGATGGCGATCAGGTCGCTGTCGTGGAGCACCCGAGGCAGAACCGAGAAGTGCGGAATCTCGAGGCTCACCTTGCGCTGGATACCCTCCTGGCGCATCACTTCATCGACCATGCCGTGCCCGGAAGAGGAGGTCACGGCGACGTGGCGAGCGGGGATGAAGCGTTCGCGGGTCAGGGGGCCATCGCCGAAGCGTTCCTGGTTGAGCAGGCACACGTAGCGGTCCCTCAACAGCACATGCCGCGCAATCGCCGCACCCATCAGCGGGCGGCTGCAGATCAGCGCGTTGACCCGGCCGGCGGCCAGCCACTCCTCGGCGTGCTCGATCTCCAGCGGCACCACTTCCAGCTCGGCCTGCGGCGCCTGATCGTGCAGGCGGCGCATGAGCTTCGGCAGCAGCGCCATTTCGCCCAGGTCGGTCAGCGCCAGCCGGAAGCGGCGGGTGCAGGTCGCCGGGTCGAAGTCGCGGCTGCTCTCGATGGTGTCCTGCAGCTGCTGCAGAGCGTCGCGCAGCGAGGGGTAGAGCTGGCGGGCGGCAATGGTGGGCTCCATGCCCTGGCGGGTGCGCACGAACAGGCGGTCCTCGAAGAGGTCGCGCAGCCGGGCCAGCGCGTAGCTGACCGAAGGCTGGGTGACGTAAAGCCGCTCGGCCGTCTGGGTGACGCTGCCGGTTTCGTACAGCAATACAAAGGTACGCATGAGGTTGAGGTCGATGTGATTCATCGCATAGACACGCTTTATTTTTCATAGAAAGAATATCGATTTGCTTGATTGTAGCAGCGGCGACTAGCGTGAAGGCACGTACCGCACAAGAACAAGGATTCGAGCATGCCGAGCGTTCACGCCGTCACCTATTCACTCCTGCGCCGCCAAGGCATCACTACCGTTTTCGGCAACCCCGGCTCCAACGAGCTGCCCTTTCTCAAGGGCTTTCCCGAGGACTTCCGCTACGTGCTCGGCCTGCACGAAGGCGTGGTGGCCGGCATGGCCGACGGCTACGCGCTGGCAAGCGGCCGGCCCGCGTTCGTCAACCTGCACGCCGCGGCGGGCACCGGTAACGCTATGGGCGCGCTGACCAACGCCTGGTATTCGCATTCGCCGCTGGTGATCACCGCCGGGCAGCAGGCGCGCTCGATGATCGGCGTGGAGTCGATGCTGGCCAACGTGGAGGCGCCGCAGCTGCCCAAGCCGCTGGTCAAGTGGAGCTACGAGCCGGCCTGCCCCGAGGACGTACCGCGGGCGCTGAGCCAGGCGATCCACAGCGCCTCGCTGCCGCCGCGGGGGCCGGTTTATGTCTCGATTCCCCACGACGACTGGGACCGCGAAGCCGGAGAGGATGCCGCGCTGGTGGTCGAGCGCGAGATCGACCACGCCGGGTTGCCGTCGCCCGCGCAGCTCGAGCGGCTGGCTCAGCGGCTCAATGCCGCCGAGAACCCGATGCTGGTGCTGGGGCCCGAGGTCGACGCTCGCCAGGCCAACGGGCTGGCCGTGGAGCTGGCCGAACGCTTGAGTATGCCGGTGTGGGTGGCGCCTTCCGCCTCGCGCTGCCCCTTCCCCAATCGCCACCCCTGCTTTCGCGGCGTGCTGCCGGCGGCCATTGCCGGCATTGCCGCGCAGCTGGAGGGGCACGACCTGGTCGTTGTCGTCGGGGCGCCGGTGTTCCGCTACCACAAGTACGCGCTGGGGCGTTACCTGCCCGAGGGGGCGCGGCTGGTGCACATCACTGGCGATGCCAACGAGGCGGCCCGTGCACCCATGGGCGATGCCCTGGTGGGCGATATACACGCCACCCTCGAGGCGCTGCTGCCGCACATCGCGCCGAGCGAGCGGGCCATGCCTGAGCCGTTGCCCAAGCCGGCAGCAGCAGAGGATGGAGAGGGGCGCCTGGCCCCGGCGAACGTGTTCGATACCCTCGATGCGCTTGCGCCGGAGGACGCCATCTACGTCAAGGAGTCGACCTCCACAGTGGAGATCTTCTGGGAGCGCGTCGAGATGCGCCAACCCGGCAGCTACTTCTTTCCCGCCGCGGGCGGGCTCGGTTTCGGCCTGCCGGCGGCGCTGGGCGTGCAGCTCGCCCAGCCGCAGCGGCAGGTGATCGGCGTGATCGGCGACGGTTCGGCCAGCTACGCCATCACCGCACTGTGGAGCGCCGCGCAGTACCGCATTCCGGCGGTGCTGATCATCCTCAGGAACGATACCTACGGCGCCCTGCGCGGCTTCGCCCGCCACATGGCGGTCGACGATGCCCCCGGGCTCGACGTGCCGGGAATCGACTTCTGTGCGCTGGCTCGCGGCTACGGGGTCGAGGCGCGCCTGGCCGACTCCCGCGAGGCCCTGGAGGTCGCCTTGCAGGAAGGCTTCGCCATTGACCGGCCGCTGCTGATCGAGGTACCGACCCTGCCGACCTGAGCCCCATCACATAACCAATACAACGACAAAGAGGTCACCGACATGAAACACGCCATTTCACGCCTGCTGCTCGCCACTTCCGCACTGGGGCTGTGTGCCTCGGCCGGCGCGGAAACCACCCTGCGCATGGCGCATCTGTGGCCGGAGGGCTCGGCGGTCAACCAGGAGATCTACCGGGCCTGGGCGGAGCAGGTGGAGCAAGATTCCGGCGGCGAACTCAAGGTCGAGATCTACCCCTCGCAGACCTTGAGCAAGGCCGACCAGGCCTATGACGCGACGGTCAACGGCATCGCCGATATCGCCGTCACGCTGCAGGGCTATACCGCCGGTCGGTTCCCGCTCACCGAGATCGTGCAGTTGCCCGGTATCGTCAACAGCGCCTCCCAGGGCGCGTGCATCCTGCAGACGCTCAATGAAGAAGGCGATATCACGGGGGAGTACGACGATACCCGCGTGCTGTTCCTGTTCACCACCGGGCCGGCCTACCTGCATACCCGTGACACCGAGATCCGCACGCCGGCCGACCTCGAGGGGCTGCGCATCCGCCGACCCAGCGAGGTGGCCGGTGAGATGCTCGCCAGCATGGGCGCCCAGCCCTTGGGCATGCCGGCGCCGGACATCTTCACCTCGCTGCAGCGCGGGGTGATGGATGGCCTGAGCTTCCCTTGGGAGGCGATGAAGGTGTTTCGCATCAACGAGCTGACGAAGTATCACCTGCAGGTGCCGTACTACGCCGGTGCCATCGTGGCGACGATGAGTCAGGCGAGTTACGAACGCCTCTCTCCCGAGATGCAGGCAGTGATCGACGAGAACAGCGGTATGGAATGGGCCCAGCAGGCGGGGCGGGTCTTCGACGAGCTGGACAAGGCCGGTCGCGAGGAGGCCGTGGCCCAGGGCGACACCATTCACGTCGTAGCGGACCCGCTCAACGATCCCGACTGGGCCGAGCCGCTCAACCAGGGCACCGAGAACTATCTCGAGCGGCTCGAGGAGCGTGGACTGGATGAGGCCCGCGCCATCTACGAGAAAGCCATGGGCCTGCGCGAGCAGTGCGAGGCGTAAGTACTAGGCTCTGTCCGTAAAGTGCCTGCGCTCGGCCATACGGCGTTAAAAATCGGTTCAAAATACTCATTTACAGCTCGTAAACTCCGTTATTTCACCGATTTTTGCCTTGTCTGGCCATCGCTCGCCGACTTTTCAGACAGAGCCTAATATCAGGTCTACCGGTTTCCACCAAAACACTTCACTAAAACAACACGGAGCACGCCATGAATACCCTGGACTTGCTGATCGGCGGCCGATCCCGACCCGCCCACGAATCTGCCACCTTCGAGCGCGCCAACCCTTTTACTGGCCAGGCCACGACCACGGCGGCGGCCGCTTCGGTTGCGGACGCCAATGCCGCAGCGGATGCCGCAGGGAAGGCCTTCGAGGCCTGGTCGCAGAGCGGCCCCGGCGAGCGGCGCATGAAGCTGCTCAAGGCGGCCGAGCTGATGGAGGCCCGCCAGGCGGAGTTCATCGAGCGCATGGTGGACGAGACCGGTGCCACGCCGGCCTGGGCTGGCTTCAACGTGATGGTGGCCGCCGGCATGCTGCGCGAGGCGGCGTCGTTGACCACCCAGATCCAGGGCGACGTGATTCCCTCCAACGTGCCCGACAACCTGGCCATGGGCGTACGCGTGCCCTGCGGCGTGGTGGTCGGCATCGCGCCGTGGAACGCGCCGATCATCCTCGGCACCCGGGCCGTGGCCACGCCGCTGGCCTGCGGCAATACGGTGATCCTCAAGGCCTCGGAGCAGTGCCCGGCGACCCATCACCTGATCGGCGAGGTGCTGGTCGAGGCGGGGCTCGGCGAGGGCGTGGTCAACGTGATCACCAACGCCCCGGCCGACGCGCCCGAGGTGGTGGAGGCGCTGATCGCGCATCCCCAGGTCGCTCGGATCAACTTCACCGGTTCCACCGCGGTGGGGCGCATCATTGCCGAGAAGGCGGCGCGCCACCTCAAGCCGGTGCTGCTGGAGCTGGGCGGCAAGGCGCCGTTCCTGGTGCTGGACGATGCCGACCTGGACGCCGCCGTGGACGCGGCGATATTCGGTGCGTTCTTCAACCAGGGGCAGATCTGCATGTCCACCGAGCGGCTGATCGTCGATGCCTCGGTGGCCGACGAATTTGTCGACAAGCTGGCCACGCGTGCCGCGGCGCTCAAGGCCGGCGACCCGCGGGGGGAGGGCAATGCACTTGGCACCCTGATCGGCGCCGAGGCGGGCAAGAAGCTCAACGACCTGCTCGACGATGCCGAGAGCCACGGGGCACGGCTCGCCAGTGGCGGCAAGGCGGAAGGCGTAGTCATGCCGGCCACGGTGGTGGATGGCGTGACGCCGCAAATGCGCCTCTACGCCGAGGAGTCCTTCGGGCCGGTGGTGGCGGTGATGCGCGTCGAGGGCGAGGAGGAAGCCCTTCGAGTCGCCAACGACAGCGAGTACGGCCTCTCGGCGGCGGTGTTCAGTCGCGATACGGCGCGTGCATGGAAAGTGGCCGGGAAGATCCGCTCGGGCATCTGCCACATCAATGCCCCCACGGTGCACGACGAGCCGCAGATGCCCTTCGGCGGCACCAAGTCGAGCGGCTACGGGCGCTTCGGCGGCAAGGCGGGCATCGAGGCGTTCACCGAGCTGCGCTGGATCACGGTGCAGTTGGGGCCGCGGTACTATCCCATCTAGCCGCTCTCGCCCATATGGTTTGGCTCGGTCCAGCCCCGACCGGTCGAGCCGCGGCTCACGTATGCGCGAAAAAGCGTCTCAGCGCAGGCCGTATTTTTTCAGTCGATAGGCATAGGCGGGGCGTGTCATGCCCAGCCGGCGGGCGGCGGCAGTAATGTTACCGTCGCTGCCGGTCTGCGCTGCCAGCAGCATTTCCTTCTCGATATCTTCTAGGCTCAAGCCGGCATCGATCAGTGCAGCTATGTGCCGGTGAACGCTATCCGCTTCGCCCGTTACCGGGGTGGGCGCGGTCAACATGCCACGCGCATCGAGTCCTTGCCCCTTGTCACGCTCCATGCCGGGCATGCGGGAGTCGCCGAAGAGCGCCTTTTCACTGACGTGCTTCTGGTGACTGGTCAGAATCAAACCCCGCTCCACGGTATTCTTGAGTTCGCGAATATTTCCGGGCCAGGGGTACTCCGCCATCGCCGCACGGGCCTGATCGGTGAAACCCAGGGTGCGGCGCTGATACTGGCGCTCGAAGTGTGCCAGGAAGTGCTCCGCCAGGGGGCCAATGTCCTCGCGTCGCTCACGAAGCGACGGCACGGCCAGGGTAAAGGCGTTGAGCCGATAGAAGAGATCTTTGCGGAAAGTGCCCTGCTCGACCCGTTGCATGAGGTCGGTATGGGTGGCCGCAATGATTCGAACATCCACGCGCTTAACCGATTGCCCGCCGACGCGCTCGATCTGGTGCTCCTGCAGCGCTCGCAGCAGGGCGGCCTGGGCACGCGGCGAGAGCTCGGCGACCTCATCGAGGAACAGCGTGCCGCCGTCGGCTCTTTCGAAGCGCCCCATGCGCGATTGCACCGCCCCCGTATAGGCGCCTTTCTCGACTCCGAACAGCTCCGACTCGACCAGGTCCGGCGGGATCGCCGCGCAGTTGACCGCAACGAAGGGGCCCCGGGCGCGCTGGCTTCGCTCGTGCAGGCGCTGGGCGAGGATCTCCTTGCCGGTACCGGTTTCTCCCAGCAGCAACACCGGGACGTCCGACGGCGCGGCGCTGTCGAGCAGCGCCAGCATATCCAGGAAGGCCGGGGCCGAGCCGATGGGGGCCCAGTCGTCCTGGTCCGGCGTGCGCACCCGGTCTTCCTCCAGGGTGGCGAGACGTGCCTGCAGCTCGTACAGCTCATCGATCAGCGGCGCCTCCCTGAATTGCTCGGCGAAGGCGGCATGGTCGGGCCACTCCTCGGCCAGCCGACCGATGATGCGACACTCCGCATCGCCGCAGCCGCGGCAGCTTACCTCGCGAAACTGTACCTCACGCCCCAGCAACTGGCTGGCATAGGCGCAGGCGTAGCCGAGCAGCGTCCAGCACACCGGTTCGCTCTGGGGGCCGTGAGCCTGCCAGGCATCCACCTCGAAGGAGCCCTTCCACACGAACTCGCTGTAGAAACGGTCTTTCTCCAGGTCCATCTCGAGCTTGATCGGTATCGCCTGCACGTGACCTTGCAGGGCATGCAGTTGCGGGCCGGCCAGGTAGCTCTCCTCCAACTCTTCCTCACCGCCGCGAAGCTTGTGCCCCAGTTCGGCGTCCGTCAGGCCCGAGTAGTAGCCCAACCGCATGAAGATACCCCGTGCACGCTTCATGCCCAGCGTATGGATCAGCTCGTTGCGAAAGAAGGCCGAGGCGGCGAGCGGCATCAGCAGCATGCGCTGCTCCCCCAGCCAGATCTGCCCCTCCTCCGGCAGGAAGCGCAGGGCATCCATCAGGTCTCGGGCACTCGGATAACGGGGGATGGAGGGCATAGGGCTCGGGTCGGTTGGAGACGCTTGCAGCAGGATATCACTTGGTTCGGCGGGCGAGGAAAAGGCGTGAAAGGTAAGGGTTCACCATATGCTCAGGGGCTCACCATATGGTTAGGCAAGTTGCGAACATTCGTCCGTATTACGTACTTCTTTATTCATAATCGCGCAGCGTAGCGCCGTGGCGTGGGGACGTTTTTTCCGTTTTCGGCACGGTTCTTGACAGTAGTTGTGGCGGAGCCCGACGCTAACCTATTGATTTATACTAAAGTATAAGAGTCAGCATCGGTGCCTCCACTGTGACCAGCCCTTGACGAACAGACGGGTGACACCGACATGCACAGCACAACAATTGCGCCTTCCTGGCGCGTCCCCTCGCTCATAGGCACGCCCTTGATCCTGCTCGGCGCGCTAATGCAGCCGGCTATTGCCGCGGCTGAGCCCGATGAGCGTGAGCCTGCCGAAATCTATCGCCAGGTTTGTTCCTACTGCCACGCCAGCGAATACGGGGTGGGACCCGACACCATCACCATGGCCGTTCCCGAGGCTGGAAGGGAGGCCTGGAGCACCCATATCCGCGGGGTCGTGCGCAACGGTCGCGCGGCGATGCCTGCCTTCCGGGACGCCAAGATCAGCGATGCCGAACTCGATGCCCTGGCCGAGGCCTTGGCGCGGGGTGACTTCGCCGAGCCGGAAGCAGGGGAGGAGTAAGCCCATGCAGCTGACACGTCGACAACTGATCAGGAACGGCCTGCTGATGGGGGCCGCGTCGCCCTTCGCCGTGGGCGCTACGTGGGCCGCTAAAGCCGGGGCGGACGGTGAGGAGGAGTACGGCGAAATCATTCTCTATGGGAACGATCGCTCGGCAGCCGAGCTGGGGTCGGGCCTGCGTGAGAAAGGCTGGATGCCTCGTTATGCGGGCAGCTTCGACCCGTTGGCCCTGGCGGCGCTGCCCGCCAACCGTCTGGCGACGGGGTTCACCGACGAAGCCGGCTTGGTGCTGCTCTCCAGCCTGCTGGCGGGGCGCGGCCGGATCCTGGCTCTGGGGCGCCATGGGTCGGCAGGACATCGGCTGCTGAGTCACCGTGGCCGGATCATGGAGCCCCTGGTGGCAGCACAGGGCAGCTGGCAGGCCGCGCTGGGGCGTGAATATGCACGCTTGGCCCTTAGTCAGGAGACGAGGCGAAGCGCGCCGCAGTTCCGACACGCCGATGTCGATGATGCGGCCTGTGGCGAGGAACTGAGCTTCCTGGTTCGCCTTTAGGTTCCCTGAACAGAACAAACGAGAGACGACTTCATGAGCACTAACGAGCGCATTCTGCCCAAGGGCGTATCCGAGACAGATTTCGATGCCGCGCTGGATCGCTTCCGCGAGACCCTCGGTGCCGAGCATGTCCTGACCGACAGCGACCGACTGGCCCCCTACAGCAAGATCATGATGGCCGGCGACAGCGACGATTACATTCCCTCCGCCGCCCTGCTGCCGACCAGTACCGAGCATGTGCAGGCCATCGTGCGTGTCTGCAACGAGTATCGGATACCGATCTGGACCATCTCCACCGGGAAGAACCTGGGCTACGGCAGTGCCGCCCCCGGCGAGACCGGCCAGGTGATCCTCGACCTGCACCGTATGAACCGGATCCTGGACGTCGACCCCGATGTCTGCACGGCACTGCTCGAGCCGGGTGTCACCTACCAGCAGCTCTACGACTACATCAAGGAGAACGACCTCAAGCTGTGGCTGGATCCGCCGGCACCTTCGGCCATCGCCGGGCCGGTGGGCAACACCCTGGACCGGGGCGTGGGCTACACCCCCTATGGCGAGCACTTCATGTTCCAGTGCGGCATGGAAGTGGTTCTGGCCAACGGCGAGGTGGTGCGTACCGGCATGGGCGGCATCGAGAACTCCAGCTCTTGGCAGGTCTTCAAGTGGGGCTACGGTCCCTATATCGACGGTCTTTTCACCCAGTCCAATTTCGGCATCGTCACCAAGATGGGCCTGTGGCTGATGCCCGAGCCGCCGGCCTACCGCCCCTTCCTGATCCAGTACCAGGATCCGGAGGACATCGAGGAGATCGTCGATGTGCTGCGCCCCCTGCGCATCGCCCAGATTATCCCCAACGCCGTGGTCATCGTGCATACCCTGTGGGACGCGGGTACCCATGTCACGCGCAAGCAGTACTACGACGGCACCGACTCCATCCCGCGCGAGGCCATTGAGCGCATCAAGGCGGACGAGGGCGTCGGCGAGTGGAACGTCTATGCGGCGCTCTACGGCACGCCGGAGCAGATCGAGGTCAACTGGAAGATCGTCGAGCAGGCCTTCGGGGCGAGTGGCAAGGCCAAGATCATGTATGGCGAGGAAGCCGAACGGCGCGGCGGCGGCTTCTCCTATCGCTCGGCCTTGATGAAGGGCGACATGAACCTGCAGGAGTTCGGCCTCTACAATTGGCGCGGGGGCGGCGGCTCCATGTGGTTCGCCCCGGTCTCCCAGGCCAAGGGTAGCGAGACCAAGGACCAGACCGAGCTGGCCCAGCGCATTCTCGGCAAGTACGGCTTCGACTACGTCGCCGAGTACATCGTCGGCTGGCGCGACATGCACCACGTCATCGACCTGCTCTACAACCGCCAGGATCCGGAAGAGACCCAGCGCGCCCACGACTGCTTCGCTGAGCTGATCGACGAGTTCGCCAAGCGCGGCTACGGCCTCTATCGCACCAACACCGAGTTCATGGAGCAGGTCGCCGGCACCTTCGGCGAGCCGCTTCGCGAAGTTCACCGAACCCTCAAGCGGGCGCTGGATCCCAACGGCATCCTGTCGCCCGGCAAATCGGGCATCCGGCTTTGAGGTTGTCGAGTAACAAGGAGTAATTACCATGAGTGACGCTTACCGTGACTTCCATCTCCAACCCATCGCCGGCGAGTGGCGCGAAGGCGCAAGCGAACGCTGCAATGAGGTGACCAACCCCTTCGACGGCAGCTCGCTGCTCTCGATCCGCCTGGCAACATGCGAAGATCTGGATACCGCCTTCGTGGCGGCCGAGCGGGCCCAGTCCGAGTGGGCGGCGACCCCGCCGGCCGAGCGCAGCGCTCTGCTGCATCGGGTGGTGGCGATCTTCGACGCACGCAAGGAGGAGATCGTCGACTGGCTGATCCGCGAGTCGGGCAGTACTCGTCTCAAGGCCAACGTCGAGTGGGGCGCGGCCCGTGGCATTACCCTGGAGGCTGCCAGCATGCCAGGCCGCGTACACGGCATGACGCTGCCCTCCAACGTGCCGGGCAAGGAGAACCGTGTCTACCGCAATCCGCTGGGCGTGGTGGGGGTGATCAGCCCGTGGAACTTCCCGCTGCATCTTTCCCAGCGTTCCATCGCTCCGGCGCTGGCGCTGGGTAACGCCGTGGTGGTCAAGCCGGCTAGCGACACCCCTGTCACCGGCGGCCTGCTGCTGGCGAGGATCTTCGAGGAGGCCGGCTTGCCCGAGGGGCTGCTCAGCGTGGTGGTGGGAGCCGGCAGCGAGATCGGCGATGCCTTCGTAGAGCACCGCGTGCCGCGGCTTATCTCCTTTACCGGCTCCACCCAGGTTGGCCGCGGCATCGGCCGCATTGCCAGCGGCGGCGAGCATATCAAGAAGGTCTCGCTGGAACTGGGCGGCAACAGCCCTTTCGTGGTGCTGGACGATGCCGATCTCGATCAGGCAGTGAACGCCGCGGCAATGGGCAAGTTCCTGCACCAGGGCCAGATCTGCATGGCAGTCAACCGCATCATCGTTGCCGAGAACCTCTACGACGTCTTCGTCGAGCGTTTCGTGGAGAAGGTCAAAGGACTGCGAGTGGGGGACCCCGACGACATG
Organism: Halomonas sp. MCCC 1A13316; assembly: GCF_014931605.1. Classification (NCBI taxonomy): domain Bacteria; kingdom Pseudomonadati; phylum Pseudomonadota; class Gammaproteobacteria; order Oceanospirillales; family Halomonadaceae; genus Billgrantia; species Billgrantia diversa. The sequence continues at coordinate 4,070,328 of NZ_CP053382.1, read as the reverse complement.
GCCACCGTGGTAGGGCCGGTGATCAATGCCAAACAGCGTGAAGGGCTGGAGGCGAAGATTGCCACTGCCCGGAAGGAAGGCGCGACCGTGCTGCTGGAAGGCGAGATCCAGGGGCAGCTGGTGCCGCCTCATGTTTTCGGTGACGTCACGGCGGACATGGAGATCAGCCGCGAGGAGATCTTCGGCCCGCTGGTGGGTATCCAGAGAGCCCGCGACGAGGCGCATGCCTTGGAGCTCGCCAACGGCACTGAGTACGGCCTGTCGAGTGCCGTGTTCAGCGGCGACCTGGCGCGAGGCCTGCGCTTCGCCCAAGGCATCAAGGCGGGAATGACCCATGTGAACGACATGCCGGTCAACGACGAGGCTCACGTGCCGTTCGGCGGCGAGAAGAATTCCGGGCTAGGCCGCTTCAACGGTGACTGGGCCATCGAGGAGTTCACTACCGACCACTGGGTCAGCGTACAGCAGACACCACGCGCCTATCCGTTCTGATCTACGAGCGGCAGCCCTGCCTCTCCTTGCGAGGAGCGGCAGGGCAAGCCACCAACAAAAGAGAAAACTCTTGATGAAGACTTCGACACTTTCCTGGCTGGTTGCCTTGGGGGCCAGTCTCGTCGTCACGCCCGCTCTCGCCGTCAACGGCCACTATCCACCGGGAATCGAGGGGTTGAGCGCGGCCGCCGCGCCACCCGAGGGGCTCTATTACCGAGGCTACCTGCTCCACTATGACGTCGACCGCTTCAACGACGCTTCGGGTGATGCCGTGCCCGGCAACAACAGTGGCTCGGTCACCGCGCTGGCCCATCGCTTCATCTGGATGACCGGCAACCGGTTCCTCGGGGCCGACTACGGGATGGAAGCGATCGTGCCGATGCTCGACATCGAGTTCGACCTGGATATTGCCGGTGGGCAGGGTTTCGACGATGACGGCATCGGCGACGTCTTCGTCGGCCCGCTGATCCTGGGCTGGCATGGGGAACAGTGGGACGCCACCTTCGCCGCCGGACACTGGTTCGACAGCGCCGACTTCGAGGCTGGCAACCCGGCGTCGGTAGGAAAGGGCTACGGCACGACCATGTTCACCCTGGGGGGCATCTGGCACTTCGATGCCGAGCGGCGCTGGAACTTCTCAGCCCTCTCTCGCTACGAGATCAAAACCGAGCAGGACGTGACCGGCATCACCCCGGGAGACAGCTGGCTGGTGGAGTGGGGTTTCGGCCATCGCCTGGAAAGTGGTCTCGAGCTGGGCCTGGTGGGATACGATGCCTGGCAGCTCGAAGCCGATGACGGCGCACCGACCGGCGCCAAGGCGGAGCGCCACGCCATCGGCGCCGAGGCGGGCTACCTCTGGCCCACGGCCGGGGTCATGCTCAAGGGGGCTGTCTACCACGAGTACGATGCCGAGGCGGGTGGGCTGAAGGGGCTAGAGAGCGAGGGCGATACCTTCCGCCTGCAGCTGACCAAGTTCCTGTAAACAGCGCTTGGGCTACGCGGCGTTGGCGTGCTCGAAGGAGTCATTGTTCATCCCCCTCGCTCGGCAATTGTTGGGCGAGGGGTTCGATGAAAAAGACGATCCCCATAGCTGCTAAGCGGGCGCGACCCCAAAAACGGGACATGCCCTCTCCCTGATCCGCTGGAAAGCGCTCACCGCTACCTGTTCAGCCTCCCTTCCTGGCCTCGATGATGCGGTCGAGAAGATCGAGCAGCCACTCGCGCTCACCTTCCTTCATGAAGCTGTCGAAGTTGTCTTCCCCCGCGGCGACCTTGCGGTTGAGCCGCTCGGTGAAGGTCTTGCCCTTTTCCGTCAGGTAGAGCGCATAGGAGCGACGGTCGTTCTTCGACTTGCGGCGCTCCACTACCTCCATGCTCTCCAGCTTGTCGATGGCCGCCACCATGGCCGAGCGGTCCACGTCCAGGGCCGTGGAAACCGCCGACTGGGTAAGCCCCGGATTGTGGTAAATGATGGCGAGGATACTAAACAGCCCCGGGGTAATGCCTTCCTGGGCACAGGCTTCGAAGAACACGTCGAAGTAGACGAGCTGCGCTCGGCGTAGCTTGTAGCCGAGGCGCGATTGCAGCATGGAGTAATCGATTCCGTTCTGGTCGTCGTTGCTCATAGGTTGGTCGGCCCTGACGTTGGGTGAGCCATGAGGCGGAAAGCAGCGAACAGCCTATCGGATACCGGTCGGCGAGGCCCGCTAGGGCATCTACTTTAGTCGCAGCTCAGCCAGGGCAACCGTCTCCGTTGTACGTCTCTCCGCGCTTATCTCTTTGATCTGAAAGCTTTCGTTATCTGCCTTCGGCTCATCGGACTATAATGTTATGCTGGCGAAATGTTTGACACACCAACAATTTAAAAAAATACTGGACTCCATGTTACCAAGGCTCCCATGCCGAGGGTAGCGAGATGCCCCTTTCGATGCTGATAACGATCACAAACAGCCGGAGCGCCCATGTCTCACTCCTTTCGCGATGTCCATCTGGGCACCGCCACTGCCAAGCTGACTCTGCGCGATGACGGAACCCGACTTCTCAGCGTCGAGGAACCCCTCGGCGCCTATCCCGACACGCTGCTCGATTGCCTGGAGCGCTGGGCCCACGAAGCACCCGACCGCACCTTCGTGGCACGACGCGACGGTACCGGCGAGTGGCAGCGCCTGAGCTACGCGGAGACTCTGACGCGGGTACGCAGCCTGGCGCAGGGGCTGCTGAACCACGGCCTGAGCGTCGAGCGGCCACTGACCATCCTCAGCGGCAACTCCATCGAGCACCTGCAGCTGGCGCTGGCGGCAATGTACGTGGGCATCCCCTTTGCCCCGGTATCGCCGGCCTATTCGCTGGTCAGCCGCGACTTCGGCAAGCTGCGTCATATTGTCGAGCTGCTCACCCCCGGCCTGCTGATGGTCGACAAGGCCAAGGATTTCGCACCGGCCCTGGCGGCGGTGCAGCCGGCCGACTGCGGCTGCGTGGCCGTGGACCCGGCAGGATTTCCGGGCGTGAGTGCCTTCGATACGCTACTGGATACGCCCGTGACCGCGGCGGTGGATGAAGCCCGTGCGGCCGTCACCCCCGAGACCATCGTCAAGTTCCTGTTCACCTCCGGCTCCACCGGCATGCCCAAGGGGGTCATCAACACCCATCGCATGCTCTGCGCCAATCAGGAGATGTTGGCTTCCCTGATGCCTTTCATGCGCGACGAACCGCCGGTACTGGTGGACTGGCTGCCCTGGAACCACACCTTCGGCGGCAACCACAACGTCGGCATCGTGCTCTACAACGGCGGCAGCCTCTACATCGACGACGGCCGCCCGGTGCCGGGCGAGTTCGAGACCACCATCGCCAACCTGCGCGAGATCGCACCGACGGTCTACTTCAACGTGCCCAAGGGCTTCGAGATCTTGGTGGACTATCTGAAGCGCGAGGATGCCCTGCGTGAGACCTTCTTCTCCCGCCTCAACCTGATGTTCTTCGCCGCGGCGGGGCTCTCCCAGCACATCTGGGACGAGCTCGACCGCCTGGCCATCCGGACCCTGGGCTGCAAGGTGGGCATGCTGACCGGCCTGGGCGCCACCGAGACCGCGCCCTCGGCGATGTTCGCCTCCTTGGAGGAATCCAGGTCGGGCGTGGTGGGCCTGCCCGCCCGCGGGGTGACGATCAAGCTGGTGCCGAACGGCGGCAAGCTGGAGTGCCGGGTGAAAGGCCCTAACGTGATGCCGGGCTACTGGCGCCAGCCCGAGGTCACCGCGAAGAGCTTCGACGAGGAGGGCTACTACTGCCTGGGCGATGCGGTCAAGTTCATCGACCCGGACGACCCCCAGCGCGGCATGAGCTTCGACGGACGCATCTCCGAGGACTTCAAGCTGGATACCGGCACCTGGGTCAGCGTCGGGCCGCTGCGGGCGCGCATCATCGAAGCCGGCGCCCCCCACGTAAAGGACGTGGTGATCGCCGGGATCGACAAGCCCTATGTCTCGGTCATGGTATTCCCCGACCTGGAGAAGTGTCGCGAACTGGCGGGGCTGGGCGGCGCGGCCGATGCCGCCGCGGTGCTGGCAAGCGATTCGGTGCGCGAGCGATTCCTGCAGATGCTGCGCGACCTGGACGCCCACAGCACGGGTAGCTCCACCCGGGTGCGGCGCCTGGTGCTGCTCGACGGGCCGCCGCGCCTGGATGCCCACGAGATCACCGACAAGGGCTCGATCAACCAGCGGGCCGTGCTGGAGAACCGGGCCGACATCGTCGAGGCGCTTTATCGCGAGCCACCGCCTCCGAGCGTAGTGAGGCTTGAATGCTGAGAGGACGAAAGCGGAGGGGATGAAACAAGCGTCATGGCGCATGCGACTAAAGGCTAAGAAATTGGACTAAAGTCTAACTCTAGGTTATTCTGTTAGCATCCTTATGAAATAACCGGGGTCCATGCCATGACTACCCAAACGATTTCTCTCGACGTAACCGCTACGGCTCCTAAGGCCTCCCTGCTCAAGCGCTTCGGCCTGGCCGCCTATCGTCTGCTTGAGCGGATGACCGAGAGTGCCTACCGCCAGAACCAGGGCCGCTTGCGCTACAACTTTTATATCTGACGCAAGAGCTCACGCCTGCATCGAGGCGGGGCGGCAACTCGATACGACGCAAAGAGCCAGCGCACAGCGCTGGCTCTTTGCGTTATGGAAGGGGTATTTTGCTTAGGTGGTGTCGATTCCGCCCGCAGCGGTTCGAGTGGATCAAGAGCCAAGGAAACAGCGAATCCATGCCAAACCACGGAGCTGACAATGATCACACTCTACGGCACGCCCCCGACCCGCACCCTACGGGCCATCTGGCTGCTCAACGAACTGGGCCTGGAGTACGAGACGCGCCCGGTGGACCTCATGCAAGGTGAACACCAGCAGCAGGCATTCCTTTCTCTCAACCCCGCCGGCAAGATTCCCGTGCTGGTCGATGGCGACCTCGTGCTGACCGAATCGGCTGCGATACAGCTCTACCTGGCCGAAAAGTACCCACAGGCGGGTTTCATCCCGGATACTGTCGAGGAGCGGGCCCAGATGCATCGCTGGAATTTCTTCCTGGTGACCGAGATCGAGCAGCCACTGTGGCGCATTGCGCGCCAGACGTTCATTTACCCGGAAGAGCAACGGTTGCCCCAGGATGTCGATCAGGCGAGGCAGGAGTGCGTGGAGATGGTGGCCGTGCTCGAGCGGCATATGAAGGAGCGCGAGTACCTGGTGGGCAACCGGCTCAGCGTGGCCGACTTCAACGCCGCCTATACCCTGGACTGGGCGAACGAGGAGGACATGCTCGGCGATGCGCCGCGGCTGAGAGAGTTCCTGAAGACGATGTACTCCCGCCCCACGGCTCCACCCACCATCGCCGAAGCGTTCGCGGCGCTGGAGAGCTAGCGCCTCTAAGGCAAGCTGGTCTTGATACCGGATGGTGATGGTCAAAGCCTCAACTGCCATGTGCGGAAGGGCATAACTGTCCCTGTTTTGTCTCGCCTCGCTCGGCTAGCGTAGCTATATCGCGGCCGATTGCGGGGCGAGCCAATTCGGCGACTCGAACGGTCTCCGACGAGGGGAGGGGAAATGGACTACAAGGCGATCGATATCCAGCAGAAGCTTGGCCTGCTCAACGAGCAGTGGTCACCCAGGATGATTGCCGAGATGAACGACTACCAGTTCAAGGTGGTCAAGCTGGAGGGCGATTTCGTCTGGCATGATCATCCCGAGACGGATGAGGTGTTCCTGGTGATCAAGGGCAACCTGCGCATCGACTTCCGCGATGGTGCGGTTAACCTGGCCGCCGGTGAGATGTTGGTGGTCCCGAAGAGCGTCGAGCACAAGCCTTTCGCCGAGCAGGAGGCGGAAGTGATGCTGATCGAGCCGCGCGGGGTTCTGAATACGGGGCAGGCCGGAGGCGAGCGGACCGCCGAGAATGACGTCTGGATCTGAGCTGGTTCAATTCTGGCAGTTAGGCGAATCATATCCGAGCCCCACAAGCGCCAGCCCATCGACACGAGCGATCTTGCGCAGCAAACGGTTGATCTGTCTTCCGCTAGGGTCTCGCTGGAAGAGCTGCTTACCTTGGCCGCTTCGTCTTCAATTCGCGTCATAGCTGAAGATGGCGAAAGCTATATGATCTCGCGCCTGGTGGTCTAAGCGCTGACAAGCTTCGCCCAGCAGCTTGGTTTCGTGTTACCTACTCGAGTCGGGCTTTCAACCAGGGTCCAGGCGCTCGCTCTGCTGTGCCAATGAAGGTGCTTGGGCGACTCCCGCTTGGCTCCGTTCCTCGATCTTCGACCCGAAATCTCTCTCCTGCCCCGTACCGGGGCGGCATCACTGCGCCTGGAGAAAAGCCCCAGGCCAGCGAGCGCTGACGCCTATACCAAAGTCGGGTATCAGGAGGGGTTGCTGTCTGGACTATAATCGGCTTTCAAATAGATGGTAATAACCATTGTTTTATACACAAACAAATATAAGCCGCCGAGGTAACCCATGACACGTCGCACGCTGTTCAAGACCCTTGCCGTCGCCGCTACCGTCGGGAGCCTGGCGCTCGCCGGCCAAGCCCAGGCCCGCGATCTGCGCATGGCGCCCGGTGTGCCGCCGGCGCATCCCGCCTACAACCCCATGTTCACCGAATTTGCCGAGCGTCTGGCCGAGAAGACCGATGGTGAACTGACGGGCAACCTGCTGGGGACCGAGGTGGCCAACATCGGCAACATGCGTAACGCCATCAAGAGCGGCCTGGTGGAGGTCGGTCTCTTCCTGCCGGCCTACTTCCCGGCCGACCTGCCCGAGATCAACCTGGTCGGCGACCTGGCTTTCCTGGGTACCAATCCCCATGCCATGGGCGCGGCGGTAACCGAATACATCGTCACCTGTGCCGAGTGTCAGCAGGAGCTCAAGCAACTGGGCATCGTCTATACCAGCTCTCATGCCTCGGATCTCTACCGGATACTGAGTACCGAGCCGGTACGTTCTCTCGACGACCTCCAGGGGCTGCGCATGCGAGTGGGTGGTCCCCAGTACTCTCGCTGGGCCGAATCCGTGGGGGTGTCGCCGGCCTCCATCCCGGTGGGGGAGACTTACGAATCGCTCTCCCAGGGTGTGATCGAAGGCACCATCGCTTCCGTTGCCGACATCATCTCCTTCCGGCTGGATGACGTGCTGAATTATGTCACCGATGTCGAGCTGGGCACTTTCCATAGCACCATTTCCCATGCGGTCGGTCAGCAGGCGTGGGACTCGCTTGCTGCCGAGCAGCGTGAGGCGCTGGTGCATGCCTCGGTCGAGGCATCCGCCGCCATCACCCAGCGCTGGGGTTACGAGATGGCCGACGAGGCCCGCGAGGTTGCACGCGAAAGCGGTATCGAGATTCTGGAACCCGAGCCCGAGCTGATGGAGGCCGTAGAGGCCTTCCTCGAGGAAGACCTGGTCTATGCCGCGGAGCAGGCGGAGAGCCGCCACGGCGTGGAAGATGCGTCGGCCAAGATCGAGCGTTTCCAGTCGCTGGTGGAGAAGTGGACCGCCATCGTCGAGGAGGTCGGCGCGGATCCCGAAGCGGTTGCCGAGGCCATGAATCGCGAGATCTGGGACGGGGTGGATTTCTCCACTTACGGAACCTGATGCCGCCAGGCTCCTAGCCCGAAGGCCGGCACGCCGGCCTTCGGTACCGCCCCTCTCGGAGACTCGTCATGGATGCTCTCTACCGTCTCACCAACCGGGCCGCCGTCGGCCTGGCCCTGCTGGGGACGCTCGGCATTCTGCTGATGGTGATCCACATCACCCTCGATGTGCTGCTGCGCGCCACGCTGTCCGTGTCGATCCCCGCTACCGTGGAGCTGGTGACCCGCTACTACCTGATCACCCTGGCGCTGCTGCCGCTGGGCTGGGTGGAGTGGCGCCGGGAGATGATCGCCGTGGAAGCCCTGGAAGGGCTGATGAAGCCCTGGCTGGTGCGCCTGTCCGACGTGCTGGTGTCGCTGCTCTCGGCCGCGGTCTATGGCGTACTGGCCGTGGCCACCTGGGGCAAGGCGATGGAGCAGTACGACATCGGCTCCTATGTGATGTCGCTGAACTTCCCCATGCCGGTCTGGCCGACCTACTTCGCCTTGCCCGCTGCCTTCGCCCTGGCGGCGGTGGTCTGTGTGGTACGGCTGCCGTTCCTGCTCAGAGACACGGCCCCTCCTTCCGGCACGTCTGATGATAGGTGATCTCCATGTCCGTTGACGTTGGCTTCTACGGCCTCGCCATCCTGATGCTGCTGCTGGCGCTACGGGTGCCGGTGGCGCTCTCGCTGGTCGTAGTTGCGCTGGGCGGCATGACGATGATGTTCGGCTGGAACACCGCTATCGGCATGCTCTCCTCTACGCCCTATGAATTCATCGCCAAGTGGACGCTCAGCGCGGTGCCGATGTTCCTGCTGATGGGCTTCGTCTGCTATCACACCGGGCTTACCAACGGGCTCTTCAATGCCGCCAAGGTGGTGTTTCGCTGGCTGCCCGGCGGGGTGGCGATATCCAGCATCGTGGCCAGCTCCGGCTTCGCCGCGGTGAGTGGCTCGAGCGTGGCCTGCTCGGCGGCCATGGGGCGCATTGCCATTCCCGAGATGGTACGCGGTGGCTACAAGCCGAGCTTCGCCTGCGGCACCATCGCCGCCGGCGGCACCATCGGCGCGCTGATCCCGCCCAGCATCCTGATGATCGTGTATGGCGTCTTCGCCCAGGTGTCGATCACCCAGGTGTTCCTGGGGGGCATCACCATCGGGCTGTTGACGGCCCTGAGCTATAGCCTGGTGATCCTGGTGGTCAGCTGGCTGCGACCGGACATCGTGCCGCGGGAAGCCGTGGGGGCTCGCGACATCACCGCCCGACAGGCGCTGCTCGACATCTGGCCGGTGCTGGTGCTGGGGGTGCTGGTGTTCGGCGGCCTGTTCTCGGGGTTCTTTACCGCCACCGAAGCCGGTGCCGTGGGGGCCGCCGGAGCGATCCTCATCGGCCTGGTGCTGGGGCGCCTGGATGGCAAGGCGATGAAGGCCGCGCTGCTCGAGACTCTTTCTACCACTTCGGCACTGCTGATCATCGGCGTCGGCGCCAGCATGTTCACCCTCTTCCTGAGCCTGAGCGGCCTGGCCGGCTTCATCACCGGCGCGGTGACCGGCTGGGAACTCTCCTATCTCGAACTGATGCTGGTGGTGGTGCTGATCTACCTCTTCCTGGGGCTTTTCATGGAGCCCTTCGGCGCCATGCTGGTGACCCTACCCGTGCTGCTGCCGGTGTTCGAACTCTACGACGTGAGCCTGATCTGGTTCGGCGTACTGCTGGTGAAGCTGCTCGAGATCGGCATGATCACCCCGCCGGTGGGCATGAACATCTTCGTGATCAAGGGCGTGGCGGGTCAGTACGCCTCCCTGATGGACATCTTCAAGGGCGTGACGACCTTCCTGGTGGCCGACATCGTGGTCGTCGCACTGGTGGTCTTCTATCCCCAGATCGTGCTGGCGCTGACCGGCGGCTGAGACGAAAGAAGGCGGGCGCCTGACGCTCGCCATTGGCGGCTCAAGCTCCGACTATTTAGTTTGTTTATACAATAATATATTGATGCTTCAATGAAAAATGTCTCCCCAAGGAGAGCGAGAGAGTGAACAAGGTCATCGACAGCAGCACCGCGGCGAGCCTGATTCAGGATGACGACACCGTCATCTGGACCACCGCCGGCCTGAGCGGATTTGCCGAAGCCGTGGCCACCGCACTGGAGGCGCGCTTCCTGGAGACCGGTGCCCCCCGCAACCTCACCGTGGCGCACAGCTGTGGCTGCGGCGACGGCAAGACCCGCGGCATGAACCACCTGGGCCATGCCGGCCTGGTCAAGCGACTGATCAGCGGGCACACCGGCCAGGCCCCGCGCATGGGCGAGCTGATCCGCGAGAACCACCTCGAGGGTTACCTGCTGCCACAGGGCGTACTGGCTCACCTATGGCGCCACATTGCCGGCAACAAGCCCGGCGTGATCAGCAAGGTGGGGCTGGGCACCTTCGTCGACCCGCGCCTCGAGGGTGGCAAGGCCAATGCCGCCGCCGAGGAGGACCTGGTCAAGCTGGTCGAACTCGAAGGCGAGGAGTGGCTGCTCTATCGCACCTTCCCGGTCGACGTGGCGGTGATTCGTGCCACCACCGCCGACGAGCGCGGCAACCTGAGCATGGAGCGCGAGGCACTGCTCCTCGAGCAACTCTCCATGGCCCAGGCGGCCAAGAACAGCGGCGGTATCGTCATCGCCCAGGTGGAGTACCTGGCTACCCAGGGCAGCCTGCACCCCAAGCAGGTCAAGGTACCGGGCGACCTGGTCGACTACGTGGTGGTGGCCGAGCCCGAGCATCACATGCAGACCATCACCACCACCTACAACCCGGCGCTTTCAGGCGACCTCAGGATGCCGCTGGGCGGTATCAAGCCGCTGCCGCTGGATCCGCGCAAGGTGATCGCCCGGCGTGCCGCCATGGAGCTGGTGCCGGGGGGCATCGTCAACCTCGGCATCGGCATGCCCGAAGGGGTATCCAGCGTGGCCGCCGAGGAGGGCGTCAGCGACCTCATGACCCTGACCACCGAGCTCGGCACCTATGGCGGAGTGCCCGCCAGTGGCGGCGACTTCGCCACCTCCTATAACGCCGAAGCGATCATCGACCACGGCTACCAGTTCGACTTCTACGACGGCGGCGGGCTGGACGTCTGCTTCCTGGGTCTGGCCCAGACCGATCACGAAGGCAACCTCAACGTCAGCAAGTTCGGCGACAAGGTGGTGGGGCCGGGCGGCTTCATCAACATCAGCCAGAACGCTCGCAAGGTGGTGTTCTGCGGCACCTTCACCAACGGCGGCGAGCTGGCGATCGAGGACGGCCGCCTCGCCATTCGCCAGGAGGGGCATCGCCGCAAGTTCGTGCAGCGCGTCGACCAGATCACCTTCAGCGGCCGCTATGCCCAGGAGACCGGCAAGCCGGTGCTGTTCGTCACCGAGCGCTGCGTCTTCGAACTGCTCGATGGCGAAGTCACCCTCACCGAGATCGCCCCGGGCATCGATATCGAGCGCGACATCCTGGCGGCCATGGACTTCGTGCCACGCATCGCCACCTCGTTGCGCGAGATGCCGGCGGCGCTCTTCCAGCCCCAGTGGGGCGGTCTGCGCGAGCATCTGACACGCGACTGAACGTCGAGGAGAAAAGACATGTTCAAGAACGCCTATATCCCCTACGGCGGTTACTACTCCAGCCCCTTCTGCAAGTGGATGGGCAGCCTGGCCAACGCCAACTCCATCGAACTGGGCGCGGCCACCAGCAAGCGCTGGTTCGCCAGCCGCGGTATCGACCCCACGATCTTCGACTACCTCTACCTGGGCGTGTCGGTGGGGCAGAAGTCGATCTTCTACGGCGCGCCCTGGGCCGCGGCCATGATGGGCGCCGGCCAGGCGCCGGGCCAGAACATCACCCAGGCCTGCGCCACCGCCACCACGGCGGTATTCAATGCTGCGCTGGCAGTGGACTCCGGCAGCTTCGAGACCACCTACTGCCTGCTCGCCGACCGGCCCTCCAACGGCCCCCACACCATCTGGCCCAACCCCAACGGGCCGGGTGGCGAGGTGATCGCCGAGAACTGGAACATGGACAACATCGCCGCCGACCCGGCCACCGGCAAGGACATGCTGACCACCGCTGAAAACGTCGCCCGCGAGCATGGCTTCAGCCGGGAGCAGGCCGACGAGCTGACCCTGCGGCGTTACGAGCAGTATGCCGAGGCGCTGGCCGACGACCGCGCCTTCCAGAAGCGCTACATGTTTCCCGTCGAGGTCGCGGTCTCGCGCAAGGAGACCAAGCTCGTCGAGGCCGACGAGGGCGTGACCGCGACCAGTGCCGAGGGCCTCGCCAAGCTGCGGGCGGTGCAGCCCGACGGCATTCACACCTACGGTGCCCAGACCCATCCGGCCGATGCCAATGCCGGCATCGTCATCACCACCCGCGAGCGCGCCGTCGAACTCAGCACGGACCCCCGACTGGCCGTCCAGGTGGTGGCCTACGGCCATGCCCGTACCAAGCCGGCGCACATGCCCATGGCACCGGCGGAATCGGTCAAGCGTGCACTCGACCGGGCGGGCCTGACTCTCGACCAGATCAAGACGATCAAGAACCACTCGCCGTTCATCGCCAACGACCTGCACCTGGCCAAGGCGCTGGGGCTCGATGCCGACACCTTCAACAACTACGGCACCTCGCTGGTCTACGGCCACCCCCAGGCGCCGACGCTGGCGCGCCTGCTGATCGAGGCCATTGAAGAAACCGCGCTGAAGGGTGGCGGCTACGCCCTGGTCACCGGCTGCGCGGCCGGCGACTCCGCTGCGGCGCTGATCGTCAAGGTGGGCTGAGTTCTCACCGGTCATTCCAACCGGAAGAGCCCGCCAAGGGAGTTGGCGGGTGCAAGAAAGAGCGCAAGGGACATGAGTAGCAAGCAGCACTTATCGAACTAGAACAACACGGAGATGAACAATGAAGCTAAATAAAAAAAGCCTGGCCATGGCGGTAGCGCTTTCGACCGTTACTGCACAGGCTCATGCCCTGGATCTGGGTGAAGTCGGTGGCGCGAATCTCAGCATCGGCGGTTACGTCAAGGCGGAGGGGATCTTTACCGATCCTGATGGGGGCGACAGGAACTTCGATGCGAGCGCTCGCCAGTCACGCATCAACTTCAAGGTCGACAAGGAAGTTCAGGGCCATAGCGTGACGGGCTTCATCGAGGGCGACTTCTGGGACAATGCGACGGATACCTCGGATACCAGTTACGCCATGCGTTTGCGCCATGCCTACATCCAGGTCGACAACTTTACCCTCGGGCAGACCTGGTCCGGCCAGTTCTTTGCCAACGCGCCATTCGATGTCGAAATCCTCGATTTCTACGGAACGGGGGTCGGAAGTGTCTCCGGTAGCGGCGCGGTCGTTCGACCCGACGTGGTCCTGCACTACACGCCGGGTGGCTTCCGTTTCAGCCTGCAGGACCCGGTCTACCAGGATGCCGACTTCCCGGACATGGTCGCCTCCTACACGCATCGCACCGAGTCGGGACACGCCTTCAATGCCGCGGTTACCGGGCGGGAGGTCGAGACCGGTATCGACGATTCGGAATTCGGCGCCGCGTTCTCCCTGGCAGCAAAGCTCAACTTCGGCAATACCTCGCTGGCCCTGAGCGGCTACACGGGGAAGGGCAACAACGTTTACTCCGGCTGGGGGTATAACGGTGCAACGAACCCCAGCACCATTGCGGCGCGAGGGGAGGTCGATGCGTCTGGGGATCTGGTGAGTACGACAGGGTTGAGTGCAGGTCTGAGCCATCGTTTCAATGATCAATTCCGCGGCAATATTCGCTATGCTCAGGTAGAAGCGGATGAAGTATCGCCGACCGTTGCCGACGACACGCTGCAAATGATCAACGTCAATCTTATCTATACGTACCTGCCCAACCTGGACTTCGGTATCGAATGGCGTGACCGCAATGCGTCGACCATGCCGTTGCGCCCGGGCGGGCAGCAGGTGGAGTTGATGGCGATGTACAGGTTCTAACACAAGCTTGGCCAAGTCATGACTTGGCCTCTGTTTCGATCGCTCGTAACAAGTCAGGCGAACCATCAGGATGTTTCGATGGTTCGCCTTTTTTCGTTTTCTGTTCGCTTTGTATCTTGTTGCTATCGTGGGATGTTTACAGCTCGCCTTCGAGGAAGCGAGTCAGCACGCCGCCGGCTTGGCGTAGCGTATGGCCGTGAGCACGAGCCTGGGGCGCCTGGGTGGCCATATAGAAGCGCGCCAGCTCGACGAGCCCCAACAGGTAGTCGTCATCGCCGTCGCCGGTCTCGCGGCGCGTGTCGGCGGCGAGCGCCAGGCGCGCCATCTGCCAGGTACCGCAGGCGATACCGAGCAGGTGCAGCAGCGGTACGGCGCCGGCATACAGCTCGGCGGTATCGGCCTTGTGGGCGAGCAGCCAGTCGATGGTTTCGTCGAGCAGGTTGGCCTGGTCGTGCAGCGCCTGTGCCAAGTCACCGAGCTCCTTTCTGCCGAGCTGGTCGGCTGTCTCACGAAAATCGGCGATCAGCTCGCGCAGGGTGGCGCCGTCCTCGCGCAGGATCTTGCGGCCCAGCAGGTCGTTGGCCTGGATGCCGGTGGTGCCTTCGTAAATGGTGATGACGCGGGCATCGCGGAACAGCTGGGCGACCCCGGTCTCCTCGACGAAGCCCATGCCGCCGAACACCTGGATCGCCTCGTCGCAGAGGTCGTTGCCCACCTCGGTGCACCAGCCCTTGGCCACCGGCATCAGCAGGTCGACGTAGCGACGGCGCTTGTCGGCGCCCTCGGCATCGGGGTGATGGCGAGCGATGTCGAACCAGCCGGCGGCAGTGTAGAGCAGGGCGCGCATGGCCATCAGCCGGGCCCGCATCGACACCAGCATGCGCTTGACGTCGGGGTGGGCGAGAATTGCTTTGCCAGCCTCGCCGCTGACGATGTCGCGACCCTGGACCCGCTCCCGGGCGTAGGCGAGGGCCGCCTGGTAGGCGCGCTCGCCCAGCGCCACGCCCTGCACCCCCACGTTGAAGCGGGCCTCGTTCATCATCACGAACATGGTGGCCAGGCCGGTGTGCGGTTCGCCGACCAGATAACCCAGGGCGCCGCCGTCGTCGCCGTAGCTCAGGGTGCAGGTGGGGCTGCCGTGGATGCCCATCTTGTGCTCGATGGCGATGCAGCGGATGTCGTTCTTCTGCCCCGGATCGCCCTGTGCGTCGAGCAGGTACTTGGGCACCAGGAACAGCGACAGCCCCTTGATCCCGGGCGGAGCGTCGGGCAACCGGGCGAGCACCAGGTGCACGATGTTGGGGGTGAGCTCGTGCTCACCGTAGGAGATGAAGATCTTCTGGCCGAACAGGCGGTAGGCCCCGTCATCAGTAGGCTCGGCGCGCATGCGGGTGGCGGCCAGGTCGGAGCCGGCCTGGGGCTCGGTAAGATTCATGGTGGCTGCCCACTCGCCGCTGACGATCTTCTCGAGCCAGGTGGCTTTCTGTTCCTCGCTGGCGGCGATCATCAGCGCCTCGGTCTGGCCCACGTTGAGCTGGGGCAGCATGGCGAAGGCCATGTTGGCGGAGAACCACATCTCCCACACCGGAGCGGAGACCAGCTTGGGCAGCCCCTGGCCGCCGTGCTCCGGCGGCAGTGAAAGGCCTATCCAGCCGGCATCGCGGAACTGGTCGTAGGCCGCCTGCCAGCCGTCGGGAACGATCACCCGCTCGCCTTCCAGGCGGCAGCCCTGGCGGTCGCCGACTGTATTGAGCGGGGCGAGCACGCCGCTGGCGAACTTGCCGGCTTCCTCCAGCACGGCGCTCACCAGGTCGGCCGAGGCGTCCTCGCAGCCGGGCAGTTTAGCGATCCGCTCGAGACCGGCCAGCTCGTCGAGGATGAACTGCATGTCGCGCAGCGGCGCTCGGTAATCAAGCATGATGGTCTTTCCGTATCTCGCTTTGTGAAAAAGGGAACGCTGATTTATGTCGCGAGCGAAGAGAGGCTGGCCGCTGCCGGAGCGCAGCATCCGGAGTTGACTGACTGTTCAATGAGGATTGCGATGGTCCGACGTTTCGGCACCGCCAGCGGCCAGGATATCGAGCGCAGTAATAAATCAGGTTTCCTTACCGAGGGGCCATGCGTATCGATCCATCCAGCCGGATCGTCTCGCCATTGAGCATTGGGTTGTCGACGATATGGCAGGCCAGCCGTGCGAACTCGTCGGGCTCGCCCAGGCGATTGGGGAAGGGGATGGACGCTGCCAGGGATTGCTGCGCCTCTTCCGGCAGCGCCTCCATCAGCGGGGTCTTGAACAACCCTGGGGCGATGGTCATGACGCGAATGCCGTGGCGTGCCAGCTCCCGGGCGATGGGCAGTGTCATGGCGACGATGCCGCCCTTGGAGGCCGCATAGGCGGGCTGGCCAATCTGGCCATCGAAGGCAGCCACTGAGGCGGTGTTGATGATCACGCCGCGCTCGCCGTCGGCCTGGGGCTCGCCCTTGGCCATGGCGGCGGCGGCCAGGCGCAGCATGTTGAAGCTGCCCAGCAGGTTGATGTTGATGATGCGCGAGAAGGCTTCCAGCGCCAGAGGCTCGCCATCTCGGTTGACCACCTTGGCAGGGTCGCCGACGCCAGCGCAGTTGATCAGCCCCTGCAGGCTGCCGAAGGTTCCAACGGCCAGGTCAACCACGGCCTGGGCATCGGCTTCGCTGGTCACGTCGGTACGCTGGAAAAGTGCGCGATCGGTGGCGCTTCTCGCGTTCAGCTCGCCTGCCAGCGCCTCGCCGCGTTCGCCATTGAGATCGGCGATCACGACATTGCTGCCCGCCCCATGCAGCGCGCGTACGGTGGCTTCTCCCAGTCCCGAGGCGCCGCCGGAAACGATGAAGGTATTGTTCTGAAACTTCATGGCAATTCTCCGAAGCTCTGAGTTTTTAGGAAAGCGCTGATTTATGTCGCGAGCGATGAGAGGTTGGCTGCCGCCGGCGCGCAGCAACCGGAGTTGACTGGTTGCTCAATGAGGATTGTGAGCACCGCCGGCGGCCAAGCTATCGAGCGCAGCAATAAATCAGCCTTTCCTCAGGTGCGTGGGCCCTGGCCCTTGCTCTTGAAAAAGTCCCCGATGCGTTCGGCGACCTCGGGGCTGGTCTGGGTCAGGGCGGCGGTGAGCGATTCCACGAAGAGCCCGTCGTCGCTGGCCATGTTGTCGATGCGCGAGATGGCGGACACCATGGCCCAGTTGGCCATGGGGGCGTTCTCGGCTATGCGTTCAGCGAGCTGGCGGGCCTTGTCGGGGCTCTCGCCCTGGCCGACCACGTAGTGGGAGAGACCCAGACGCTGGCCCTCGTCGGCCTCCATGACGCGGCCGGTAAGCATCATCTCGCACAGGCGCCCGGGGCCGATGATGTTGGCCACCCGCACCGAGGCGCCGCCGCCGACGAAGATGCCGTGACGCCCCTCGGGCAGTTGATAAACCGTGCTGGATTCGGCCACTCGCACATGCGTGGCGGTGGCCAGCTCCAGGCCGCCGCCGATCACGGCGCCCTGCATAGCGCTGACCACCGGAATGCCGCCGTTCTGCAGCCGATCGAAGATGCGATGCCAACTGCGGGAGTGCTTTACCACGCCGAAGGGCTCGCGATGCTGATGCTCGGTCAGGTCGAGCCCGGCGCAGAAGTGCTTGCCTTCGGCGGCAAGGATAATGACCCGGGTCTCTTCCGGTATGGCAACGAGTGCCTCTTCCAGAGCGCTGAGCACGCGATCGCTGACGGCATTGCGCTTCTCCGGTCGTGCCAGCGTGATGGTGTAGATGCTGTCGTCCAGAGTCGTCTTGACGAGAGTTTCGGTCATGGGTGGCCTCGGCAGTGGTTCGTCAAGCTGAGCGCTTGTTGTCTAAAAATACTGTTGTGAATATAAACAATAGAGAGGCTACAACAGTTCTTCTGCCGGGTCATTCCTGCTGGGACACGACTTTAGTCTTGTGCTGACTTCGGATACGCAGGTCGAGAAATGAAAACGGCAGCCCGAGGGCTGCCGTAAGGGAGGAGAGAAGAAAGAAGAAAGGGGTCAGGCGGGGCATTCAGCCTGAAGAGAGGTGGCGGCCTTGTAGATCTCGCTGGCCTGATTTCCGGTCTCTTCCAAGTAGCGATCGATGGTTTCCTGCAATACGGGTCCCCATTCGGGGTGGTCGAGGGCGTCTTCGATGACCAGGAACTCGTGGCCGGCTTCCTCGGCGTCCTGGCGTCCCTGGCGAATCAGCTCGTCGTAGACCTCAGCCGCGCGCAGCGACCACTCCATACCGCTGTGGTCGTCGATCACCTGCTGAAGGTCCTCGGGCAGGCCGTCATAGGTGCGCTGGCTCATGGTGGCGAACAGCGAGAGGTCGTAGAGCGGCACCTCGGTGTGATAGCTGGCCAGCTCGTTGAGGCGGAAGGTCTTCATGCCCTCCCAGTTGAAGCTCAGGCCATCCACCACGCCACGCTGCATGGCGGTGAAGACCTCGGGGGCGGGCATGCCCACCGCCTGGGCGCCGAGCCGGGTGAACATGTCGCCCACCACCGGCGTGGGGCGGCGCAGGCGCAGGCCCTCCAGATCCTGGGGCGTCTCGATCAAGCGCTCCCGCGTGTGCAGATAGCCGGGGCCGGTGGTGAACATGAACAGCGGCCGGGTATCGGCGTACTCCTCCGCGAAGTGGCCTTGTTCGTAGAGCGACTGCAGGATGCAGGAGCCTTGGCGGCTGCTGGCCGAGACGCCGGGGAGCTCGACCACCTGGGTGAGGGGGAAGCGCCCGGCGTTGTAGCCCTGGGCCGAGGCACCGATGTCGGCGACGCCGCTGGAGGTGCTTTCGTAGGTCTTGTCGGATTTGGCCAGTGTCTGGCTGGGGTAGATCTCTACCTCGAGACGGCCATCCGAGGCCGCTTCGACGCTCTCCCCCCAGGCCTGGAACAGCTCGCGGTCGATCAACGATCCGCCGGGCCAGACGTGGGCGATGCGCAGTGTGGTCGCCTCGGCCAGTGAGGGAGTGGCGACGAGGGCGGCGGCCAGTGCGCTGGACAGGGCGATACGGTTCACGGTCTTGCTGGGTGTCATGGGGTCTTCCTCTTGTCATTATGTTGTTGAAACGCTTATAGGTCCAGCACCAGGACCTTGCTCTTGGCGCGTGAACAGCAGGGAGTGAACTGATCGTTGGCGGCGTGCTCGTCTTCGTCCAGGTAGAGATCGCGGTGATCGGGTTCGCCTTCCAGCACCCGGGTCAGGCAGGTGCCGCAAACCCCCTGTTCGCAGGAGACCATGATCTCGATGCCGTTCTCGGCCAGTACCTGATACACCGTCTTGTCGGCGGGTACGGTGAAGCTGGCGCCGCTGCTGGCGATCTTGACCTCGAAGCTGCCGTCGTCGCTGGTGTCGGCCACGGCGCCGGCGAAGTACTCGGTGTGCAGCCGTTCGCTGGGCCAGCCGCTGGCCTTGGCGGTAGACAGCACTGCGTCGATGAAGCCGGTGGGGCCGCATACGTAGATGCGGGTATCGGGCTCCGGTGTGGCCAGCAGGGCTTTCAGGTCCAGCTTCTGCTCCGGCGCGCCGTCATCGAAATGGAAGTGCACCCGATCGGCGAAGCCGGAGGCGGCGATGCGCTGGCGAAAGGCGGTGCGCTCGGTACTGCGTGTGCAGTAGTGCAGTTCGAAGTCGGCGTCGGTGTTGCCCAGGCGCTCGGCCATGCAAAGCAAGGGCGTGATGCCGATGCCGCCGGCCAGCAGCAGGGTGCGCCCGGCCGGCTTGAGCGCAAAGTGGTTCTTGGGCGCGCTGATCTGAACCAGGTCGCCCACCTGGATTTCCTCGTGCATGGCCACCGAGCCGCCCCGGGAGGTGGGGTCGCGCAGCACCCCGATCAGGTAGCGGTCGCGCTCCTCGGGGTGGTTGCACAGCGAATACTGCCGAATGAGCCCGTCCTGACCTTGTGGAGAGACCCTCACGTCGATATGCGCTCCGGCGCTGAACGCAGGCAGCGGTCGACCATGCGGATCGGCCAGCTCGAAGGTGACGATATCCTGCGCTTCATCGTGACGCGCCTTGACCTCGACGATCAGCGAGAGGGGCGTGCCGCTCATGCCGTGGCTCCCTCTTTATCGGCTTCCTGCTCTTCGACGAGGAGCCGGTCGATGATGCGTCGCGCCTGGACACCGCCGCCGTCGATGTTGAGCTTGAGCAGCTGACGCTCCGGGTAGCGCAGCAGGTTGCGCTGCTGGGCCTCGAGCATCTCCAGGTCCTCGGAGAATATCTTGCCCTGTCCTTCTCTTATCTTGGCGGTGAGTTCGGCGTCCTCGGGCTTGAAGTTGCGCGCCATGCCCCAGAAGTACCAGATCGAGGTGTCGGTCTCGGGAGTGATGAAGTCCACCACGATGCTCGACGCCTTGACCTCCGCCGGGGCGTCATAGCCGCCGTTTCCGGCATGGGCCACGCCCACGTCGATGTGCACGTGGCTCGGCGGGGTGAAGCGGCAGATCTGCCAGCGGTCCACCGGCACGTCGTCGGCCAGGCCGCAGCCGCGTAGCGCCGCCTGCCAGAAGGGCGGTGCCGGGATGTTCTCCATGTGCCGGCTGGTGATGACCTCGTCGCCGTCGACGCGAGTCTCGGGAGCGGCCTCCTCGATCTCCGGCTGGCCGATGCTCGAGGCGTGCACATAGGTCTCATGGGTCAGGTCCATGAGGTTGTCTATCATCAGGCGGTATTCGCAGCGGACGTGGTAGAGCCCGCCGCCGTAGGCCCAGTCGGGGCTGTCGGCCCAGTGCAGTTCGGGGATCAGGTCAGGGTCGGCCTTGTCCGGGTCGCCCGGCCAGAGCCACACGAAGCCGTGGCGCTCCTCCACCGGGTAGGCGTGGATGCTGGGGAAGCCGCGCACCCGCTGGCCCGGCATGCCGGCGCACTTGCCGTTGCAGCCCATCTCCAGGCCGTGGTAACCGCAGACCAGCTTGCCGTCGCGCACGAAGCCCAGCGACAGTGGGGCCCCGCGGTGGGGGCAGAAGTCCTCCACTGCGGCCACGCGGCCTTCGTCGCCACGGAAGAAGACGATCGGCTCGTTGCAGATGGTGCGTCCCAGCGGTTTGTCCTCGATCTCGTCCGGGGTGCAGGCGACGTACCAGGTATTCTTGGGATAAGGGGCGTGGGGGGAGGGGACTTGGTGAGTCACGGTTCTTCTCCTCGGGAGCGGTTCATGGTCACGACATGAAGTGGCGCTTCCTCTCTGCTGAGAATGTTATGTTTGGATCCAAAGTAGAGCTCTAAGGCGTTTAATTGGTCAACTTATGCTTTAGTTGGATCCATTGGGGGGTAACGAAAAACGCAACGACATCAGGGAGTTCGCGTGAGCAATAGCGACAAGAGTGTGGTGAGCCGGCTGCGCAAGCTGATCGGTGAGGGAACCTACCGGCCGGGCGAACGCCTCGGGGAGGTGGCGGTGTCGGAACAGCTGGGCGTCTCGCGGACCCCGGTGCGCCTGGCCTTCCGCACCCTGGAACAGGAGGGGTTGCTGCAGCGGGCCGGCAAGCGCGGCTTCATGGTGCGGGAGTTCACCGAGGCCGACGTGTTCTGTGCCGTCGAGGTCCGCGGGGTACTGGAGGGGCTGGCGGCGCGGCGTCTGGCCGAGCAGGGGCTTTCCCAGGCGCTGGATGCCGAACTAGAAGATTGGATCCAAAGAGGGAGGGAGCTATTGGCCAAGGGGTTCCTGGAGGAGCGCGACGTCGACGCCTGGAGCGAGCTCAATCGCCACTTCCACGAGGCCATCGTCGGCTCGGCCGGCAGCCCGGTGATCGGCGATGCCATCGCCCGTAACAATCACCTGCCCTTTGCCGCCGCGGACTCCATCGTCATCGACAGCGAGGCGCTGGATCGTGAATTCCGCAAGCTGCAGCTGGCCCAGGTGCAGCATGAACTGGTGGTCCAGGCGCTGCGCCACGGTGAGGGTGCCCGGGCCGAGATGCTGATGCGCGAACACGCCTTCATTGGTCTGCGCTATGGGGAGTTGTTGGGTGCGTGAAAAGTCCAAGAAAAGAGTGGCAATAATCCTTGTTGAGGCAAACATTATGCTTTGAATCAACTAGTTGGATAAGTGAAAAATCCAAGCACCCTAGACTAATGTCGATTATCGGAATGCGTATTGGTGGGGTAGCTTATTCCTAAATCCGAACGTATATTCGGATACCGAACAAGTGCGCTGACCATTATAATGATCCTCGGAGGCCTCCCCATGAACCGTATCCTGACGCGCTGTCTGCTGGCAGCATCCATTGCCAGCCTCACCGCTGCTTCGGCGCAAGCCGCGACCACCCTGCGCATGGCCCACTTCTGGCCGGGTGCGTCGGGCATCAACCAGGACATCTTCGAGGCCTGGGCCGACACCATCGAGGAGGAGTCCGGCGGCGAGCTGCGCGTCGAGATGTTCCCCTCCGGCACCCTGGCCAAGCCCGACGCCATCTACGAGGCGGTAGGCAACGGCATCGCCGACATCGGCGCCACGGCACAAGGCTACACCGCCGGTCGTTTCCCGCTGTCGCAGATCGTCGAACTGCCGGGCGTGGCGGGCACTGCCACCCAGGGCGCCTGCGTGCTCCAGACCCTCTACGACGAAGGCCATCTCGAGGAGGAGTATGGCGATACGCGGCCGCTGTTCATGTTCACCACCGGACCGGGCGGGATCCACACCATCGACACCGACGTGCAGGTGCCGTCCGACCTCGAGGGCCTGCGCATTCGTCGCCCCACCGCCGTGGCCGGCGAGATGCTCGAGAACATGGGCGCCAACCCCGTGGGCATGCCGGCGCCGGAAATCTACACTGCCATGCAGCGCGGCGTGGTCGATGGCCTGAGCTTCCCGTGGGAGGGCCTAAAAGGCTTCCGTATCAACGAGCTGGTCAATTACCACACCGAGGTTCCGTTCTATACGCTGATCTTCGTCGCCACCATGAGCCAGCGCACCTATGACGGGCTGAGCCCCGAGCAGCAGGCCGTGATCGACGCCAACTCCGGCATGAAGTGGGCCGAGAACGCCGGCGCCGTCTTCGACCGGCTCGACGTCGAGGGCAAGCAGGAGGCCAGGGATGCCGGCCACACCATCCGCGAGATCGAGAATCCGCTGGAGAATCCGGACTGGCAGGGGCCGCTCCAGGACGGCATCGAGAGCTACCTGACCCAGGTCGAAGAGCGCGGTCTTCCGGCCCGTGAGGTCTACGAAGCCGCGCTTGCCGCCAGCGAGTCCTGCGCGAGCGATCAGGGGTAAGCCATGCGGGCTTTCCTCGAACGGGCCAGCCACTGGCTGGCCCTCGTCTGTCGCGTCGTCGCCGGTGTCGCCTTGCTGGCGCTGCTGACGGTGACCATTGCCGATGTCGGCACCCGCTACCTTTATCGTCTTACCGAGGGCGCCATCGCCCTGCGCGTCTCGGGCAGCGTGGAGCTGGTGAGCTACCTGATGCTGTGTGCGCTGCTGGCGGCCATGGCGGCCAATGTTGAGCGCAGCCAGGTAGTGGTGGAAGCCTTCTCCCATGGCCTCGCCCCTGCCATCAAGCATCGCCTGCACGGTTTCTATCTGCTGGGCTTCGCCGTGCTGGGCCTGGTGCTTTTCCTCGGCCTGCTCGAGTCGGCCGCGGCGGCGGCTAGTCACGGCGAGGTCACCCAGGACCTGCGTCTGCCGATGGGTCCCATCTACCAGGCGGCCGCGGTGCTCAGCCTGCTGCTGGGCGTGCGCAGCCTGATCCATG
The DNA here is from genome assembly GCF_014931605.1 of Halomonas sp. MCCC 1A13316. Taxonomy (NCBI): domain Bacteria; kingdom Pseudomonadati; phylum Pseudomonadota; class Gammaproteobacteria; order Oceanospirillales; family Halomonadaceae; genus Billgrantia; species Billgrantia diversa. The sequence goes on along the minus strand of NZ_CP053382.1, from coordinate 4,047,006 downwards.
CGCTGCTCGGGGCCGTCTTCGGCGCCGAACAGGAGGTGTCCCATGGGGAGTGAGATGATCGGTGCCATCGGCCTCGGCATGCTGTTGGTGCTGATGGTACTGCGCGTACCCGTGGCACTGACCATGCTGACGGCCGGGGTGGTGGGCTTCGCCCAGGTGATCAGTTGGGATGCGGCCATCGCCCAGGTCAAGACGGTGCCGGTGGAAGTGCTCTCCAACTACAGCTTCAGCGCCGTGCCGATGTTCGTCCTGATGGGCGTGCTGGCGGCGCACTCCGGCATGGCCGGCAAGCTATTCGACTCTGCACGCAGCATCTGCGGCGGCTGGAAAGGTGGGCTGGCGATTTCTGCCATTGGCTCATGCGGGGTCTTCTCGGCGATCTCCGGTTCGTCGCTGGCCACCGCCAGCACCATGACCCGTGTGGCGCTGCCGGAGATGGAACGCTACGGCTACAACCGTGGCCTGGCCACCGGGGCGCTGGCCGCCGGCGGCACGCTCGGCATCATGATCCCGCCCTCCATCGCGCTGCTGATCTACGCCATCCTCACCGAACAATCGGTAGGCGACATGTTCATGGCCGGCCTGGTGCCGGGGCTGATGGGGCTGGTGATGTACGCGCTCACGGTCAGTGTGGTGATGCGCCTGCGCCCCTCCCTGGCGGTGGCCGGCGAGCCCACGCCATGGAAGGAGAAGCTGCTCTCGCTGGGTGGTCTGGTACCCTTCTTCGCGGTGTTCCTGGTGATGATCCTGGGCATCTACTTCGGCGCCTTCACGCCCACCGAGGGGGCCAGCGTCGGCGCCTTCGCCACGCTGCTCTACGCCCTGTTCAAGGGCATGCGCTGGAGCGGGCTGTGGCACAGCGTGCAGGAGACCCTGGCGCTCTCCGCGGTGGTGTTCTTCATGCTGGTGGGGGCCGAGACCCTGGGCTACTTCATCTCGGTGTCGCGTATCTCGTTCTCGATCAGCGACTTCCTCTACGGCGCGGACCTGGCCCCGATGGTGGTGGTGCTTTGCATCCTGCTGCTGTATTTCGTGCTGGGCATGTTCATGGATTCCATCGCCATGCTGGTGATCACCGTGCCGGTGGTGTACCCGATCATCCAGTCGCTGGGCATCGATCCGGTGTGGTTCGGCATCATCACGGTGCTGACGGTGGAGCTCGGGCTGATCACCCCGCCGGTGGGAATGAACGTGTTCGTGATCAAGGCCATGGCGCCCCACGTTGGGCTGGGCGAGATCTTCCGCGGTGTGGCGCCGTTCATCGTCTCGGATTTCATCCGCCTGGCACTATTGGTGGCTTTCCCGGTGCTGACGACGCTGTTCCTGCTCTAAGCGCATCGCGTCAAGAATCGCCCCCGGTTCAGCTCGCCTGACCGGGGGCGTCCTGTTTCTGCGGTTCCGCCGCGTGCTGCCGTAGCCGGAAATCCCGCGGTGAAAAGCCGGTGTTGCGCTTGAAGAAGCGGGTGAAGTAGGCCGGCTCGGAGAAGCCGAGGCTGTCGGCGACCTGGCTGATGGTCATGTTGGTATAGGTCAGCTGGCGCTTGGCCTCCAGCAGCAGACGTTCATGCAGCAGCTGCAGTGCGCTGCGATCGGCCAGGCGGCGGCACAGGGCGTTGAGGTGCGCGCTGCTCATGCCGAGCTGTTCGGCGAACCGCTCGATACTGGGCTGCTGACGGTACTGCGCCTCGATCAGCGCCTGGAAGCTCGCCAGCCGTTCGTGCCCGCGGTCGCGCTGGTGCAGGCCGGGGGCGGAGTCATGCAGACGGTGGGAATCCAGGCGTGAAAGCTCTACCGCCAGGGCCTGAACCAGCGCGTCCAGCATGCGCTCGCGCCCCGGCGCAGGCTGGCGGTACTCGGCATCGATCTGTTCCACCAGGGTAGCCAGGCGGCGGGCCTTTCGCGGTGGCTCGAGCCGATGGTATTCGGCATGGCGCAGCACGCTGGCCTGCTCCTCCAACCGCTGGCCGAGCTGCTCGGCCAGCGGTTGGGCCAGGGTGACGATGTGCCCCTCGATATCCTGCGAGAAGCGAAAGCCATGGATGGTCAACGCTGGCACCACGATGACCAGCGGCCCTTGCAGGGCGTGCTGCGTGCCCTCCAGCTCAAGCTCGACTTGCCCGCTGGCGATGTGCAGTACGTGGACCAGGTCGGCATGTCGATGGGGACGGATGTGCCAATCGTGCAGCCGGCTGCGCTCGGGAATCGACTCGCAGTGCAGCAGGTCCGGCGTCGGCCAGTGATGTGTCTCGCCGTAGAGCTTGAAAACGGGAACCGGGGCCTGCACTGGTCGGGACATGGGCGCCTCTTGGAGTACGGTTACGACCAAAGTCGGGCCGAGTCTTGTGAAAAGTCCAAATAACGATACGAATCTTGCCTTATATGTCTGTCCGTTTCATTGAAAAATGCAACTTATGTCATGAGCCCTGACGACAGAACGAGGCATTTTTTCATGAAGACCCAGGTAGCCATCATCGGTGCCGGCCCCTCCGGGCTGCTGCTCGGCCAACTGCTGAGCCGCCAAGGCATCGACAACGTCATTCTCGAACGCAAGAGCGGCGAGTACGTGCTCAGCCGCATTCGGGCCGGCGTGCTGGAACAGGGTATGGTCGACCTGCTGCGCGAGGCCGGGGTCGACCGTCGCATGGATGAGGAGGGTGAGATCCATGACGGCGTCGAGCTGGCCTTCGACAACCGCCGGGTGCGGGTCGAACTGGCCGGGCTGACCGGCGGCAAGACCGTGATGGTATACGGCCAGACCGAGGTGACCCGCGACCTGATGGAAGCACGCGAGGAGAGCGGCGGCACGACCTTCTACGAGGCCGACAACGTCCAGCCCCACGATCTCGAGTCCGACAGCCCCTATATCACCTTCGACAAGGACGGCGAAACGCTGCGCCTCGATTGCGACTTCGTGGCGGGCTGCGATGGCTTCCACGGTGTCTCGCGCCGGTCGATCCCGGCGGACCGCATCAAGGAATTCGAGAAGGTCTACCCGTTCGGCTGGCTGGGCGTGCTTTCTGACACCCCACCGGTCGCCGACGAGCTGATCTACGCTCGCCACGAGCGCGGCTTCGCCCTGTGCAGCATGCGCTCACCGACACGCAGCCGCTATTACGTGCAGGTGCCGCTCGACGAGAAGGTCGAGGAGTGGTCCGACGAGCGCTTCTGGGAGGAGCTCAAACGGCGGATTCCCGACGACGTGGCCGCCAAGCTGGTTACCGGCCCCTCGATCGAGAAGAGCATCGCCCCGCTGCGCAGCTTCGTGGTCGAACCCATGCAGTACGGCAAGTTGTTCCTGGTGGGTGACGCCGCGCACATCGTGCCGCCCACCGGGGCCAAAGGACTCAATCTCGCCGCCAGCGACGTCAACACACTCTACCGTCTGATGGTCAAGGTCTACCACGAAGGCCGCACCGACCTGATTCCCAACTACTCGCAGACCTGCCTCAAACGCATCTGGAAGGCCGAGCGCTTCTCCTGGTGGATGACCTCGCTGCTGCACAAGTTTTCCGACGAGGAGGATTTCGAGACCCGCATGCAGCAGGCCGAACTCGACTATTTGACCTCGTCGGAAGCGGGCCTGAAGACCATCGCCGAGAACTACGTCGGCCTGCCCTACGAGTCGCTGGAGTAAGGACACCCTCCCGTGTTTCTTCCTTGACCCGGACCCAAGCGATTGGCCCGGGTTTTTTCATGGGAGCGAAGACGCCCAGGATAGACTAAGGTCGGGTTTGGAGCCGCGCCGTAACGCAGTAACCTCGATCAAATCACGAATAGATGTACGCTAAGCGAACAAAATCTGGGCAAGATAAACCAAGATAAAAGGTGACGTGATGACGAGTTTACTCAGGAAGGCATGCCTGGCCGCATGCAGCGGTGGTCTGGCTATCGCGATGTCCGTTTCGACGGCCCATGCTAACGAGTGGCCGACCGACGATGTACGACTTGTCGTCCCCTATGCCCCGGGTGGCACCACCGACGTGCTGTCGCGTCGCGTTGCCGATCTGCTTCAGGAGGAACTGGACGCCAACGTGGTGGTCGAGAATCGCCCCGGCGCGGGCTCCACCGTGGCCACCGGTCGCCTGGCACGCGGCGGACGTGACGCCGACCACACCATCCTGATGGCATCGCCAGGTCACACCATCGGCGCGGCGATCTATCCCGATCTGGCTTACGACCCGGTCGAGGATTTCGTCTTCCTTCAGAACCTGATCGACATCCCCAACGTTATGGTGGTGCCGGCCGACAGCCCCTATGACAGCGTCGAGGAGTTCGTCGAAGCGGCGCGCGAGCAGGACATGACCTTTAGCCATAGTGGGGTGGGCAGCTCCATCCATATGTCGGGCGAGCTGTTCAAGACGCTGACCGAGACCAATCTGACGGCCGTTCCGTTTGCCGGTAGCGGCGCGGCTCTGCCGGCACTGCTGGGCGGAGACGTCGATGTCTCCTTCGAGAACATGCCGACCGTGCTCTCGCACATCGAATCCGGCGATCTCAAGGCCCTGGCGGTGACCTCCGCCGAGCGCTCCGAGCACCTGCCGGACGTGCCGACCCTGACCGAGATCGGTGAATACAACCTCGACCAGTTCGTGACCACCGCCTGGTTCGGCCTGATTGCCCATGAGTCCTTCCCCCAGGAAGCCCAGGACGCCATGCGCGAAGCGCTCGATGCCGTGATGCAGCGCGAGGAGTTCGTGAACTTTGCGAATCAGCTGGGCGCCGAGCCGGGCCAAGTGGCCGGCGAAGAGTACAAGCAGTTCATTGCGCAAGAAGTCGAGCGCTGGCAGGGTGTTGCCGAACAGGCCGGCATCAGCCAGTAAGCGAGTGAGCCGACCACAGCAATGCTGAGGCGAGGGCATCGCCCTCGCCTCGCTCGTGTGTCCGTGGAGGGATGTCATGTCGACCTCGTTTCCCAAGCCTGTCAGGGCGCTCCGCGACCCCGGAGATGTTCTTGCAGGGTGTATGCTGCTGGCTGCCTCCATCGTACTGCTGTTCTACCTGATTCCGAACTTTATCGCCGAGCCGCCCATCCTGCAGAACCCGATGATGTCACCACGCTGGCTGCCGCGCATCGTAGGCTGGCTGATGCTCGGGTTCTCCTGCCTCCTGATCGTACAGGGGCTGCTGGTCGACAATACCAACAAGGAAGACGGCCGGCGCATCGAAAGGGGCCCTCGGCTGCGCTTCGCCATGATGGTGGTAGCCCTGGTCGTCTATGTAGGCCTGGTTCGAGGCGCTGGGTGCTGTGATCAGCGGCATTCTGTCTACCCTGATTCTGTTTGCCGCACATCCGGTCAGGACCTGGTGGGTCTATGGCCTGGCGTTCGTATTTCCCGCCGCTGTCACCTTCCTGTTCGTGAAGATCATGAACGTACCGCTGCCGCTGATGCCATTCTGATGACAGGCGCTCGCTCTCACCCCCGTCTTCGGTGACTTATGGATATGTTGTCGGAAGTTCTCGAGCTCTTCCTCAGCCTGGACAACTTCCTGGCCATTGCGCTGGGCGTTGTCATCGGTGTGGTGGTGGGCTCCATTCCCGGCCTGACCGCTACCATGGCGGTGGCCCTGGCGCTGCCGTTCACCTTTTCCATGCAGCCGGTGGCAGCCATTTTGCTGCTGGTGGGTATCTACAAGGGCGGCATGTACGGCGGTTCGATCACCGCCATCCTGATCCGCACGCCGGGTTCGCCGGCTTCCGCCTGTACGCTGCTTGACGGATACCCCATGGCCCAGCAGGGCCATGCCAAGAAGGCGCTCAAGACGGCACTCTACTCCTCGGTGATCGCCGATTTCATCTCCAATATTGCGCTGATTTTCTTTGCCGCCTACCTGGCCAAGATCGCGCTGAACTTCGGTGCCCCCGAGTTCTTCTGGCTGATCTGCTTCTCGCTGACCATCATCATCTCGCTGGCCAGCGGTTCGATGATCAAGGGGCTGCTCGCCGCGCTGATGGGCATCCTGCTTTCGCTGGTGGGGCTGGACGAAGTCTTCGGCTCCCAGCGGCTGACCTTTGGCAACTACAATCTGATGGACTCGATCTCGTTCATCCCGTTGCTGATCGGGCTATTCGCCATTCCCGAGATCATCGAGTTCTATCGCAAGAAGGCGCTGCCGCACATCAAGGCAAAGGCCAACGGTGCGGGCCTCTCGCTGGCCGAGCTGAAGCGTTGCCTGAAGAGTATCATCCGCGGCAGCCTGATCGGCGTGATCATCGGCGCCATTCCCGGAACCGGGGCCACGGCTGCGGCCTTCATTTCCTACAGCGACGCCCGTCGCCGCTCGCCCAATCGCGACAACTTCGGCAAAGGCGAGGTGGAAGGCGTGGCCGCGGCCGAGGCGGGCAACAACGGCGTGGCCGGGGCAACCCTGATTCCGCTGCTGTCACTGGGCATTCCGGGGGACGTGATTACCGCCATCATTCTCGGCGCTTTCATGGTGCATGGCCTGACGCCGGGTCCGCTGCTGTTCCAGGAGAACCTGCCGCTGATCTACGCCCTGTTCATTGGCATCATGTTCAGTTCGCTGGTGCTGCTGGTGGTGGGCAACGGCGCGATCAGGTACTTCTCGCTGATTGCGGACATTCCCAAGGAAATCCTCTTTCCCATCGTGTTGATGTTTTGCGTCTACGGTGCCTATGCCGTGAACAACGACACCTTTGACGTGTGGCTGATGCTGGGTTTCGGCGTGCTGGGCTACATCTTCAATCGCGCTGCGATTCCGGCTGCCCCCTTCCTGATCGGCTTCATCCTCGGGCCGATGTTCGAGGACAACCTGCGTCGCTCGCTGTTGATCGGCCACAACGATCTCTCGATCTTCGTGCGCGGCCCGATCACCTGGGTTTTCATCGCTCTGACGCTGGGCTCGATCCTGCTGGCGCTCTACCGTTACATCACCTCGCGTCGGCAGCCATCAACCAGCGACACGACGCGGCAGACGCCGTGAGCACCACGCACGGGTGGAACCCATAAGAGTGGAACCATAGTGTGAGGAGACGACGACATGGCGGGACCGCTGACGGGCCTGCGCGTACTCGACCTGAGCCGTGTGATGGCCGGCCCCTGGTGCACCCAGATACTGGCCGACATGGGCGCGGAAGTGATCAAGGTCGAACGGCCGCTGAGCGGCGACGATACGCGCCACTGGGGGCCGCCCTGGCTTAAGGATCGCGACGATAACGAGACCCGCGAGTCGGCCTACTATCTCTCGGCCAATCGCGGCAAGCACTCGGTGACCGTGGATATTGGCAAACCCGAGGGTCAGGCGTTGATCCGCGCACTGGCCGCCGAGAGCGACATCCTGGTGGAGAACTTCAAGAGTGGCGGCCTGGCTCGTAAGGGGCTCGACTACAGCACACTGGAAGCCATCAACCCAGGGCTGATCTACTGTTCCATCACCGGTTTCGGCCAGACCGGGCCGATGGCTGCCATGGCCGGCTACGATTACCTGATCCAGGCTCAGGGTGGCCTGATGAGCATCACCGGTGCGGCCGACGGCGAGCCGGGTGCCGGTCCGCAACGGGTCGGCATGGCGGTGGCGGACCTGACTACCGGCATGAATGCCGCCATCGCCATCCTCGGTGCGCTCCATCATCGCCACCTGACCGGCGAAGGGCAGTATATCGACATGGCGCTGCTCGACGTGCAGGTGAGCTGGCTTGCCAACCAGGCGCAGAACTACTTCTGCAGCGACACGCCGCCCACCCGTACCGGCGAGTACCACCCCAACCTGGTGCCCTATCAGCCGTTTCCCACCGCCGACGGCGAGAAGGTGATCATCGCCATCGGCAACGACGGCCAGTTTCAGCGTTTCTGCCGGGCGGTGGGGCGGCCCGAGCTGGCCGAGGATCCGCGCTTTGCCACCAATCCGGGGCGGGTCCAACATCGCCTGGAACTGGTGGCACTGATGGTCGAGATCACTCGCATGCGCACCAGTACCGAGTGGATAGCGCTGCTGAGCGAGATTGCGGTGCCATGCGGGCCGATCCAGAACATCGCTCAGGTCTTCGAAGACCCCCAGGTAAAGGCACGGGAGATGAAGATCGAACTCGAGACCCAGCGTGGGCCGATTCCCGGCGTGGCCAACCCGATCAAGTACTCGCGCACCCGGATCGAGTATCGCAAGGCGCCGCCGACACTGGGTGAGGACACCGAGGCCGTGCTGGCGCGGCTGCTGGGTAAGGCGACGGAAGAGATAGAAGAGCTGCGCCAGCGGGGCGTGATCTAGCGCAACGTCAGCCGACGCTGACACCGCCGCAGACGAACAGCGTCTGGCCGGTGACAAAGCCGCTGCGCGCGTCGCAGAAGAAGCTCACCGCTTGGGCCACATCCTCGGGCTGGCCCATGCGCTGCACCGGGATGTTGTCGATAATGCGCCGCGCACGCTCGGAGTCCGGCGGGTTGTTTTCCCAGAAGGCGGTGGTGGCGATTGGGCCGGGAGCGACGCAGTTGACCGTGATGCCGTCACCGGCCAGTTCAAGCGCCCAGGTGCGAGCCATGGACTGTAGTGCGCCCTTGGTCGCGCTGTAGAGGGTGCGCGCCTCCTTGCCAAGTACCACACGGCTGGCGTTGAACACGATACGGCCGTGGCGGTGCTGACGCATGCTTGGCAGCAGCGCCTGGGTGCAGACCAGCGCCGAGCGCACGTTGAGATGCATCAGACGGTCGAAATCTTCCACTCGCGTCTCGTCGAGCAGTGCGGGCGCAACGATCCCCACGTTGTTGACCAGGCACTCCACGGCATGGATTCCCGTAATCTCGGCGAGCACCGCTCGGGTAGCCTCCACCTCGGCGAGGTCGACCTGACGGGCGTCGGCCCTGAGCGACTTAGCCTCGGGTTCGACGATGTCCAGCACGATGGTACGGTAGCCATCCTGTTGCAGGCGCAGGGCGATGGCCTGTCCGATGTTGCGGGCGCCGCCGGTGACGATTGCGCAGGGTTGGGTCATGCTCGGGCTCCGTTCCGCTAGCGGGGCTAGCAGTGTAAGTGCGTGGTGCGTACGCTAGTTCGCTATGGTTTCGCTCCGGCAGAGGCGTCGCAACCCGACCTTGGTCTGGGCCGGGCCGTAGTTTTCATGGGAGAGTTGTAAAGGCAACGCCTGTAGACATGGGCTAATCCAGAAATGTTGAGGTAGGGGCATGATCAGGAACGTCGGCGATACCGAGATACGGCTGAAGCACAAGGCGACCTGCCACTGCGGCGCTGTCGAGCTCGAGTTGACGCTACCCAACGGGATCGAGGACCCGCGACGCTGCGACTGCTCCCTCTGCCGACGAAAAGGTGCCATCGTTGCCTCGGTGAGTCTCGATGGTCTGCGCGTCGTCAAGGGCGAAGATGTCTTGAGGCTCTACCAGTTCAAGACCATGACAGCGAAACACTATTTCTGCGCGAACTGCGGGATCTATACGCACCATCAGCGGCGTTCCGATCCCAATGAATATGGCTATAACGTCGGCTGCCTGGAGGACGTCAATCCTTTCGAGCTGGGTCAGGTGCCGGTGTCGGACGGTATCAACCATCCCTCGGACCGCAAGGGAGGATGACAAGCGCGTCTCTCTCGCTGCGCTCCGGCTGTCGAGTTCATGCCTAACGTTCATTTACAATGAGAACGGCGTGCGGAAGCTCACGGAGCCATGATGCGAAGTTTTCTATACGACGCCCTGATCCTGCGGCTCACCGCCCGCTGGTATGCCGAGGTGTTGGAACGCCTGCCCGAGGATGCAGTAATGCTCGATGTGGGCATCGGCACCGCCGGTGCGCTGCTGGCCAACGCCGAGCGGGTGCTTCAAAAGCGCCTGCGGGTGACAGGCATCGATATCGACGGCGACTATGTCGAGCGCGCCCGGCGCAGGCTGCGCGATTCATCATTGGCCGAGCGTGCCGAGGTGCGTCTCGAGTCCGTCTACGATCACCGCGGCGGGCCCTATGACGCCGTCTACTTCTCCGCCAGTTTCATGCTGCTGCCTGAACCCGAACGGGCGCTGCGCCACTGCCGTGCGTTGCTCAAGCCGGATGGGCGAATGTATTTCACCCAGACCATCCAGCAGCGGCCCTCACGCTTCATGGAGCGTCTCAAGCCCGTGCTGAAGCGGTTCACCAGCATCGATTTCGGCCAGGTGACCTACGCGGAGGCCTTCAAGGCGCAGCTCGACGCCGCCGATCTGGCGCTGGAGGAATTCACGCTGCTGTCACAGCACGGCGGCCGGGCGTCGTGCCTGGCCGTCGCCGCGCCTCGCGACTGACCCTTTCGCTTCCTAGGGATAGCGCCCGCTGCGGCGGTTTTCGACCAGCACTTCGAGAATGGCGTTGGCCTCCTGCATGGTCGGCGAGGGGGCCTCGCCCTTGCGTCGGCTGCAGATCACCGGCGAAGTCAGTCCCGCATCCGCCAGGTAGACATAGACGATGCCGTCGCGACGGACACGCTTGACCTGCTCCGGTACCAACGTGATACCAATCTCCGAGGCGACCAGCGCTAGCGCCGTCTGCAGCTCGTTGGCCTCCAGCGCCACGGTTACCTTGAGGCCGCGACGGCGAAACAGCCCTAGTGTGATGTCCGCCAGGCTGGGCCTCGGCTGGGCGGGGAACAGCACCAACGGATACTCGGCGAGCTGGGCCAGGGTCGGCGTGGTCTCGGCCAGAGGGTGTCCCTCGGGCAGTGCGGCCATCAGCGGCTCGTCGAACAGGTTCTCCTGCTCCACGTCGGGGTCGTCGATGCGCATGCGGCCGAAGCCCATGTCGATGCGCCCGCTCTTGAGCGCCTTCACCTGCTGCACCGTGGTCAGCTCGGCCAGCACCAGCTCGACGTTATCCTTTTGTCGTAATTCCCGCACCAGCAGCGGCAACTGCCCGTAGAACACCGAGGGAACGAAGCCGATGCCGAACATGACGCGCTTGCTGCGGGCCAGGCGTTGGGTCGCGGCGACGGTAGTGTCGAGCTTCTCCATTATCTGCAGGGTATGCTCATGGAAGAACTGTCCTGCCGGTGTCAGGCGCAGCCCGCGCGCACTTCTCTCGAACAGCTCAGCGCCAATTTCATCCTCCAATTGCTTGATCTGCCTTGATAAAGGAGGCTGCGCCATATGTAACTTGGCCGCTGCCCGAGTCAGGTTGAGCTCCTCCGCCACGGCGCAGAAGTAGCGTAGATGTCGCAGCTCCATGATACCTCCAGGGTATGGCTTCGGACCTAAACGATATTGGTTCGGCCGGATAGAGGCAATCAAACTGCCACAGTATCGAAACACCGAACCGCCGGAGCGCGCATGTCATCCGTAATCGAGTCCATCGAAACGCTGCTGGTCGACCTGCCGACCATCCGCCCCCACAAGCTCTCCATGACCACCATGGCTTGCCAGACGCTGGTCATCGTGCGTCTGCGAGACTCAGACGGCATCGAGGGGCTGGGCGAAGGCACCACCATCGGCGGGCTCGCCTACGGCCCCGAGAGCCCCGAGAGTATCAAGCGCAACATCGATACCTACCTGGCGCCGCTGCTGATCGGCCAGCCGGCGGGCGCCGTTGCGGCGCTGCGTGCACGGCTCGACCGCCATGCCCGCGGCAACGCCATCGCCAAGTCGGCGCTGGAAACCGCGCTGTTCGACGCCCAGGGCAAGCGCCTGGGCTTGCCCGTGGCCGAACTGCTCGGCGGTGTGCGTCACGACCATCTACCGGTGCTGTGGACACTGGCCAGCGGCGACACCGGACGCGACATCGACGAAGCCTTCCAGCGCCTGGAACAGCGCCGCCACTGCGACTTCAAGCTCAAGATCGGCGCCAACAGCGTGGACGAGGACGTGCGTCACGTCGCTGCGATCAAGGAAGCACTGGGCGAGCGCGCCAGCGTGCGTGTCGACGTCAACCAAGCCTGGGACGAGAGCACCGCCGTGCGCGGTATCGCTGCGCTGCAGGCCGCCGGCATCGAGCTGATCGAACAGCCGATTCCCGCTCGCGAACATGCTGGCATGGTGCGCCTGGCCAACCGCTTCGAGGTGCCGATGCTGGCCGACGAGGCGGTGGCCGACGCCCGCGACGGCTTTGCCCTGGCGGCGGCCGGCTTCAGCGGCGCCTACGCGCTGAAGATCGCCAAGGCCGGCGGCCCGCGCGGCGCCCTGGCGCTGGCCGAGGTGGCCCGGGCGGCCGGTATCGGTCTCTACGGCGGCACCCTGCTGGAGGGCACCATCGGCACTGCTGCCTCGCTGCACGCCTGGGCGACGCTGCCCGAGCTGGCCTGGGGCAGCGAGATGTTCGGTCCGCTGCTGCTCAAGGACGACATCGTTGCCGAGCCGCTCGCCTATGGCGAGTTCGGCGTCGCGTTACCCAAAGGGCAGGGGTTGGGCATCGCCCTGGATGAAGACAAGTTGGCGCATTACACGCGCAAGTAACCGGAGGATGCACCCATGCTGTTTCAGGTGGAAATGACCGTCAAGCTGCCGCCGTCGATGCCGGCCGAGGAGGCCGCCGCGATCAAGGCGCGTGAGAAGGAGTACGCCCAGGAGCTGCAGCGCCAGGGCAAGTGGCGCCATCTGTGGCGTGTCGCCGGCAGCTACGCCAACGTCAGCATCTTCGACGTGCGCGACAACGCTGAGTTGCAGGAGCTCGTCGCGGGCCTGCCACTCTTCCCGTGGATGGAGATCGGCGTCAAGCCGCTGTGCCGCCATCCCTCATCGATTCGCGACGACGACAGCTGATCCCGGCGATTCACGCCAGCCCCATGGGGCAGCCAACGACAACGAGGACAGACCCATGACCGTGAAGATCTTCGATACCCCCGACGTGCAGAACTTCCTGAAAGCCGTGGCCGGCTTCGATGAGCAGGGCGGCAGCCACCGCGCCAAGCAGATCCTGCATCGCCTGCTGTCCGACGTGTATCGCCTGATGGATGACTTCGATGTCAGCCCCGAGGAGTTCTGGTCCGCCGTCAGCCTGCTCAACGAGCTGGGCAAGGAGAGCCAGTTCGGCCTGCTGGCCCCGGGGCTCGGCTTCGATCACTACCTCGACAAGCGCATGGACGCCGCCGACGAGCAGGCAGGCCTGTCCGGCGGCACGCCGCGCACCATCGAAGGCCCGCTCTACGTCGCCGGCGCGCCGGTGGCCGAGGGCGAGACGCGCATGGACGACGGCAGCGATACGGGCGCCGAGGTCATGTGGCTGACCGGTCAGGTGCGCGACACCCAGGGCAAGCCGATCCCCGGCGCCCAGGTGGAGATCTGGCATGCCGACTCCAAAGGCAACTACTCTTTCTTCGACCCCTCGCAGTCGGACTACAACCTGCGCCGCACCATCCTCGCCGACGCTGAGGGGCATTACCGCGCGCGTAGCATCATTCCCTCCGGCTACGGCGTGCCGGCCGGCAGCCCCACCGACCAGGTGCTCAAGCTGCTCGGTCGCCACGGCCAGCGCCCCGCGCACATCCACTTCTTCGTCTCGGCGCCGGGCCATCGTCACCTGACGACCCAGATCAATCTGGCCGGCGATGAGTACACCTACGACGACTTCGCCTTCGCCACCCGCGAGGAGCTGGTGGTCGAGGCCACCCGCATCGAGGACGCAGGCGAGGCCGCCAAGCGTGGGCTCGAGGCCCCCTTCACCGAGGTGGTGTTCGACGTCGAGCTGGCCTCGACCGCCGACCCCGAGCTGCAGAGCCGCCACAAGCGGCCTCGGGCTCTCGAGGACGAGACGGCGCCGGCCAAGCGCGAACCCGCCGAGGCCTGATCGCCCGCCGCTTTTTCGCAAGACATCTGACGAAACGAAGCGCTCCCCCGCCGGCTCCGGCCGGCGGGTAGGGGAGCCTCACGACCTGACAAGAGCCACGAGGAGTTGGAGCAATGACCGCACAGCTTGATCGTCTCGAGAAGCGCGTTCGCGGAGCCGTCGTCGACGACCCCGAGAACGGCATCTTCCGCTGCCACCGCAGCATGTTCACCGACCCGGCCTTCTTCGACTTGGAGATGAAGCACGTCTTCGAGGGCAACTGGCTGTTCCTGGCCCACGAGAGCCAGGTTGCCGAGCCGGGCGACTACATGACCGTCACCATGGGCCGCCAGCCGGTGATCATCACCCGCGACAAGCAGGGCGAGCTGCACGCGCTGATCAACGCCTGCGCCCACCGCGGCGCCACCCTGTGCCGCAAGAAGCGCGGCAACAAGGGCACCTTCACCTGCCCGTTCCACGGTTGGTCGTTCAAGAACGACGGCAAGCTGCTCAAGGCCAAGAACGAGAAGGGCGGGGCCTACCCCGAAGGCTTCAAGCAGGAGGGCTCCCACGACCTCAAGCGCGTAGCACGCTTCGAGAACTACCGTGGCTTCCTGTTCGGCAGCCTTAGCGCCGACGTCGCCCCGCTCACCGAGTATCTCGGCGAGACCACCAAGATCATCGACAACATCGTCGATCAGGCGCCGGAGGGCATCGAGATCCTGCGCGGAACCTCCTCCTACACCTTCAACGGCAACTGGAAGCTGGGCGCCGAGAATGGTGCCGACGGCTACCACGTCAGCACCGTGCACTGGAACTACGCCTCGACCATGGAGCGGCGCAACTACGACGCCGGCGGCACCAAGGCGGTGGACGCCAACGGCTGGTCGAAGAGCATGGGCGGCTTCTACTCCTATGAGAACGGCCACATGATGCTGTGGACCCGCCTGCTCAACCCCGAGGTGCGCCCGGTCTACTCCCAGCGCGAGCGCATCGAGCAGGAGCTCGGCGAGGCGCGGGCCGACTCCATCGTCAACCAGACGCGCAATCTCTGCCTCTACCCCAACGTCTATCTGATGGACCAGTTCTCCACCCAGATCCGCGTGATCCGGCCCATCGCCGTGGACAAGAGCGAGGTCACCATCTACTGCTTCGCGCCCAAGGGCGAGTCCGCCGAGAACCGTGCCCTGCGCATCCGCCAGTACGAGGATTTCTTCAACGTCAGCGGTATGGGCACGCCTGACGACCTGGAGGAGTTCCGTGCCTGCCAGAACGGCTATGCCGGCCTCGACGCCGAGTGGAACGACCTCTCCCGCGGGGCCAAGCAGTGGATCGAGGGGGCTGACGACAACGCCCGCGCAATCGACATGAAGCCGCTGCTGAGTGGCGCCTCGCCCGAGGACGAGGGCCTCTACGTGATGCACCACAAGCACTGGGTCGAGGAGATGCTGCGCGCCATCGACAAGGAGCGCAGCCAGTTCATCGCCACCACGCCCGTAGAAACGAGCGCATCCTGAGGAGGTCATCATGAGCATCGATTTTCTGGCCATCCAGGCCTTCGTTCATCGCGAAGCTCGTCTGCTCGACGACCGCGAGTGGGACGAGTGGCTGACCTGCTACCACAAGAACGTCGTCTTCTGGATGCCGGCCTGGGACGACGACGACCGGCTGACCGAGGATCCGCAGAGCGAGATCTCGCTGATCTACTATCCCAGCCGCGAAGGTCTCGAGGATCGCGTCTACCGCATCAAGACCGAGCGCTCCGGGGCGACCAGCATCCCCGAGCCGCGCACCACCCACCAGGTCACCAACCTGGAGGTGCTCTCCCGGCAGGGCGACACGGTGGAGCTGCGCTTCAACTGGCACACCCTGAGCCATCGCTACCAGCAGACAAGCGCTTACTTCGGCACCTCCTTCTACACCTTGGACGTGTCCGGCGACACGCCGCTGATCACCTACAAGAAGGTGGTGCTCAACAACGACTACATCCACCAGGTCATCGACGTGTATCACGTCTGAACGATCGTGAACCCGGTGGGGAGGAGACGAGCATGAGCTACATGATAGCCCTCAACTTCGAAGACGGCGTGACCCGCTTCATCAGCTGCAAGGACGGCGAGACGGTGCTCGACGCCGCCTATCGCCACAAGGTCAACCTGCCGATGGACTGCTCCGACGGCGTCTGCGGCACCTGCAAGGGTACCTGCGAGCAGGGCGCCTTCGACCTGGGCGACGAGTACATCGACGAGGCGCTCTCCGACGAGGAGGCCGCCGAGGGCAAGGTACTCACTTGCCAGATGGTGCCGTCGTCGGACTGCGTGGTGCAGGTGCCGGTGGCCTCGAGTCTGTGCAAGACCGCGGTGGGCGAGTTCCCGGCCCGGGTCGCCGAGGTTGCGCGGCTCTCCGAGGACAGCTTCGAGCTGGTCGTCGATCTCGATGAAGACGAAGGTCTCGCCTTCCTGCCGGGCCAGTACGTCAATATACAGGTCCCGGGCAGCGACGAAACCCGCTCCTACTCGTTCAGCTCGCTGCCCGGCGAGCGTTGCGCTTCGTTCCTGATCCGCAACGTGCCGGACGGACTGATGAGCGGCTATCTCACCGGGGCGGCCAAGCCCGAGGATGCGCTGACCCTGACCGGACCCATGGGCAGCTTCTACCTGCGCGAAGTCGAGCGCCCCGTACTGATGCTGGCCGGCGGCACCGGCCTGGCGCCGTTCCTGGCCATGCTCCAGCAGCTGAAGGAGAAGGGCTGCGACCAGCCGGTGCGCCTGCTCTATGGCGTCAATATCGACGACCACCTGGTCAAGCTCGAGGAGCTCGACGCCTTCGTCGAAGCGCTGCCCGACTTCGCCTACACCACGGTGGTCGCCGACGCGGCGAGCGAGCATCCGCACAAGGGCTACGTGACCCACCACATGGCGCCTGAGCTGTTGCATGACGGCGAGGTCGATGTCTACCTGTGCGGGCCGCCACCGATGGTGGACGCGGTGCTCAGCCACTTCCGCGAGCAGGGCATCTCGCCGGCCAGCTTCCACTACGAGAAGTTCACTCCGAGCCTGGCCCCGGAAGAGGCGAAGAAGGAGGCGGTGGCATGAGCGCGCGCATCGAGGGCCCACGTTTCGAAGGGCAGGTGATGGTGATTACCGGTGCCGCCCAGGGCATCGGCCGGCGCGTCGCCGAGCGTGCCGGCGCCGAGGGTTCCCGGCTGGCGCTGGTGGACCGCGCCGAGCATGTCGAGCAGGTGGCGGCCGAACTGCGCGAAGCGGGCATCGAGGCAATCGCCCTGATGGCCGACCTTGAAACCTGGCAAGGCGCGGAAAGTGTGATGCGCCAGGTGCTGGAGCACTACGGCCGGCTCGACGTGCTGATCAACAACGTCGGCGGCACCATCTGGGCCCAGCCCTACGAGCACTACGGCCCCGAACAGATCGAGGCCGAGGTGCGCCGCTCGCTGTTTCCCACCCTGTGGTGCTGCCGCGCGGCGCTGCCTTACCTCCTGGAGAGCCGGGGCAACATCGTCAACGTCTCCTCGGTAGCCACCCGCGGTATCAACCGGGTGCCGTATGCCGCGGCCAAGGGCGGCGTCAATGCCATGACCGTGGCGCTGGCCTTCGAGTACGCCGAGCACGGCATTCGCGTCAACGCCACCGCTCCCGGCGGCACCGAGGCGCCGCCGCGGGTCATACCGCGCAACAGCGCCGAGCAGAGCGAGCAGGAAAGGGCGTGGTACCAGCAGCTAGTCGACCAGACCCAGGCCACCAGCTTCATGGGGCGCTACGGCACCCTCGACGAGCAGGCCGGCCCGATCCTGTTCCTGGCCTCGCGCGATGCCGGCTACATCACCGGCAGCGTAATGCCGGTGGCGGGTGGTGATAGCGGCTGATCGACCCAAAGCAACACGTTCACAATTAGCGCCAACACTTCAAACATAAAAAAACCCCCTGGAGCACAACGTGAAACATATCGAGAAGGGTGCCGGCCTTGTCACGGCACCGCGCGATTTCATTCGCGACCTCAATGCCGACAACCTGAGTGCCGGTCTGGTGGCCGGGATCTTCGGCCTCAGTGCCGGGATCATCCATATCAGCGCCGGCACAGCAGCAGGGCTTCCCCAAGAGTTCACCCTGCTGTGGGTGATCAGCTACCTGATGATCAACGGCCTGTTCGGACTGTTCCTGCCGGCCTACTACCGGCTGCCGCTGCCGGTGGCCAACTCCATCCCCGGTGCGCTGCTGTTCGCCGCCATCATCCCCGTGGTGGGGCTCAACGAGGCGCTGGGCGCCACGCTGATGGCGGGAGCCATCGCGCTGGTGGTGGGTCTTGCCGGGTGGATGAGCCTGGTCATGCGGCTGATTCCGATGCCCATCGTGATGGGCATGGTGGCGGGCATATTGCTCAAGTTCGGCACCAACATGGTGATGCCGCTGCAGAACGCGCTGCTGCCGGCGTCGGTGATGATCCTTTCGTTCTTCTTCGCCGCGCGCTACCTGCGCCGGGTGCCGCCGCTGGTGGTCACGCTGCTGGTGGGCGTCGGCTACATGGCGCTCTCCGGCGCCGATTTCTCGAGCGTGACGTTCTCCTTCAAGCTGCCTGAGTTCATCATGCCGGCCTTCACCTTGGAAGCCTTCCTGGCTTATGGCCTGCCGCTGGCGCTGATCCTCGTCGGCATGGAGACGCCCGCCGGGGTAGGGCTGGTCAAGGGCATGGGCTACAAGAGCGCCCCGGCCAATGCGATCACTGCGTTGGGCGGCTTCGGCACCATGGTCTCGGCCTTCTTCAACCTGCACAGCACCTGCATCGCCGCGCCGATGACCGGGATCTGTTCGGGGCCGGAAGCCGGTAGCCACGACAAGCGCTGGGTGGCGGCGGTGATCGTCGGCATCATCTTCGTCACGGCGGCGCCCTTCTACGGCTTCGTGTTCAGCCTGATCGAGGCGATGCCGAGCTATTTCATCGCCATCATCGCGGGGCTGGCACTGCTGCGCGTGATCGGCTCGGCCATGCACATGACCTTCTCCGGCAAGCATGAGGTAGGCGCGATGTTCTCCTTCCTGATCGCCGTATCGGGAATCCAGATTCTCGGCATCGGCTCCTCCTTCTGGGCGCTGGTACTGGGGGCGGGGCTCTCCATGCTGGTGGAGTTCAGGGATTTCGACTTCTCTCGCGAGTCCACCACCACCGGCTGTTCCGCCGCGTCGGCGCGTTGATCCAATACGCATGAATCCTCCTTGGCCTGAGACCGCGCGCTGGTCCAGGCCTTTTTTCTCGCCGGCAGAAACCAGCCAAGGCCGTTGACCATGTCGCTACTCAAAGATGCTTCCCTACCTGCGCTCACTGCCGGATTCGTGGCGGTGCTGATCTCCTATGCCGGTCCGCTGGCGATCTTCTTCCAGGCGGCCCAGAGCGCGGAGATCTCGAATGCCATGATGACCTCCTGGGTCTGGGCGATCTCCCTCGGTGCTGCCGCCTCCGGCATCCTGCTCAGCCTGTGGCTCAAGGTGCCGGTGGTCACCGCCTGGTCGGCGCCGGGCACGGCGCTGCTGGTCAGCCTGTTTCCCGAGCTGTCGCTGGGCGAGGCCGTGGGGGCCTACCTCTCCGCGGCGGTGATACTCTTCGTGGTCGGTATCACCGGTTCCTTCGACCGCATCGTTCAGGCGATCCCGCCCGGCATCGCCAGTGCCATGATGGCCGGCATCCTGTTCCAGTTCGGTGTCGGGATATTCGTCGCGCTGGAGTCGGTACCGGCGCTGGCCATCGGCATGATCGTCGCCTACCTGGTCTTCAAGCGGCTCAACCCGCGCTACAGCTTGATCCTGCTGCTGATCGTCGGCGTGGTACTGGCGGTGGTATTGGAAGGGGCGAGCCTGCGCGGCGTCTCGATCCAGTTGGCCGAGCCCCAGTTCATCCGCCCCGAGTGGACCTGGCACGCCACCCTGAGTCTGGCGATCCCGTTGGCGCTGGTCAGCCTCACCGGCCAGTTCCTGCCGGGCATGGCGATCCTGCGCACCTCGGGCTACGACACGCCGGCCAGGCCGATCGTCACCATCACCAGCCTGACCTCCTTCGCCACCGCCTTCTTCGGCGGGATTACCACTGTAGTGGCAGCCATCACCGCAGCCATCTGCACCGGCAAGGAGGCCCATGAAGACCCCGACAAGCGCTACGTGGCCGGGGTGGCCAATGGCCTCTGCTACCTGATCGGCGGCACCTTCGCCGGCACCATCGTGCTGCTCTTCACCTCGCTGCCCGGGGAATTCGTGGCGGTGCTGGCCGGTTTGGCGCTGATCGGCGCCATCACCAGCAACGTCAGCGCTTTCGCCGCCCGCAAGGAGCACCTGGAGGCCTCGGTAATCACCTTCATCGCCACCGCCTCGGGCATCAGTTTTCTGGGGCTGGGTTCGGCCTTCTGGGGCGTGGTGGTAGGATCCCTGACCTACCAGTTGCTGCACCGTCCCTTCGTGCTGTCGGGGCGGCGAACGGCTTCTGCCGCCAGCGAGAGGCAGTGATTGCCCCGCGCGAGGAATTCGGCCAATGTCGGGGCATGACCGCCGACCATCGGCCTGAAACCGCAACACGTGTATGGCGCCTATGCTTGATCGAGCTGTTCCCGAGTACTCGGCATGGAACCCCGGCCTCGAAGCCGACCTGCCCAGACGCTACCAGGCCCTGGAAACCATCCATCGCCCCGACAACGTCTCTTCCCGACTGGCCGAGATTCCCGAACTGCGGGCCCTCACCGGCCTCGAGGAGGAGGAGCTGGTCGCGTTCCGTGCCGAGCGCCTGGTACTGCAAGAGCTGATCGTTCGGGTGACGGCCGACATCATGGTGCTCGAGGGCGAAGAGGAAGAAGTGCTGGGGCACCACTTCCGTCGCATTACGCTAAAGATCTTGTTCGACTATCTCTCTCCTCACCTGCCGGTGTTCCAGCAGGAGTTCGATCGGCTCTACGCGGCGATACACGACAAGGCGGATGAGATCCTCGCGGCCGCTTTTGCGCCTGAGCCAGTGGTGACCGATCCCGAGCCCGCCACTTTTCTGGCCAGATGGCTGGGCAGGCGTCCTGCTCCGCAGCGACAGACGGATCGCCGCTCCTTGGAGGAGCGGCACCACGATGCGATTCAGAGCATCAAGCAGCAGGGCTTGGCTGCCCAGGACGAGCTGGAGCAGGCCGTCTACAAGAGCGCTTACCGCGTCCTGAGCTCGATTGCCGCCATCCAGGGCCATATCGGGGTGGATCGAGAGGTGCTGGCAAGGCTGATCACCCGGCATGCCTGTAACGACTACGGCAGCCGCATCATCGGCCGCTTGCTGGCGCCTCATGTCGAGCGGGCCATGCAGCAAGAGGGCTACGAGCGGGTTCCTCTTGCCGACGAGCCGATCCTGATCAGCCTCAAGGGCGCCTCGGCGGCGGGCAAGAGCTCCCTGCGGCACCTGCTGAGGCATACCCTGCAGGACTTGGGCGTTCAACCGGAGCAGTACGGCACCATCACTCCCGATATCTGGCGTCGCCTGCTGCTCGACTACGAGGCGCTGGGCGAGGCGTACAAGTATGCCGGCCGCCTGGCGGGCAAGGAGGTCAAGCTGATCGATGCCAAGCTCGACCGCTACATCCGCGACAAGGCACGGCGTGACCGCACCATTCCGAACTTGCTGATCGATCGGTTTCGCTTCGATAGCTTCTCGTCGGAGACGGTGGCGCGGATCCTCGACGATACCTATGCCAAGTACGTCGCCACCATGCACATCTACTACATCATCACTCCCCCGGAAGCCACGGTGGAGCGTGGCTGGCAGCGAGGGCTGGAGCGGGGACGCTACAAGGCGGTGTCGGACTTCCTGGGGCACTGCGTGGAGTCCTACGACGGGATGCCCAGAGTGTTCTTCAAATGGATGGGCAGTCCACGGCCGCGCTTCAAGTACGTCTTTCTCGACAACAGCGTGCCCAAGCATACCCCGCCGGCGGTGATCGCCCACGGCACCCGCCAGGTGCTTCACATCCTGGACCCCCAGGGCCTGGTCAACCTCGAACGCTACAAGAAGATCAACACAGCGGCGACGTGTCCGGACGAAGTCTATCCCGGCGGCGACAGCCTGACGGTGGCCAGGAACTGTACTTTCCTCAAGCAGTGCATCGCCAAGGTGCCGGAAGTGCGCTTCGTCGATCGCGCTAGCGGAGAGATGTATCTGCGCGCCACCTCTGGCCGCTTCGCGGTGGAAGACGCCGTGCTGCTGCATGCCAAGCGCCACGACCCGGAGCTCGCCGAGCTGTTTGCCGAACTGGGGGTGCCCGAGCATAGAATGAGAATTTTGCCGGGGTAATGAACTTCCTCATCTTCCCGATATTCTTCCTAACCTCGGCGCTCTATCCACTGTGGCGCATCCGCGAAGGCAGCCACCTAGTCTATCGGATCTCCGCGCTCAACCCCTTCACCCATGCCGTCGAGATGATCCGCTTCGCCATGTACGAGCGTTTCAACGTTGATGCGACAATGATCAGCGTGGCCGTGGCCGCTCTGCTGGTGGCGATACTGAGCTATTCCCGTCGCGGGGCATGCTGGGGGGCAAGGGAAACACTACATAACTGTCGGCGCGTGCGAATCACTGCGTTGCGCGGTGCTGGTGCGCCAGCCCGGTCGAAACCCTCACCTATACCCATAGGCTCCGGCTGACTCGCAGCCTTCGGCTTCTCACCCCTTCGGGGCCAGCCTATGGCTGTTTGTCGCTTCGCTCGGTACTGTGCTGCGTGCGCCTTGTGCTTCATCCTGCTCGACGATTTCTTTAGCGCTTCCCAAGGGCGCCGGCGGAGAGAGTGAACTTCAGGGCGCGGCGATACTTTCCAGATTGTCGATGGAGAGATGCGCTGGCGCGAGCGCTCGTCGAGCCCCACAGCACCATGCGCGTACCGGGCAGGAAATCCTGGGGCCCGGAGAGAAAGGCGTCCAGGTTCTCGCGGTTCCATGTCAGGTCGGCCTGCTCCAGGACCGGCGCATAATCGAAGTCGTAGAGGCTACCGGCCGGTCGGCCGACCAGGGCGTGCAGGCTGGGGCCGGCCGCTGTCGTCCGAAGTCGAGGCATTGTTGTTGTCTCCGGAAACATCAGGGTGGTATGGCTTCAAGTGATGGCAGGCGAGCGTTTTTTTTCCAGTGCAAATGATGGCTTATCGATTCTGTATCCTGATGCCGACCGGTCAGCCGTTGCGTTCGTCGTCGCGCACCTCGTAGTCGCCCTCCAGCAGTTCATGCTCGCCGGGGCGACGGTTTCCGCGGTAGTGGGTCTCGCGATAACGGGTCGCGCTGTCATAGTGGCCGCTGCCGGCATCCTTGGCCTGCTCGGCGCGGATCTGCTCGAGGCGCTTCTTCATGCGGTAACGTACGATCGGCAGCATGGCCCAGCCGAGCAACAGGAAGAACAGGCCGAGTACGGTGCCGACGATCAGCAGCAGGCCGAACAGTAGCCAGGTAAAGATCAGCTTCAACCCACCCAGGGGGCCGCGGGGAGCCTGATTCGCCCGGGTGCGCCACTGCTGGGCAGCCTGCCAGGCGGCGTTGCGGCGAGGATCGTTGCGGTCGAACATGGACGTCTCCGATGATGACGCCGCAGCGCGGCGTGCGAGTGACTGTCCCTTTGAGACTTTGGGATTAGGATCGTTCCCTGGGGACTAGGCGACCAGTCGCCACAGGGCGGCGGTCACGATACCCGCGCCGATCGCCGCCAGCGTTTTTTGCGTGGTCAGCATCACCACGAGAGTGGCCACCAGCGCCAGCCTCGCGCCCCAGTCGCCTTGCATCGCCATGGGCGTGATCACCGCGACCAGCACTGAGCCCGCCATGGCGTTGATGAATCGCTCCACCTTGGGACCGATGGGGATGCGCGACATCACGAACACGCCGCCTGCGCGGGTCAGGTAGGTGACCACTGCCATGATCAGGATGGCAATGACGGCTCCCGCCGTCGTCGAGGGCAGGGTCAAGCGGCCTCCTTCTGCCGTTGCGGCAGCAGCAGACCCGCCAGCCCGCCGGCCAGGGCACCGACGATCACGTGGGAGTGGGGCGGTAGCCAGACCATAGCTGCCAGGGCGGCCAGTGCAGCAGCGCTCCACGGTAGCAGCATCGACAGGTCGCGGCGCCCGCCTACCAGCATGGCCAGCAGGAAGCAGCCCATGATCACGTCGAGCCCGAAGCGCTGGGGCTCCTCGATGCCGCTGCCGAAGATCACCCCGAGCAGCGTACCCAGGAGCCAGGTCAGCCACAGGGCGATGCCACCTCCCACCAGCATGCCGACGTTGGTCTCGCCGCGCTGGCGATCGGCGGCGGCCATGGCCCAGTTGGAGTCGCTCATCACCACCAGGCTGGCGTAGCGCTGTCCGGATGGCAGATGGGCCAGCCAGGGTTGGATGGCGGCCCCCATCAGCAGATGGCGGGCGTTGATGGCAAAGGTGGTGGCGATCAGCGGCAGAAGTGGAATCTCCGCTCCCCACAGTTCGAGGGCGGCGAACTGCGAAGCGCCGGCGAATACCAGCGCGCTCATCAGCATGGCTTCGAGACCCGAGAGCCCGCGCGACAGCGCGGCCACTCCGAAGGCCAGGCCGAAGATCACCACGAACAGCGACAGCGGCGCCATGCGGCGGATGCCGGAGAGCACGCCGGGGAGGTCGAGTCGTGCGCCAGCTACGGGTGGGGTCATGCGCGCCACACCTCGGCCACGATCTCGTAGCTGCGCCGACGATCCTCGCTGGCGTAGGTGTCGGTGTTGAGCATCAGTTCGTCGGCCCCGGTCTGCTCGAGAAAGCGCTCGAGTCCCGCGTGCACGGTGTCGGGCCCGCCGATGACCGCCGCGCCCAGGAATTGCTCCACCTGCACTCGCTCCATGGGGGTCCAGTCGAGCGTCTCGACCGGCGGCAGCGAGCGGGTGCGACGCCCGCGCACCATGCCGAGGAACTTCTGGCGGGTAGTGGAAGCGAGGAACTGGGCGCGTTCGTCGTCTTCGGCGGCAATCACCGGTAGCCCGACCATGGCATAGGGGCGTTCGAGCAGCGCCGAGGGGCGGAAATTGTCACGGTAGAGCCGCAGCGCCTCTTGCAGGTAGCCGGGGGCGAACTGGGCGGCGAAGGCGAACGGCAGTCCCTCGCGGGCGGCGAGCTGGGCGCTGTAGCCGCTGGAGCCGAGCAGCCAGAGCGGAACGTTGGTGCCCTGGCCGGGTACGGCGCGTACACGTTGCGCCGGCCGCTCCTCGCCGAGAAAGCCCTGGAGTTCGGCCAGTAGCTCAGGGAAGTTCTCGGCGCCGGCATAAGGGTCGCGGCGCAGTGCGGCCATGGCGGCGGCGTCGGAGCCCGGTGCGCGTCCCAGCCCCAGGTCGATGCGGTCCGGGTAGAGAGTTTCCAGCGTACCGAACTGTTCGGCGATCACCAGCGGTGGATGGTTGGGCAGCATGATACCCCCGCTGCCCACACGGATACGCGAGGTGGCGCCGGCAATATGGCCGATCAGCACGGCAGTAGCGGCACTGGCGATGCCGTCGAGGCTGTGGTGCTCGGCCAGCCAGTAGCGGGTGAAGCCCAGGCGTTCGGTCAACCGGGCGAGCGCCACGCTCTCGGCGAAGCTGTCGGCGATGGTACCGCCCTGGCGAATCGGCGCCAGGTCGAGTACGGATAGTGGGGTGTCGGAAAGTCGGGGCATGTTCGAGACTCAAAACCTTTAGCCTGCTTGGTTTCTCCAGAATCGTCGTCTCGACGCCGCGATGCAATGGTTTTTGTGGTCCGAATCGACGGCGGTGGCAGTGGATTGTGTGGTGTCAGGATTGGCCTGCTAGGATGAGGGCGTTCAAGGACGAAGCAAGGAGCGCCTTATGGCCAACCATGGAGGGCAGCGGGTCTTTGCCGTGTCGGCCCTGATCATTCTTGCGCTGGTGGCACTGGGCGCCGGTTTTCCCGAGGCTTTCGGCGAGGCGGCAGATACCGCGCTTGCCGGTGTCACTCGGCTATTCGGCTGGTTCTATCTCTTCTCTGTGTTCGGCTTCGTGATTTTCCTGCTGGCGCTGGCCCTGAGCAAGTACGGCAAGATCCGTCTGGGGCCGCAGGACAGTACGCCGAGTTTCAGCTTCTTCTCCTGGGTGAGCATGCTGCTGGCGGCCGGCTTCGGCGTGGGCCTGGTGTTCTACGGCATGGCCGAGCCCATGCTCCACTACGTCGAACCGCCCTACGGCGATGTGCCCGCCGAGAGCACCGAGGCGGCGCGCTACGCCATCCAGTACAGCTACTTCAACTGGGGCATCCATCAGTGGGCGGCCTTTTCGGTGGTGGGGCTGATCATCGCCTATTTCCAGTTTCGCAAGGGGCAAGCCGGGCTGGTCTCGTCGGTGCTGTCGTCGGTTGCCGCCAAGTACCCGCGCGTGCGCCCCTACGCACCGACCCTGGACGTGTTTGCCGTGGTGGCTACGGTGATGGGCGTGGCGACCTCGCTGGGGCTGGGGGTGTTGCAGCTCAACGGCGGCTTCAATGCCGTGTTCGGTCTACCCGAGAGCGTACTGTGGCAGTCCGTCATCCTGTTCTTTATGTTCCTCGCCTATATGGCCTCCACCTGGTCGGGGTTGGACAAGGGGATCCGCCGGCTCTCCAACCTCAACATGATCCTGTGCATCGGCCTGATGCTCTATGTGCTGGTGACCGGCCCCACGGTGATGATTCTTGAAACCATCACCCTGGGTGTCGGCGACTACCTGCAGAATTTCATCGGCATGAGCCTGCGTATCGCGCCCTTTAGCGACAACACCTGGGCGTCCAACTGGACGATCTTCTACTGGGCCTGGGTGATCGCCTGGTCGCCGTTCGTCGGCACCTTCGTTGCTCGGGTGTCGCGCGGGCGCACCATCAAGGAGTACGTTTTCGGCGTGCTGATCGTGCCGCCATTGCTGGCCTGCCTGTGGATCGGCGTGTTCGGCGGCGCCGCCCTGCACATGGAGCTGGCCGGCGATTTCGGCCTGGCGACCGCCACCGAAGCCAACATCACCGTGGCGCTGTTCGAGATGTTCGAGCTCATGCCCTTTACCGGCGTGCTCTCGGTCATCGCCATGCTGCTGATCTTCATCTTCCTGGTCACCTCGGCCGATTCGGCGTCCTACATCGTGGCGCAGATGACCGACAACGGCTCGATCAACCCGCCGCTGTTCAAGCGAGTGGTCTGGGGCATGTTGATTGCCGCCATCTGCCTCACTCTGATTGCCGCCGGTGGCCTGACCGGGCTGCAGTCGGCGGCAGTACTCTCGGCGCTGCCCTTCACCTTCATTCTCTACGGCATGATCGTGGTACTGATTCGCGAACTGCGCGCCGACCGACGGGCCATGCTCACCCAGCTTTACCGCCGCCATGGCGAGACGCCGGTGGGCGCCGATGCTTTCGAGGCCGAGGTGCTGGGCGAGCAGGAGCGGTTGCGTCGCGCGCCCAACGTGATAAATCGGCGCATCAATCACCGTGAAGGAGGGTAGGTGTGGCCGCAAGGATTCGTGCTTGGCCATATGACGTTAAAAACCAGCTTGTAATAGCAGGTAGCCAGTGGGTGGCGCAGGCCGTAAGCTCTGAGAGGAATGGGGAACCGGACGTCTACCATGTCTCTCATCGGCTCACGCCGTCGCGCGCTTCAGCGAGGCGCCACCCGCCGGCGGCAGCCGAACCGCGGGCGTCAGAACAACTTCGATCGCTGGCTCGACCGTGCGGTTGACCTTGCCGTGCTCACGGCCCTGACGGTGGGGGGTGTGGCGCTGGTATTGCACTTGTTGCTCTAGTGCGAGGTCGAGATGCGCTCGTTGCTGATATGGGTCATGTTGGTTTCCGTGGCTGCTGCGGCCTGGTGGCAGTTCGAAGAGCGAATTCCCGCCCACTGGCACCCTTGGAAACCGCTGAGCGTCGACGACCTCCTGACCCCGGTCACCCAATGGAAACTGCATCTCCTGGCCGACGACCGAGAGGCGTGCTTGACGGCGCTCGGCACGGCCCCTGAGGGGACGCTGCGGATGACCCCGTTGAATGTCCATGAGCCTTCCCCCGGCTGCCCGCTGAGCAACGTCGTGCGCTTGCATGACAGCGACGTCGCGTTCAATACCAGTTTCGTGGCGAGTTGCCCGCTGGCCCTGGCCTGGGTCATGTACGAGCTTCAGCGCCTGCAGCCGGCTGCCGAGGCCCATTTCGGCAGCCGAGTCGCGCGTGTCGAACATTACGGTAGCTTCGCCTGTCGCAATGTCTACGGTCGCGAGAGCGGTCGTCGCAGCGAGCATGCCACGGCCGAGGCTCTCGATGTGGCGGCCTTCCGCCTGGAGGATGGACGCCGAATCACCCTGCTCGAACACTGGAGCGACGAGGGCGCGCGGGGAGCCTTCCTGCGCGAGGCGCGCGACGGCGCCTGCGATCTGTTCGGCAATGTGCTGGGCCCGGCCTACAACCGCGCCCATGCCGACCACTTCCACTTCGGCATGCGCGGTTTCCGCCTGTGCCGCTGAGGCCATCAGGCTCGCACGCCGTTGTCGGCCCCCGTACACTCAAGGCAACTACCCGCTGGCGCATGAGGCTTATGCTGGATTTTCTGCAGGGTTTCTCTTATGGGCTATTCGTTACCTGCCTGCCGTGGTGCCTGGTCGGGCTGGCCAATCCGCGTCTGGCGGTCGCCACCGAGAACCCCAATCGTCTCCAGGTATTGTTTCGCTATTGTCTGCTGGTGCCCTTCATCAGCACGGTACTGTGGCTGACCTCGCTGTGGGGTGGCTTCGGGCCGAGCCTGGGCGGCTGGCTGGCCGGCCTGGTGGCGGTGGGGGTATCGCTGCCCGTGGAGCGTGGCTGGCGCCGCTGGCGTGCGCGGCGGCATCAACGTCGGTTGCAGGAACGGCTCGCGGCCGAAAGCGAGCGGCGGCGCGCCGAGCAGGAGCGTACCGCACGGGAGACTGGCGTGGCCGAGCTGGACCCCACCCGGCCGCCGGTGGATGCCGATGAGCTGGTGCTGTCACTATGCCGCGCCAAGCAAGGGCTGCTCGACGTGAAACGTGCCGATCTGGCGAGCCAGGTCGACCGTTTCTACACCCGCTATGCACATGTGATGGAGCTGCTGACGGCGCGTTTCGATCGCAGCGAATTGGCTTTCGAGCGCTCCCGTGGCCTGATCACCGAAGTTTGCCTCGGGGCGGTGGATACTTTTACTTCCATGGCGGCCCAAGCGCGTGGCGTGACGGGGCTGGATGGGGATTATGTACGCCGACGCCTGGAGCAGGAGGGGAGCCGGCTGTCCGTCGAGGAGCGGATAGCGCTCAAGCGCCGGCTAGAACTGATCGAGGAGACCGACCGTCGCCTGCGGCGCCTGCTCGCGCGCAACGAATCGGCGCTGACCCTGCTCGACGATACGGCGGTGGCGCTCGCCCGGGTCGAGACGGGGCGGCCGCAGGCCACACTCGCCACCGACAAGGCGCTGGAGGAACTGCGACGCTTCATCGAGGGGGCGGATCGCTACAGCCGCCATGAACGCCGTTGAGTATCCCGCTGGCCGGCGTTGAGCAACACGCTGGCGTAGCTTGCTAAGGTGTGGGAAAGAGCCTGAAGGGGGAACGCTTATGAACCAGTCGTCCGAACGTGGCTCGCCGCTCTCGCTGCCGCCGGTGGAGGAGATCGCCAGCGAACTCGAGGATATTGCCCCCGAGCCGACGGATAATGAAGAGATCGTGATCGACGACCCTGAGCTCGAGCAGATGGCGGATAGCTTCGTCGACGAAGTGCTGGCCAGCGAAGGCGCCGAGCTCGAGCGTCAGCGGCGTGCGGTGGACGAGATGGGTCTCGAACTGCAGCAGCAGGCGGCGCATCACAGCGAAATGCTTCAAGCGCCGCTGCGCAAGCTGGCCCATCAGGGCGACGAGGGCGGTCCGGTGGCCAAGGCGCTGATCGACCTGCGCGGCCACATGCAGGATCTCGATCCGCATCAGAATAGCCTGGCAGCGGGGCCGTTCGACCGCCTGTTGTCGCGCATTCCCGGCGCCGGCAGTCGCGTGCAGCGCTACTTCCGCAAGTTCGAGAATGCCCAGCAGGCGCTGGACGCCATCATCGCCGACCTGGAGGCGGGGCGCGACATGCTGCGTCGTGACAACATCACGCTCAGCGACGACCAGGAGAGCCTGCGCCAATTGCTGGGACGGCTGCAGCGTCAGGTCGACCTGGGGCGGTTGATCGACCGTCGCCTGGGGCAGGCGCTGGAGCGGCTCGGCGACACGCATCCGCAGCGCACCTTCATCGAGGAGGAGCTAGTCTTCCCGCTGCGCCAGCGCATCGTCGACCTGCAGCAGCAGCAGGCGGTCAGCCAACAGGGCGTGCTGGCCCTGGAAGTGATAATTCGCAACAATCGCGAATTGATTCGCGGCGTCGACCGGGCCATTCACGTGACCGTGTCGGCGCTGACCGTGGCCGTAGCCGTGGCGCTGGCGCTGGCCAACCAGCGCCTGGTCCTCGACCGAGTCGAATCGATCAATACCACCACGTCGGAAATGATTACCGGAACGGCGAGAACGTTGCGTCAGCAGGGCGTGGAGATCCAGACCCGTGCCGCCTCGGCGCAGCTCGACATGCAGGCGCTGGAGCAGGCTTTCGACGATGTGCTGGGCGCGATCGACGATCTGTCCCACTATCGCCAGGAAGCGCTGCCCCAGCTCGACGCCCAGATCGACCGGCTGGCGCAACTCGCACGCCGGGGCGATAACGCCATCGACAGGCTGCAGCGTGGCAGCGAGATTCAGTCCCCCGATACGCAGGAGAAGGAGTAGCCATTCCCGCGTGAGCCTGAGCGCCTGCGGGGCCCTTCGAGGGGCTAGGGGGAGCCCCCCGGGGAGTGGCGGCCCGGGCCATCGTCTTCGTTGACGTCCTTGGGCGGCGGCTCGTGCCGCTGGGCGTCGCGCAGAGCCTTGCGCATCAGCTCCCAGGCATCGTCGAGCCCCTGTTGCAGGGAGTCCCAGGCCGCTTCGCTGGCAAACTGCAACTCGTCTAGCCGACGGCGGGTCTCGTCGCGGCGCCGCCGCAGCCGCTCGATGTCGTCCTGGTACCGGGTCTGCGCCTCGGCGCCTGCCTGGCGCGCGCGGGCGACCAGGGCGTCGATCTCGGCGTTCCATTCGTCCAGTCGGG
This sequence comes from Halomonas sp. MCCC 1A13316, assembly GCF_014931605.1. Lineage (NCBI taxonomy): Bacteria > Pseudomonadati > Pseudomonadota > Gammaproteobacteria > Oceanospirillales > Halomonadaceae > Billgrantia > Billgrantia diversa. Next base: position 4,016,186 of record NZ_CP053382.1, on the reverse strand, counting down.
CCTTCATCTGCTCGATGAATTCGTCGCGTCTGTTCATACGGCTTCTCCGCCTCTGGCTGATGCTACTCCTATCGATTCCCCGCTGCCGGTCCGGTTCCCCTGTCGTGTTCAGATCTGTGCGGCCACTCGGTCGCGGCCCTGGCGCTTGGCACGATAGAGCTGGCTGTCGGCCTGGGCCATCAATTCCTCATGGCCGATGTCGTCGAGTGCCGGCGCGCAGCTGGCCACACCCAGGCTGGCGGTAACCCGGCCGGTGTGGGTCGCATACGCGTGGGGGATGTCGAGTGCGCGGATTTCCCGGTGTATTCGCTCGGCGACTCGCAGGGCGCCCTCCAGGTCGGTATCGGGCAGTACGCAGACGAACTCCTCGCCGCCATAGCGGGCGACCAGGTCGGAGGCGCGATGGACCACTCGCGTGAGCGCCTCGGCGATGGCTCTCAGCGTGTCGTCGCCGGCAACGTGGCCGTAATGGTCATTGAACTCCTTGAAGTGATCGATATCGATGAAGATCACCGAAAGTGCATGGCCGTTGCGTCGGGCTCGCTGCCACTCGCGAGCGATGAAAGTGTCGAAGTGGCGACGGTTGGCGATACCGGTCAGTCCATCCATGGTCGAGATCTGGTGCAACTGGTCGCGCTGATCGAGGCCTTGCTGGAAGGCCAGCAGCAGCTGATCGACGCTCTCCACCAGGTGTCCCAGCTCGTCATTTCCATGACGGCCCATGGCCGGTTTCGGCCAATGGCCGGGTTGGCGCGGGTCGGTGTCGGCGATCGCCGCATGCACGCGGAGCAGGGGGCGAGTCACGAACCCGTGAAACACCAGGGCAAGCAGCGCAGCAATGGCCAGTGACTTGGCGACGCCCAGCGAGAAGATCAGCAGGCTGCGATCGGTGAAGTCGCGTGCCAGGCGGTCGAGCGCCAGCGTCAGTTCGAGTTTGCCCACCGGCTGGGCTGGGTTGTCAGAGCCGGCCTGGTAGTTGAGCGTCTGCTGGTAGTGGAGGATGTCGTCGAACAGGGTGTGGGCCAACCAGCCGGAGACGGGTTCGTTCTCACGCTGACTGGTGGCCATGGTACGACCGAAGTCATCCGTGATGGCCACTCTGGCGACGCGGCCGCCGTTGAACAGACCCTCGACGACCTGAGTTGCCAGGTCGGGGTTGAGCTGGAAGGCGGCCTCTGCCGCGGTGCCGTGCACCAGGTCGAGGCGGTAGCGGGTATCGCTGACAATCTCATGACGCATCGCGCGGGCATCGAGGGCCAGCTCTACGGCGCCGGCAAGAATGCTGAGCAATAGTGCGATGGCCAGGGTGAGTCCGGCCTGCTTGGCGGTCAGGCTGCTCCTGCCGGTCTGGCGATCCATGCCAGAGGGAAGGCTCACTGGCGCGTCTCCGTGTTGGCCAGTGCCCGGTCGAGAGCGGCTTGCAGCCGGGCAATGAATGGGTCGGGAACCGAGGGATGGCAGGCCAGATAGAGATCCACCTCGTTGAAGGAGAACAGGCGACGCAGCGGCAGGTCGGCCTCCTCGGCGAGGAGCCAGGCGGTCTGTTCGCCGGTGACCCAGGCATCGATCAGCCCGGCTCGAAGACGGCCGACGTTCTCGCGTTCGGCACTGGCCACCACGATGGGAACTCCTTGATTAGCGACGTATTGTCCGACGGCATCCTTGCGAAAGCTGCCCACGCGCAGCTCTGCCAGGTCGTCCAGGGAGTCGGCTTCGATGTCTGCCTCTGCGAGAGTGAAAGCGGCCCAGGTACTCGACACCAGTGGGCCCACCCAGGTGAATAGCGACTCACGCTCGGGCGTGCGGGTAGTCGAGTAGACGCAGTGGAGCTCGCGCAACTGGGCCTCGGTCAGGGCCCGCGCCCAAGGCAGCAGGCGGAAGTCGGCGTCGAGTTCGGCGTCATCCAGTGCTGTCCTCAGCAGTTCGGTGGCGCGCCCCGTCACCCGGCCGTCTTCGTCCTGATAATTGTAGGGCGGGTACTCCTCGGTATTGAAAGTGATGGTGCCACCGAGGATATCGCTGACGATGCCCTGTTCGCGAAGACGATCCAGCGCGGTCTGCATGCGCTCGACCAGAGCCGGGTCGGTGTCGCGGTGCAGGGCATAGTAGAGGTCGGATTCACTGATCGTCAGCGCGGGAACGAAGTCGGTGGTAGGCAGGCCCTCCTCCTGCATCAGCCAGAAGGCGACATCTTCGCCATAGGCCCACAGGTCGACCCGGCCACGCTCGAGCATGCGTAAAGCGCTGACATTGGAAATGGCTACATGTATCTGGCTTTCCGGCACGCCGGCTTCCTGTAGCCGCTGGGCGCCAATGTCCTCGCGAATGACGGCGATGCGATAGCCGCCGGCAATCGCATCGCCGATTTCGTCCAATTGGATACCGCTGTCACGACGGGCGATCAACTTGACCCTGTTGGTGGCGATGGGACCGACCCACTGGAACAGCTCCTCGCGCTGTTCGGTGCGTGTAGTGGAGAAGAGTACCGTACCCGGCTCGGAGAGGGCGGTATCGTAGCCGCGCGCCCAAGGGTAGTAGAGCACGTCCTCGCGGGATAATGCGGTATCTGTCTCGGCAAAGATCCGTTCGAGCAGCTCGATGGAAATGCCTTCGAGGCGATCGTTATGCCGATAATTGTAGGGTGGGTACTCTTCGGTGATGAAGGTCAGCCCTTCCAGGCCGGCTGCTGCCGGGAGGGGCAGCAGTACCAGCACCAGCAATAGCCACTTTTTCATGCGCTCTGCCCCTGCCTGCTTGTTCTTCTGACCCGCGAGCCGCCTGTCTGCGCCTGTCTGGTCAGGTGGCGCCTGGACTAAGCCAACAACATGACAAAATTGCTTAACACAGGTTAACAAAGATAATGCCCGTGGTATGGCAAGAAGTGAAGAACGCCTTTCTCCACGTTTTACGAACGGCTATTACCGGCCGGCAGGCATCGCGGCCAGCCAAGTGTGAAAGAGAGCGTTACGCCTCGACCGCCCAGACGCCACCGTGCTTTTCATCCACGGCCAGCCCCAGCGCGTGTCGATGCTCTCAGGAGTAGATCCTGGAAGGAAGCCGACCTCTTCGAGCAGCAGGTTGTCTTCCGGTGCCAGGCCCTGCGGGTCGAGCCGCAAAGTGGAGCCGGCGTGGTCCAGTTCAGTATCCTGGGCCCGTTCGGGGTCACCGCGTTCGCCGATGGACATCAGCAGGGGACATTTCTTCGGCATGTACCAATGCTGCGGCCAGGGTCAGCCCCAACAAGGAGATAGCGTTCAAGCGTTCCATTGCCTGCCTCCAGTCCGAAATGTAGTACCCAGTGTAGTGAAAGCAGCCAAGTCGTCATTCCTGCCGCGATAAGCTGATAGGCTAAGCGCTTACGAGGGACGGGTGAGGAGATCAGGCACGATGAGCGTGATACCGGCCGTTGGCGGTACGACACCCCGGCAGCGGGCGTCGAAGCGGGAAATCTTTGGCTGGGCGATGTTCGATTTCGCCAACCAGGCCTATACGCTGCTGATCATCACCGTGGTGTTCGGTGAGCTGTTCACTACCGTCATTGTTGGCGAGCGCGATGACGGTTTTCGCCTGGCCAACCTGCTGTGGAGCCTGGCGCTGGCCGTCAGCTACCTGCTGGTGGTGATAACCGGTCCGCTATGCGGTGCGGTGATGGACTACCGCGCGGCCAAGAAGCGTTTTCTGTTCGTCAGCTACATCGCCACCGTGGTGGCGACTGCACTGCTCTATTTCGTCGCGCCTGGCTACGTCATGCTCGGGTTCCTGCTGATCGTGGTGTCCAACTACGCCTACTCCATGGGCGAGTCGTTCATCGCCGCCTTCCTGCCCGACCTCGGCCCGCCACAGGATCTTGGCAAGATATCCGGCTTCGGCTGGGCGCTGGGTTATGTGGGCGGCCTCTTCGCCGCCGGTTTCACCCTGGTGGCGCTGGGCGAGGCCACCGCCGCGAACTTCGAGCGCATCCGCTGGGTGGGGCCCTTCGCGGCGGCGTTCTTCCTGCTTACGGCCATCCCCACTTTCCTGTGGGTGAAGGAGCGCGGCACGCCGCAGCCGCATCGCAAGACGTACCGGGAGATCGCCTGGGAGCGCGTCTCCACCACCCTGCACGAGCTCAGGCGCTTTCGCGACCTGGGTATCTTCCTGGTGTCGCTGCTGTTCTCCATGGCCGGGGTCTACATCATCATCGCCTTCGCCTTCATCTACGGGGCTCAGGTGATCGGTTGGGACGAATCGATCCGCAACGTGATGTTCATCATCGTGCAGGTCACCGCCGCGGCCGGCGCGCTGGGTTTCGGTTTCCTTCAGGATCGTATCGGCACCAAGTTCACCTATCAGTTGACTTTGCTGCTGTGGGTGGCGGCGATACTCGCCATCTGGGCCACGCCGGAAGTCACGGCCTGGCTCAACGCCAGCCTGGGGCTCGACTGGGAGGCGCAGCATCTGTTCCTATTCGTGGGCTGCCTGGCCGGGCTTTCGCTGGGCTCGAGCCAGTCGGCCAGCCGTGCCCTGGTGGGGCTGTTCTCGCCCACGCGCAAGGCCGCCGAGTTCTTCGGCTTCTGGGGGCTGGCCAACAAGCTGGCCGGGGTCATCGGCATCATCGGCCTGGGTCTGTTGCAGACGGTGGTGGGGCTGCAGGCCTCCATCCTGCTGTGCGCGGCGCTGTTCATCGTGGCGATGCTGATCTGCCTGGCGGTGAATCAGGCCCGCGGGGAGCGGGCCGCGGCCGAGTGGGAGCGCCTCAACGGCGGCCACGCACCCGTGGAGGAAGCCGTCATATGACTCTGAACCACCCCGTGCCGGCTGTGCTCGTGGCGCCTCATTCGGCGAGGAAGGTGCGAATCCGATCGCCGGCCTGGTCGATGGCCAGCACGCCATTTAGGTGGCCGCGGTTGCCCTCCAGCGTGACCAGTTCGGCCTCGGTGCCGTCGGCCTCGATCGTCTCAGCGGTCTCGCGTATGCCCTGCGGGGCAAAGACCAGGTCGTTCTCGCTGTAGAGGATCAGGCTGGGGGCGTCGATGCGTGCCAGCCCCTCCTTCAGGCTGTCGCCGTGGCCGGTGACGAACGCCTGGTTGGCTTTCACCAGGTAGAGAAAGTGGTTGGCATCGGCGACTTCGGCCCGCGCCTCGGCGATGTCGTCGAGTGTCTGCTCGATGGCGTAGCGTGCGTCGAGCTCGCGGGCAGGGTTGGCGTCATTGTTGGCCCAGCTACGGTCGAAGGTGGCGTTGGCCCATTGCCAGTGGTTGGCGTTGAGCGTGACCAGCTTGAGCGATTCACGCAGACCGTCCAGCGGTGGCTCGCCGGTGTAGTAGTCGCCCTCGTTCCAGTTGGCATCCAGCCGGATGGGCGCAGCCCAGGCGCTCAGGGTTGCCAGCAGCCAGGGGTCGGTGGCACCCCCACCGATCACCGGGATCAGCCGTTCGACCCGCTCGGGATAGGCGCTGGCCCACTCGTAGGCCTGCAGTGCACCCATCGAGGCGCCCATCACCGCGTGCAGCCGCTCGATACCCTGGCTCTCGAGCAGTGCCTTCTGCACCTCGACGAAGTCGCGAATGTTGACCAGCGGGAAATCCGTGCCCCAGGGTTCGCCGGTTTCGGGGTTGGTCGTGGCCGGCCCGGTGGTGGTCACGTTGGGATCGTGGGCATTGAGGTTGACCAGGGTGTCCGAGGCGATGATGTAATACTCGTCGGTATCCAGCGGCTTTCCGGGGCCGATGATGGCGTCCCAGTAGCCGGGTGCGGTGTCATCCTCGTCGTAACGGCCGGCGGCATGGCTGGTACCGGAGAAGAAATGGGTAATCAGGATGACGTTGTCCTTCTCTTCGTTGAGCTCGCCGTAGGCCTCCCAGCCGATGCGTACCGGGGCGATGGTCTCGCCGCTGACGGTGGTGTACTCCTCCATCTCGAAAACCTGTTTTTCCACCAGCCCATCCCAGGCCGCCGCTGTGCTGCTGGCGAGCAACATGAAGCTGGCCAGGGCGGCACCGGCAAGGTTCAGGGAGCATTGGGAATGGCGGGCAACGTTCACGGTCGAATGTGAGATGCTGTTGTGCATGTGGCTATCCTTGTCGTTATCGGGTCGCTGGGCATACGCGGATGACACCCGGCGAATGCCGGAGGGAACGCAGCCAAGGGAAGCTTGGCGCCGTTTAGCACAGGCTGTTTAGTACAGACAGTGGGAACAGGGGTGTCAAAGCGGGTACGGCCTGCTAACAAGGAGACGGGACATGAGCCGACAGGACGGTTCGATCCGACGTGCCGGAATGGGCATGATGCTGCTGTTCTGGGTGGCCTTCATCGCCTTCGGCAGCTGGTGGTTCCATGGTTTCTTCGAGACCCAGCGCAACCCCAATGCCCATCTGATCAATGCCGTGACCGGGACGGAGGAGTCGGTCGTACTCGAGCGCAACCGCTCGGGCCACTTCGTAGCTACCGGGCGCATCAATGGCGAGCCGGTCGAGTTTCTGCTCGATACCGGCGCCACCTACGTGGCCGTGTCGGCTGAATTAGCCGAGCGGCTGGGGCTGGAGCGTGCGGGATCCGCCTGGTTCAACACCGCGAACGGACGTGTGCGCGGCGACATGACCTGGCTCGATGAGGTCAGCCTGGGAGGCTTCAGCGCCGCCGAGGTGCGTGGCTCCATCAGTCCCGGGCTCGACGATGACATGGCCCTGCTGGGCATGAGCTTCCTCAATCGGTTCGACATCGAAATACGCGATACCCGCATGGTTCTGCGCCCGGCGCAGCGGCCCTGAAACTGAGCAGCAATCGTGGGAGTGCATGAAGAAGTTCTGGCGAGGCCGGCGAGCCGAGAATCCGAATCAGATACCCGGTCCGGGGTGGCTTGACGTCTTCTGGCGAGTCAAGGAGCAGTTGGCGGAGGATCGGGTCGGCATGCTGGCGGCGGCTATCGCTTTCTACGCGCTGCTGTCGCTCTTTCCGGCCATCGGCGCGGTCGTTTCACTGTGGGCGCTGGCCTTCGACCCGCTCGAGATTGCCCGCCAGATCGGTGAGCTGAGTCGCGTCATGCCGCCGGGAGGCGCCCGGCTGATCAGTGAGCGGGCCCAGGCGGTCAGCGAAAACACCGATACCGGCTTGAGTCTGACGGCCTTGTTCGGCCTGGCCGTGGCATCGTTCCTCGCCTCCCGGGGCGTGGTCGGCCTGATGGTGGGGCTCAACGTGGTCTATGGCGAGGAAGATCGGCGCGGTTTGGTGCAACGCATGCTGGTGACGGTCGCTTTGACCTTCGGGCTGATCGTGATGTCGCTGACGGGAACCGTGTTCGTGGCCCTGTACCCCATAGCTGTCGGCTGGCTGGTCCTGGAGGGGCCTCTCGTCACGCTGATCACCTGGCTGCGCTGGCCGGCCCTGCTGCTCATGATGATGCTGGTGATTGCCGTGCTCTATCGCTTCGGCCCCTATCGCAGTTCGCCGCGCTGGGAGTGGGTCAGCGTGGGTACCGTGCTGTCGACGCTGTTGTGGCTGCTCGGCTCCGGCGGGCTATCGCTCTATGTCGGCCGAATCGTCGACATGGACGAGCTGTACGGATCGCTGGGAGCCGTGGTGGTATTGATGCTGTGGTTCTGGCTCTCCTCGTTCGTCGTATTGCTGGGGGCCGAGATCAACGCTGAAATGGAACGCCAGACCCGGCGCGACACCACGGTGGGCGAGCCCCGGCCCATGGGAGAACGAGGCGCCCATGCCGCCGACACCCTGGGGCCGAAGCGACCGTGGCGCAAACGACAACAGGGAGAAGACCCATGAGCCTGATCCGTCAGCTCGGCATCGAGTTACCCATCCTCCAGGCGCCCATGGCAGGCGTGCAGGGCGGCGACCTGGCCGTGGCAGTGAGCGAGGCGGGCGGGCTCGGCGCCTTGCCCTGCGCCATGCTTTCGCCCGAGGCAATGGCAGAGGAGCTGCGCCGCATCCGTGCTGCCACGACGCGGCCGCTCAACGTCAACTTCTTCTGTCATGCCACGCCGACGCCGGACGAGGCGCGCCTGAGGTGTTGGCACCAACTGCTGGCGCCCTATTACGCCGAGTTCGGCCTGGACATCGGCAGCGTGCCCGCCGGAGCCGGGCGACGCCCGTTCGACCAGGCGGCCTGCGACGCCCTCGAGCCGTTCCGCCCGGAAGTGGTCAGCTTCCACTTCGGCCTGCCGGAGCCGGTACTGCTCGAGCGGGTCAAGGGCTGGGGGGCAATCGTGCTCTCTTCGGCTACCACGGTTGCGGAGGCGCGCTGGCTCGAGGCGCGCGGCGTCGACGCGGTGATCGCCCAGGGCGTGGAAGCGGGCGGCCATCGCGGTATGTTCCTCGACGATGACGTTACTACCCAGGTGGGCACCTTCGCCCTGCTGCCCCAGGTCGTGAAGGCCGTCTCGCTGCCGGTGATTGCTGCCGGGGGGATTGCCGATGCGCGAGGCGTGGCGGCTGCCCTGGCACTGGGCGCATCGGCCGTGCAGGTCGGCACCGCCTTTTTGTGCTGCCCGGAAGCCACCACCTCGACACTCCATCGTCAGGCGCTGCAGAGCGAGGCTGCGCGACATACGGCACTGACCAATCTCTACACCGGCCGACCGGCCCGCGGCATGCTCACCCGACTGATGCGTGAGCTCGGCCCGTTCAGTGAGGTGGCGCCGGCCTTCCCTCTGGCCACCGCCGCCATCGCCCCGCTGCGCAGCGCCGCCGAGGCAGCCGGCCGCGCCGATTTCTCGCCGCTGTGGGCCGGCCAGAATGCCAGTGCCTGCCGTGAGGTACCCGCCGGTGAAGTGGTGCGCGCACTCGCCGCAGGCCTGGGCTGAACGCAAGGATGGCGAGGAGCCACGAGGCTGATATCATGGATGCATGAACAGTATTTCAGCCACGGCTTCCGTCACCGCCTCGCTCGACGATCCGCTCTATTACCTGGCGAATTTTCGCTTCGTTCTTGGCTGGGTGCATGAGCGCCACGGCGACTTGCTGAGCGCGGCAGAGCGTGCCTTTGTCAGCGACTTCGGAGCCTTGCCGCAGCCATCCCAGGCGTTGCTGGTACGTATGGTGATGCGCAAGGGCGAGCTCTTTCGCAGCGACAAGCTCGCCTATGCCGAGATCGGCGATACCCAAAGAGGACTGGCTCCCTTGGTCGAGGCGGGCTGGGTCGAGGCGGATCCGGAGCTGGCTCTCGCCGATCTGGTTCGCCTGCTGCGCCTGGACGAACTGCGCCGGGTACTGGCGGAAGAGATCGCCGCCGTGGGGCTTTCGCCCAGGGCCAGCAAGGCTGCGCTGGGTGATGCGCTGCTGGCGCAGGAGCGCCCGGCGAAGCGACTGGAGGAGTGGTGGCCCGAGGCCAACGAGGTGCTGGCAGGAGAGCGCATCGTGCGGTTGACCGTAATGCCCTGGTGCGATCGGCTGCGGCTGATGTTCTTCGGCAACCTGCGTCAGGACTGGGCCGAATTCGTGCTCACGGAGCTCGGCCTGCAGCGCTTCGAGCGGGTCGAATTGACACCCGGCTCGCGCGCCTTTCACCGCCGTGAGGAGGTGGACGCCTACTTGGCGCTGCATCAGTTGCGCGAGCGCCTCGAGGCGGGCGAGTCGCCCGAGCAACTGGCGGCCGAGGTTCCCGAGACGTTGGACAATGCCTGGCTGTCGCAGCGGCGGGGTAAGCTGCTGTTTCGCCTGGGTCATGCCGCCGAGCGTACCGGACAGCATGCGCTGGCGTTGAAGCTCTATGGCGAAAGCGGCGAGGGACCGGGCGGCCAGGTGGAGGCGCGCATTCGTCGCCTGCGGCTGCTGGAGCGGCTGGGCGAGCATCGCCAGGCCTATACCCTGGCCAGCCGGGCGATGGCGTCGGCGACTGGCGAGCAGGAGGCCCAGGCGCTGGCACGCCTGATGCCCAGGCTGTGTCGCCGGCTGGGGTTGGCACCGCCAGGGCGCGCGCCTGAAGTCGTGCCGCGGCGGATGGACCTCAGCCTGCCGCGTCCTGCCACGCTGGGCGTCGAACAGGCCGTAGCCGAGCATCTGAGCCGTCCCGAAGCCCCGGTGCACTATGTAGAGAACCTTCTCGTGACCGGCTTGTTCGGGCTGCTCTGCTGGCCGGCGCTGTACGCGCCGCTGCCCGGGGCCTTCTTCCATCCCTTCCACACAGGCCCGGCGGATCTCCATCGCGACGATTTCGTGGCGCGTCGTCGCGAGCGCTTCGAGGCCTGCCTGGCCCACCTCGACGAGGGAACCCACGGTGAGGCCATCTGGCGCGCCTGGCACGACAAGCGAGGTCTGGCATCGCCCTTCGTGCACTGGGAGGGGCTCGACGAGGCACTGCTCGAGCATGCACTTGCCTGCATTCCCGCTGCGCATCTACGGTCCTGCTTCGAGCGTCTGCTGGCTGACCTCAGGGCCAACCGCGCCGGCTTGCCCGATCTGATCCAGTTCCTGCCGCCCGGGTCTGAGGGCGGGCATCGCTATCGATTGATCGAGGTGAAGGGGCCGGGTGACAGGTTGCAGGACAACCAGCGCCGCTGGCTGGCGTTCTTCGAGTCACGGGGCATTGAGGCCGTGGTCAGTCACGTGGCCTGGCAGCAGGGCGCGGTGTCATGAGCGATGGCAAGAAGGGTGCCGAGCCGCCGCTCTACCGAGTGGCCGTGCGGGCGCTGTGCGACTTCACCGCCCGTGAGGGCGATCTCGACCACCGTTTCACGCCCTCACCCAGCGCCCGCGAGGGCATGGCCGGTCACGCCCTGGTGGTAGGGCGCCGCGGCGTCGGCTACGAAAGCGAGATTGCGCTGAGCGGACGCTATCGCGGCCTCGCCGTCAGCGGCCGGGCCGACGGCTTCGATCCGGCGACAAACCGCCTCGAGGAGATCAAGACCCACCGCGGCGACCTGTCGCGCATGGCTGCCAACCAGCGCGCCTTGCACTGGGCCCAGGTCAAGGTCTACGGCGCGTTGCTGTGCGCTGAGCGGGGGCTGGAGTCGCTGACTCTGGTGCTGGTCTATCTCGACATCGCCAGCGAACGAGAGACACTACTGACCCGGCAGGCAAGTGCTGCCGAGCTTACCGTTTTCTTCGAGACCCAGTGCGAGCGTTTCCTGGGTTGGGCTGAGCAGGAGCAGGCTCATCGACGGGCGCGCGATGCCGCGCTGGATGACCTGACCTTTCCGCATGAAGGCTTTCGCCCGGGCCAGCGCGAACTGGCCGAGGGTGTCTACAAGGCGGCAGCCACCGGGCGCTGCCTGCTGGCGCAGGCCCCCACGGGGATTGGCAAGACCGTGGCCACGCTGTTTCCCACCCTCAAGGCGATGCCGCGCCAAGGCATCGACCGGCTCGCCTTCCTGACCATGAAGACGCCGGGACGGCGGCTGGCGCTGGAAGCCCTGGCAAGGCTGAGGGCCGACGCAGCGGACAGGGAGGCGAGGGGGGGCGGCAAGCAACGCCTGCCTCTGCGAGTGCTGGAGCTGGTTGCCCGCAGCAAGGCTTGCGAGAATCCCGACAAGACGTGCCATGGCGATGCCTGCCCGCTGGCCGCCGGCTTCTACGACCGGCTGCCAGCCGCCCGCCGGGCCGCGGTGGCACGCGGCTGGCTCGATCGCGAGGCGCTGCACGAGGTGGCGCTCGAGCACGATATCTGCCCCTACTACCTGGGCCAGGAGCTGGCGCGCTGGAGCGATGTCTGTGTGGGCGACGTCAATCACTACTTCGACGCCGCGGCACTGCTACACGGCCTGGCCCAGGCCAACGGCTGGCGCTTGGCGCTGCTGGTGGACGAGGCACACAACCTGGTGGAACGCGCCCGAGGCATGTACAGCGGCGAGCTGGACCAGCGTGCCTTCAGTCGCCTGCACCGCAGCGCCCCCGCGCCACTGGTGAAGCCACTTGGCCGACTGATACGCCAGTGGCAGACCTTGGTGCGGGAGCAGGGCGGGGCCGACGAAGGGCAGACGAGACAGCCTGCTTATCGAGTATTGGATGGCCTGCCCGAGCGGCTCGTCGGCGCCCTGCAGCGAGTGGCGGCGGCGATTACCGACTATCTGGCCGAGCACCCGGGCGGCGCCGACCCTGCTCTGCAGGAACGGCTGTTCGAGGCCCTGGGCTTCTGCCGCTTGGCCGAATCGTTCGGTGAGCATTCGCTGTGCGACCTCACCCGGCATGGCCGCGGCCACGCGATTGTCGGCCTGCGCAACCTTGTGCCGGCGGACTTCCTTGCCCTGCGCTTCGCCCAGGCGCACAGCAGCGTGCTGTTCTCGGCGACGTTGTCGCCGGCGCACTATCATCGCGACCTGCTGGGGCTGCCGCAAGATTGCGTCTGGCAGTCGGTCGCCTCGCCGTTCAGGGCCGATCAGCTCGAAGTGCGCATCCAGAGCGGTATCTCGACGCGCCTGCGCGACCGCTCGGCCTCGCTCGACCCTATCGTCGCCGAGCTGGTCGGTCAGTACCGCCGGCGGCCTGGGCTCTATCTCGTCTTCTTGAGCAGCTTCGCCTATCTGCAGGCCGTTGAAGAACGGCTGGCACGGCTTCATCCCGAGCTGCCCCGCTGGAGCCAGACTCGCGGCATGAGCGAGGCCGAGCGCGATGCCTTTCTGGCACGTTTCCAGCCGGGCGGGGCGGGGATCGGCTTTGCGGTGCTGGGCGGGGCGTTCGGGGAGGGTATCGACCTGCCCGGAGAACGACTGGTGGGAGCCTTCATCGCCACCCTGGGCTTGCCGCCCTTCGACCCCTTCAATGAGGCGCTCAAGGCCAGGCTGGAGGCACGTTTCGGCAATGGCGAAGCCTATGCCTATCGCATACCGGGGCTTATCAAGGTGATCCAGGCTGCCGGCAGGGTGATCCGCAGCCCCGAGGATCGCGGCACCTTGGTGTTGATGGACGACCGCTTCCAGCGTCGGGACGTGAGACGGCTGCTGCCCGAGTGGTGGCAACTCGGCTGAGATGAGTAACCTGAGCTTACCTGGCGTAACAGTTTCGGTTTGTTACCTTTGCCGCTGCGTGCTACTTCTTGAACCATCACCTACCGCTGGACAAGGAGATGTCTGATGGGAATCGAAGTGGGCGGCCTGTTGGGCCTGATCTGGCTGATCATTCTGGTCTGGGCCATCGTCAAGGTGGCCAAGAGTTCGGCCGGCACCTTTGCCAAGATCCTCTGGATCCTTGCGCTGCTGATATTTCCGCTGGTCGGCCTGATCATCTGGCTGTTGATGGGACCCAAGGGGTAGCGGGTGCCTAGGGGTTGTCCCGCGGCTCGCCGCGGTCGCATTTGACGCATTCGAGCTCGAGGCCGAGACGTGAACGACGCCCGGCCTCTGTCGTGACCCAGGGGCGTTCGGTCCAGGGCGGCTGGTGGCGGACATGCTGATTGTGGCCGCACGCCAGCTCGGCTACCCAGTGGTTTTCGTCGTCCCGGTGATAACTCACGATGGCTTGCCGCATGGGAACTCCTCTAGCGAAGCGACAGGGTGTTCAGCAACTGATGACATTGCCGGCGCGCACTCGTCCGAAGTTGCTGAGCACCAATTGGGCGCCCTTACCATTGCGACCGCAGATGCGGAAGGTCCCATTGTGGCCCGCTGATCGTCCCAGGACACCATAGCGTACCGGCCTGCCATCCTGGCGATAGCTGACGCTGACGCCGCGGCTGGCCTCGATGACGCGTAGCAAGGCGGCCTGGTCGAAAGCGGTGCCCGGCAAAGGGCCGAGCACGATGGCCAGCGGGGCGCTCCAGTCATCCATGACGCAGCTCCGCTGGTCGGGGCTGGGGCAGACGAACACCGGTGTGCGCCGGGTGATGGCCGTGTTGCGCGCCAGCGAGAGTGCCGTGCGGATTCGATGCGCCTCGGCAACGACTTCCTGGCGCGCATTCATCGCCTGTAGGCCGGGAACTGCCCAACCCAACAGCACGATGGCCACGGCAATGGTGGCGAGGAGTTCGATGAGGGTAAGGCCACGTTGGCGCAGGGAAGTCGGAGCTCGAGCCGCGTCCATGAAGCTCTCCTGAAGTGATGTCCGTTCACGAGACATTCACTCTAGTCGAGCCTTGAGCGGAGTCTATCAGCCATTACCGATGAAGCTTGTAGGCGATTGCCGCCATGGCCTGCAGGTCTAATCCTCGGGGCGCTGCTCCTGCAGAAAGCGATCGCGATGGGCGCTGCTGCAGAACCATTCGCCTTGGTCACGCAGGGCATCGGCTTCCGGTACATGTACCTTGCACCAGGCACAGCGCACCATTTGCCCCGCCTCCTGCTGCGACTCGCCGTCAAGCTGGCTCTCATGGTCCAGCTTCCATTCACGGTACATGCGGTAGAGCTTGAGGCCGGCGAAGAACAGCACGGCGAAAATGATCAAGCGAATGAGCAAAAGATTCATCCTTATTCGTCTCCCAGATGAGGGCTAGCGGCTTTGCCAGCCGGACGCCCTTGCGGGACAATACAGTGACTTCGGATTCTCAAGAGATTTCTACGCCCATGCAAGATCTGACGCTGGTGATGGCGCAGCTGGACCCGCTGGTAGGGGACATCCCCGGCAACGCCGATCGTGCCATCGAAGCCGTTCGCGAGGCGCGCATCGAACATGGTGCCGATATCGTGGTGTTTCCCGAACTGTTCCTGAGCGGCTACCCTCCCGAGGATTTGCTGCTGCGCCCTTCCATGGAGACCCGCCTGCGCGAGGCCCGTGCCCGCATGGCGGCGAAGGTGTCCCGCGATGTGCTGGTGATCATCGGTTATCCCGGCCGCCGCGAGGGGCTCGGCTACAACCTGGCCGGGCTACTCTACAACGGCGAATGGATCGCTGAATACGCCAAGCAGGTACTGCCCAACTATCAGGTCTTCGACGAGCGGCGCTATTTCGCCACTGGCGAGCAGAGCCTGGTGATCGAGCACAAGGGGATCAGGCTCGGTGTGCTGATCTGCGAGGACGTGTGGGATGGCGAGCCGGTGCGGGCGGCTCGCGATGCGGGAGCGGACATGCTCGTCACGCTGAATGCATCGCCCTATCACCAGGACAAGCCGGCCGAACGTCTGCGCCTGCTCGAGCAGCGTGCAGCCGAGGTGTCGCTGCCGATGGTCTACGTCAATACCATTGGCGGTCAGGATGAACTGGTCTTCGACGGAGGTTCGGCCTGTGTCGATGCCGAGGGCCGGATCCGGGTGGTGGCGCCCTATTGGCAGGCAGGGCTGATGCCGGTGCAGTTCGTGCAGGAGTCGCATGGCTGGGTACCGCAAGAGGGCGAGATCGAGCCTGACGAGGCACCCGAAGAGAGCCTCTACTGCGCCCTGGTCAGCGGCGTGCGCGACTACGTCAACAAGAGCGGCTTCCAGGGCGTGGTGCTGGGGCTCTCCGGCGGCATCGACTCGGCACTGACGCTGGCGATCGCCGTGGATGCGCTGGGTCCGCAGCGAGTGCATGCGGTGATGATGCCCTACCGCTACACCGCCGATATCTCCCAGGACGATGCCGCCGAGCAGGCCCGCCTGCTCGGCGTGCACTATGAGGTGCTGCCGATCGAACCGATGGTGGATGCCTTCATGACAACCCTGGCGGATACTTTCGCCGGCACCGAGCGCGACACCACCGAGGAGAACCTGCAGTCTCGCTGCCGCGGCGTGCTGTTGATGGCCATTTCCAACAAGAAGGGCCTGATGGTTCTGACCACCGGCAACAAGAGTGAAATGGCGGTGGGTTATGCCACGCTCTATGGCGACATGGTGGGTGGCTTCAATGCGCTCAAGGACGTCTACAAGACCTGGGTCTATCGCTTGGCCCGCTGGCGCAATACCCAGTCGCCGGCGATTCCCGAGCGGGTCATCACTCGGCCGCCCTCGGCCGAGCTGGCGCCCGACCAGAAGGACACCGACTCGCTGCCCGACTACGACACCCTCGACGCCATCCTGGCGCGCTACATCGAAGGCGATATGAGTGCCGAGGCGATCATCGAGGCCGGTTTCGATCGCGATGACGTCTATCAGGTGGTCAAGCTGGTCGATCGTAACGAGTACAAGCGCCGTCAGGCGCCGGTAGGCGTGCGGGTGACGCCGCGTGGGTTCGGCCGTGACCGCCGTTATCCCATCGTCAACGGCTGGCAGCCCGGCGACTGAGCGGCGCCAGACGCAAGAACCCGCGAGCAGGGCTCGCGGGTTCTTTTGCTTCAACCGAGCAACGGGTCAGGCCGACAGCGACTCCGCTCGCACGTGCTGCGGCAGGAAGGTGCGGCCACGCAGACGGTCGTTGTTCGGGTCGTTCTCGATCAGTACCTGAAGGACTTCGCGGGCGCGATCACGCATATCGAGCCCGAGATAACCTTCGACCATGACCGCCAGCGCATCTCGGGTGGCCTCGGCCTCGGGATAGTTCTCGACCACCCAGCGACCACGCTCGACGGCGGCCAGGTAGGCGCCCTTGCGCAAGTAGAAATCGGCGACGTGCAGCTCATGACGGGCCAGCACGTTGCGCAAGTAGACGATGCGCTGCTCGGCGTCGGGCGCGTATTCGCTATTCGGGTAGCGTAACACCAGCTCGCGGAAATCGGTGTAGGCGTCACGCGAGGCGCCCAGGTCGCGCTTGGAGATGTCGATCAGGCGCAGGCGCTCGAGGCTGAAGCGACCCGCCTGCCATGAGGCCAGCCCGCGCATGTAGAGCGCGTAATCAGCCTGGGGGTGCGTGGGGTGCAGACGAATGAAGCGACTGGCGGCGGCGCGCGTGGCTTCCCAGTCGCTGGTCTCGTAGTAGGCGTAGATCAGCTCGAGCTGGGCCTGTTCGGCGTGGCGGCCGAAGGGGTAACGCGTATCGATGGCCTCGAGGCGCGAGATGGCGGTGGTGTAGCGTCCATCATCCAGCGCTTCGCGCGCCTCGTCGTAGAGCTGCTGTTCGGCAACGCCCTCGAATTCGTCCGGTTCTTCTTCCGTGGCAGACCTGCCGGCACAGCCGCTGATCAGGGCGGCGGCCAGCAGCAGGGCAATCAGGCGTGTGGCGATGGGGGAAACGCGCATCGTGATCCTCGTGTCTAACAAGCCGTGTCGGCCGTGGTAGAATCGACCGTAACCCGTCCACTATAAAGCACCTCGCGTGAAAACGCAGTCCGAGGATGCTGACAACGACAGTCCCCCCTATGCCCCAGACCGTGGAAGCCCAGCAACGCGTGCCCGTTTCTCTAGCCGGCAGCCGCCTCGACCAGGCGGCTGCCGAACTCTTCGCCGACCATTCCCGCGAGCGACTCAAGGGCTGGATCAAGGAGGGCGCGCTGACCGTCGACGGGCGCCCGGGCAAGCCCAAGGACAAGATGGCAGGCGGTGAGTGGCTGCAGCTCGCTGCTGAACTTGCGGAAGACGCCCGCTTCGAACCCGAGGCGATACCGCTCGAGGTGATCCACGAGGATGACGAGGTATTGGTCATCGACAAGCCTGCGGGACTGGTAGTGCACCCGGCAGCCGGCAACCCCGACGGCACCCTGCTCAACGCACTCTTGCACCATTGCCCGACGCTGGCCACAGTGCCGCGGGCCGGCATTGTGCATCGCCTGGACAAGGACACCACCGGCCTGATGGTGGTGGCCAAGACACTTGCCGCACAGACTGCGCTGGTCGAACAGATGCAGGCGCGCACGGTATCCCGCGAGTACGATGCAGTCTGCGTCGGCGTGATGACCTCCGGCGGAACGGTGGACGCCCCCATCGGCCGGCATCCCAAGGACCGCAAGCGTCAGGCGGTGCACGTCAGTGGCAAACCTGCCGTGACTCACTATCGTGTCGTCGAGCGCTTCCGCACCCATACCCACGTGCGTTGTCGGCTTGAGACCGGTCGCACCCACCAGATCCGCGTGCATCTGGCGCATCGGCGCTTCCCGCTGGTCGGCGATCCGGTATACGGTGGGCGGCTAAAGCTGCCGGCCGGGGCGGGCGAGGAACTCAAGGCGTTGCTGCGCGAGTTTCCACGCCAGGCGCTGCATGCACGCAAGCTGGCCTTCCTGCACCCTGGCAGCGGTGAGCCAGTCGAGTTCCGCGCGGCACTGCCCGACGACCTGCTGCTGCTGATCGACTACCTGCGTGACGACCACGAGGCCATGCGCTGAGGAGCCCGGATGAGCGACGCCCCCCACCTGCAACCGACCCTGATCGAACCCGATTGGCCGGCGCCCGCCACTGTTGGCGCCTTTGTTACCACGCGCGAAACGGGGCCCAGCCAGGACGAATTCGCCTGCTTCAATCCAGCCGACCAGGTGGGGGACAATCCCGCGCATGTGGCCTTGTGTCGCCGCTTGATCGGAAACGAGCTCGAAGACGAGCGGCCGCTGCTGTGGCTCAGACAGGTGCACGGTGCCCGGGTGCAGTCGAGCTATACCGCAAGTGTGCCCGAGGCGGATGCCTCGGTGGCTTTCGATCGCGGCCACGCCTGCGTGGTGCTGACCGCCGATTGCCTGCCGGTGTTCTTCTGCGACCGCCAGGGCACTCGTGTCGGTGTGGCCCATGCCGGCTGGCGAGGGCTGGCCGGCGGCGTGCTCGAGGCCACGGTGGCGGCGCTCTCCAGCCCGCCGGAAGAGCTGATGGCCTGGCTGGGGCCGGCGATCTCCAACGCTCAGTTCGAGGTCGGCCCCGAGGTTCAGCAGGCCTTCGTCGGCGTGCACCCGGAAGCGGCCGCTGCCTTCGATCCCAGCCCATACCGGCTCGGCCACTACATGGCCGATCTCTACAAGCTTGCCCGCCTGCGCCTGGAGCGTCTCGGCGTGGCGCATGTCAGTGGCGGCCATTTCTGTACCGCCTGCGAGTCGCGCTTCTACTCGCATCGGCGTGACGATGGGCGGACCGGGCGCATGGCCAGCGTGATCTGGCTGAGGTAGACCAACACCCGCAACCTTGACCCGCGTCAAGCTGCCGCACTTCCCTCCTGGCCGATGACTTGAAAGCCGGCCACGATGACTCCATTGAATCTGTCAATACGATACGACAGGGCCAAGCGGTGCGTCCGAACGCGCCGCCACCCCGATGGAGGAAAGCGAATGCGTTTCGACAAGTTCACCGCCAAGCTGCAGAACGCCGTGGCCGACGCTCAGTCCCTGGCCGTGGGGCGAGGACACAACCAGCTCGAGCCCGGCCACCTGTTGCTGGCGTTGCTGGATACGCGTGATGCCGGCCTCAAGGCGCTCATTCAGAAGGCCGGCGGCGATGCCGAGCGTCTGCGCGACACCTTGGTGGGTCATCTGGACGATCTGCCCCAGGTCGGCCAGTTCACCGGCGAGGTGCAGCCGTCGCGCGATCTGATCAAGCTGTTCAACCTCACCGACCGCGAGGCGCAGAAGCGTGGTGACCAGTACATCGCCAGCGAGCTGGTGCTGCTTGCCGCTCTCGAGATGGGCCATGCGGTGACCAAGCTGCTGACCCAGGCCGGCGTGACCCGCAAGGCATTGGAGAGCGCCATCGACAGCGTACGTGGCGGCGAACGGGTCGATGACCCAAACGCCGAGGAGCAGCGCGAGGCACTGGAGAAGTACACGCTGGACCTCACCGAGCGTGCTGCCGACGGCAAGCTCGACCCCGTGATCGGCCGCGACGATGAGATCCGCCGTACCATCCAAGTGCTGCAGCGGCGCACCAAGAATAACCCGGTGTTGATCGGCGAGCCCGGCGTGGGCAAGACCGCTATCGTCGAAGGCCTGGCTCAGCGCATCGTCAACGGCGAGGTGCCAGAGGGGCTCAAGGACAAGCGCGTGCTGTCGCTCGACATGGGGTCGCTGCTGGCCGGAGCCAAGTTCCGCGGCGAGTTCGAGGAGCGCCTGAAGTCGGTGCTCAAGGAGCTGGCCCAGGAGGAGGGCCGGGTGATCCTGTTCATCGACGAGCTGCACACCATGGTCGGCGCCGGCAAAGCCGAGGGCGCCATGGACGCCGGCAACATGCTCAAGCCGGCGCTGGCGCGCGGCGAGCTGCACTGCGTGGGCGCCACTACCCTCGACGAGTACCGCAAGTACATCGAGAAGGATGCCGCGCTGGAGCGGCGTTTCCAGAAGGTGCAGGTCGACGAGCCCTCCGAGGAGGATACCGTGGCTATCCTGCGCGGCCTCAAGGAGCGCTACGAGGTGCACCATGGTGTCGATATCACCGATGGCGCGATCATCGCTGCCGCCAAGCTCTCGACCCGCTACATCACCGACCGCCAGTTGCCCGACAAGGCCATCGACCTGATTGACGAGGCGTCGTCGCGCATTCGCATGGAGCTCGACTCCAAGCCCGAGGAGATGGATCGCCTCGACCGGCGGCTGATCCAGCTCAAGATGGAGCGTGAGCACCTCAAGAAGGAGACCGACGAAGCCTCGAAGAAGCGTCTCGAGAGCCTTCAGGAGCAGGTCGACGATCTGGAGCGTGAGTACGCCGACCTGGATGAGATCTGGAAGGCCGAGAAGGCCAGCATTCAGGGCGCCGCTCAGTTCAAGGACGAGCTCGACCGTGCTCGCATCGATCTGGAGCAGGCGCGTCGCCAGGGCGATCTCGGCCGCATGTCGGAGCTGCAGTACGGCGTGATTCCGGAACTGGAGAAGAAAATCGCCGAGTCGAGCGAAACCGAGGCCGACACCTCGCAGCACAAGCTGCTGCGCTCCAACGTCACCGAGGAGGAGATCGCCGAGGTGGTGTCGCGCTGGACCGGTATCCCGGTGGCCAAGATGCTCGAGGGTGAGCGCGACAAGCTGCTGCGCATGGAGGAGGCGTTGCATCAGCGGGTGATCGGCCAGGAGGAGGCTGTCACTGCGGTGGCCAACGCCGTGCGCCGTTCGCGTGCGGGGCTTGCCGACCCCAACCGCCCCAATGGCTCGTTCCTGTTCCTCGGTCCGACCGGGGTGGGCAAGACCGAGCTGTGCAAGGCGCTGGCCAATTTCCTCTTCGACACCGAAGAGGCAATGGTGCGCATCGACATGTCGGAGTTCATGGAGAAGCACTCCGTGGCACGGCTGATCGGCGCGCCTCCCGGCTACGTGGGTTACGAGGAGGGCGGCTACCTGACCGAGGCCGTGCGGCGCAAGCCCTATTCCGTGCTGCTGCTCGACGAGGTGGAGAAGGCTCATCCGGACGTCTTCAATATTTTACTGCAAGTGCTGGAGGATGGCCGCTTGACCGATGGCCAGGGGCGAACCGTGGACTTTCGTAATACGGTGATCGTGATGACCTCCAACATGGGCTCGGACATCATCCAGCGCATGGGCGGTGCCGACGAGCAGTACGAAGCGATGAAGAACGCCGTCATGGATGTGGTGGGGATGCATTTCCGCCCCGAGCTGATCAACCGCATCGATGAGGTGGTGGTGTTTCATGCCCTGCGACAAGAGCAGATCGAGGCGATCGCTGGCATCCAGTTGGACCGCCTGCGGTCACGCCTGGCCGAGCACGGTATGCAGCTGGAAATCAGCGACGAGGCCATGGCCCAGCTCGCCCTGGCGGGCTTCGATCCGGTATTCGGGGCGCGGCCGCTCAAGCGGGCGATCCAGAGTCGTATCGAGAATCCGTTGGCTCAGGACCTGCTTGCCGGCCGCTTCGTTTCCGGCGACACGATTCGGGTCGACTTGAAGGACGACACCTTGGTGTTCAGTCGCTGATACACATGGTAACGCGCTGGTCGGTACGCCGGCCGGTGAGCGGCTACACTGTCTTATAGGTTGCGTCCTGTAACCCCCTTGCCCGCCCGCACATTGCCGGCGGGCTTTTTTACGCTGTCGGCATGCTCTTGCTCGCGCTACGGTTGACACTTTCGCTAGGCTGTTGGAATCTTGAGCGTTCCTGATTTGCGGGCGCGGATTCCTGCGGGCAACCCCCCATCCCCGCGCGAAGGGTGGGCCGTTTTGGCCTCTACCCGCCGAAGGACTACCGGAATGCGGTCAACCACCGCTTCTGGCCAATGCCCCGACGCGGCAATCCGCCGTGATAGGGAACTGCTGATGGTATTGCGTATGCAGCAATCGATCGGTGGTCCCGAAGAGAGTGCAGGCCCCAACAGGGCTAAATGCCAGGGTTTGGCATCAGGGTCGGCCTCGCCGACAGCGGCATACCGCCGCACTCGAACCCGTGCCCATCCATGGGCTCGGATCGCACTCGAGACCTCCAGGGGAGATACACAAGTGGAATTGCTTTCCGGCGCGGATATGATCGCCCGATTCCTGCAGGATGAAGGCGTCGAATACATCTATGGCTATCCGGGCGGTGCGGCACTGCATATCTACGATGCACTGTTCCGCCAGGACAAGGTCAAGCACATCCTGGTTCGCCACGAGCAGGCTGCCACCCATGCCGCCGACGGCTATGCCCGAGCCTCCGGCAAGCCCGGCGTGGTGCTGGTGACCTCCGGCCCCGGTGCCACCAACGCGGTTACCGGTATTGCCACCGCCTACATGGATTCGATTCCCATGGTGGTGCTGTGCGGTCAGGTGATGAGCCACCTGATCGGCGACGACGCTTTCCAGGAAACCGATATCATCGGCGTGACCCGCCCGATTGTGAAGCACAGCTTCTCGATCAAGCATCCGACCGAGATACCGGAAGTTCTGAAAAAAGCCTTCTACCTGGCCGCGACGGGGCGCCCCGGACCGGTGGTGGTGGATATTCCAAAGGACATGACCGCGCCCACCGAACGCTACGAGTACGTCTACCCGAAGAAGGTCAAGATGCGCTCCTACAACCCGGTAGCGCGGGGACATACAGGCCAGATCAAGAAGGCCGTGGAGATGATGCTCAAGGCCAAGCGGCCGGTATTCTATACCGGTGGCGGGGTCATTACCGGGCGCGCCTGTGAGGGCCAGACCGATCTGGTCAAGCGCCTCGGCTATCCCATCACTACCACGCTGATGGGCATCGGCTCCTACCCGCAGAGCGATCGCCAGTGTCTGGGTTGGCTGGGCATGCACGGCTCCTACGAATCCAACATGGCCATGCACCATGCCGATCTGATCATCGCCATCGGCGCGCGATTCGACGACCGCGTGACCAACAATACCTCCAAGTTCTGTCCCACGGCCAAGATCATCCATGTCGACATCGACCCCAGCTCCGTATCCAAGACGGTGCGTGCCGACGTGCCCATCGTAGGGCCGGCGGCCAGCGTCATTGACGAGATGATCAGCCTGGTGCAAGGCAAGGAGATCGCCCATCCCGAGGCACTGGCCGAGTGGTGGCAGAAGATCGACGGCTGGCGCGAGGAGCGCCGCGGCAAGCTCTATGAGCCGTCGAAGCCGGGCGAGCAGCTCAAGCCGCAGGAAGTGATCGAGGCGCTGTGCGAGGTGACCCGCGGCGAGGCATACGTGACCACCGATGTGGGCCAGCACCAGATGTTCGCCGCCCAGTACTACAAGTTCGACAAGCCCAACCGCTTCATCACGTCGGGCGGGCTCGGTACCATGGGCTTCGGTTTCCCGGCGGCCATGGGTATCAAGCAGAACTTTCCCGACGAGCAGGTGATCTGCGTCACCGGGGAGGGCAGCTTTCAGATGATGATGCAGGAACTCTCCACCTGTAAGCAGTTCGGTGGCGGCGTCAAGATCATCAATCTCAATAACGCGTCGCTGGGCATGGTGCGCCAGTGGCAGGACCTCAACTACAAGTCGCGCCACGCGCACTCCTACATGGAATCGCTGCCCGACTTCGCCAAGCTGATCGAGGCATATGGCTTCACCGCCCTGAGGGTGGAGACGATGGACGAGCTGCGCCCGGCGCTGGAGCGCACCTTTGCCGACAAGCACGAGCTGGTTTTCGTGGATGTCGTCGTCGACCCGCGCGAGCACGTTTATCCGATGCAGGTGCCCCTGGGCTCCATGCGTGACATGCTGCTTTCCAAGACGGAGCGGACCTGATGCGCCATATCATCTCGATTCTCATGGAAAACGAACCGGGCGCACTGTCTCGCGTGGTAGGGTTGTTCTCGCAGCGCAACTTCAACATCGAGACCCTCAACGTGGCGCCGACCGAGGATCCATCGCTGTCGCGGCTGACCGTGACCACCGTCGGTGACGATCGGGTGATCGAGCAGATCACCAAGCACCTCAACAAGCTGATCGACGTGATCAAGCTGGTCGACCTGACCGAGGGCAACCACATCGAGCGCGAGCTGATGCTGGTCAAGGTCAAGGCATTGGGGGCGGCGCGCGATGAGGTAAAGCGTACGGTCGATATCTTTCGTGCCCAGATCGTCGACGTGACGCCGAGCCTCTACACCGTACAGATCACCGGTGATGCCTCCAAGCTCGACGCCTTCCTGCAGGCCATGGGGCCGGTGGGGATTCTCGAGGTGGCGCGGACCGGGGTGTCCGGTATCGCCAGGGGCGACAAGGTTCTGAGTCTCTGATCTCAGTTCGTCTGCAGGATCGACAAGCCGCCCTACGGGGCGGCTTTTTCTTGGCTCCGACCTAACGCTCCTCGACCTCGTCCCACAGCGCCTGGATCAGAGGGCTTTTCAGCTGGCGGTTGAGCACGCACAGGCCGACGTCGTAGTGAGGCAGCTCGGGTTTCACCGGCAGCACGCGCACCCGTTCGGCGAGCGGGCTGTTATCGAGCACGATCTTCGGCACCACGCCAATGCCGAAGCCAAGTCCTACCATGCTGACGATCGCTTCGTGACCGGCCACCTGGGCGTAGATGGTCGGGGCCACGCCCAGCGCCCTGAACCATGTGTCGGCATATTCCCGGGACAGTCCCGCTTCGGAAAGGATCATCGGTACGTCCCGCCACTGTTCCGCGGAGGGGGAGGTGGGCGTGGCCGGGATCCACGGCGCCTGCTCCACCGGTGCGATGAATACCAGCGGCGAGCGGGTCAACGACTTGAAGACCAATCCTCCGGGCGCGCTGCGTGGTCGGGGGGTGATCGCCATATCCTCTTCGCCGGCCAGCACACGGTTCATTGCTTCCGCCGGATCACCGGTATGCAGCTTGAGCTCGATGCGTGGATGGTGCAAACGGAAGTCGCTGAGCAGGTCGTAGAGGAAGCTGTAGCTCGCCGTGACCGAGCAATAGATGCTGATCTCGCCGGCAAGCTCGTCGGCCTGGCTGCTCAGGGTATGGCGCAGCATTTCCCACTGGGCCAGCGCCTCGCGGGCATAAGATTGAAAGGCCAGACCTTGGCGAGTCAGGCTGACATGGCGGTTGTCGCGCACGAACAGCGGTGCATCAAGGCTCTCCTCGAGCTGCCGGATGGTGCGGGAGAGGGTCGAAGGGCTGACGTGGCACAGCTCGCTGGCGCGACCGAAGTGCAGCGTATCGGCAAGAGCGAGAAACTGCTTGAGAGGGCGCATATCCATCTGTTGGAGTATTGCATGAATCGGCATGCCATGTTGCAAATATCGCGTTTTACGCAACGTGACGATGGCGCTAAGGTGGGTTCCATCGAATGTGCCGACTCCCAGCGCTGCGATAGACGGCGCGGGTGGCCATCAACGCTGACACCAAACGTTAACTTTTTCCAGGAGCACAGCATGCGCGTTTATTACGACAAGGATTGCGACCTCTCCCTCATCCAGGGCAAGAAGGTCACCATCGTGGGTTATGGCTCCCAGGGCCATGCTCATGCCAACAACCTCAAGGAATCCGGTGTCGAAGTCACCGTTGCCCTGCGTTCGGGCTCTTCTTCCGCGGCCAAGGCTGAGGGAGCCGGACTCAAGGTCGCTTCCGTCGAGGAGGCGTGCAAGAGTGCCGACGTGGTAATGCTCCTGGCGCCGGACGAGAACCAGAAGGCGATCTATGAAAACCAGGTCGAGCCGAACCTGAAGGAAGGTGCCACGCTGGCCTTCGCCCACGGCTTTAACATTCATTACAACCAGATCGAGCCGCGCCGCGACCTCGACGTGATCATGGTCGCGCCTAAGGCGCCGGGCCATACCGTGCGCTCCGAGTTCGTCAAGGGCGGCGGCATTCCCGACCTGATCGCCATTCACCAGGATGCTTCGGGCAAGGCCAAGGAACTCGCGCTTTCTTACGCGGCGGCCATTGGCGGCGGTCGTAGCGGTATCATCGAGACCACTTTCAAGGACGAGACCGAGACCGATCTATTCGGCGAGCAGGCCGTACTGTGCGGCGGTGCCGTTGAGTTGGTAAAGGCCGGCTTCGAGACCTTGACCGAGGCTGGCTACGCTCCGGAGATGGCCTACTTCGAGTGTCTGCACGAGCTCAAACTGATCGTCGACCTGATGTACGAGGGCGGCATCGCCAACATGAACTATTCCATCTCCAATAATGCGGAGTATGGCGAGTACGTGACCGGCCCCGAGGTGATCAACGAGCAGTCTCGCCAGGCCATGCGCAATGCACTCAAGCGCATCCAAACCGGTGAGTACGCCAAGATGTTCATCCAGGAAGGCAACACCAACTATCCGTCGATGACCGCGCGTCGTCGCCTGAATGCCGAGCACGAGATCGAGCAGGTAGGCGCCAAGCTGCGCGGTATGATGCCGTGGATTGCTGCCAACCAGCTGGTCGACAAGACCAAGAACTGAGCCATCTGGTCGTTGTGAAGCATGCTGGGGCGCGGATTTCCGCGCCCTTGTCGTATCTGGCTGATAGCCGCTGCGCTTTTCGACTCGGCAGCACCGTGTAGAATGAAGGCAAGACATTGAGTGGCCCCATTCTGGCAACGGATGAGACGAATGAGTCAGGATTCCCGCAATACCGAGCACGACATCCATCGCGATGACGCCCAGACAGATCCTGCCGCCAGCAGGGAAGAGCGAGCTCAGGAGGAGGATCTGGCTGCCGCCTTCTTGCGCGAAACGGAGGTGGTCGAGGAGTCGATCGAAGATGGCAAGAAGGTCCGGCGCAGGGGGATCTACCTGTTGCCCAATCTCTTTACCACGTCGGCCCTGTTTGCCGGGTTCTTCTCGGTGGTAGCCGGGATCAACGGCGATTTCACCGCGGCAGCGGTGGCGATCTTCATTGCCATGGTGCTCGACGGCCTGGATGGTCGCGTGGCCCGGCTGACCAACACCCAGAGCGCCTTCGGCGCCGAGTACGACAGCCTTTCCGACATGCTCTCCTTTGGCGTGGCGCCGGCGCTGGTGTCATTCACCTGGATTCTCCAGGATATCGGCAAGACCGGCTGGGTTGTGGCCTTTCTCTACGTAGCCTGCGCGGCACTACGCCTGGCGCGCTTCAATGTGCAGATAGGGAGCGTTGACAAGAAGTGGTTCATCGGGCTGCCCAGCCCCTCCGCAGCGGCCTTCGTGGCGGCAAGCGTATGGACCTTTCATAGCTTCGACGCCGAGGCATTCGGCTTCAAGCTGCTGATGCTGATCGTTGTGGCTGCTGCCGGAGTGCTGATGGTCAGCAATATTCGCTACTACAGCTTCAAAGACGTCGACCTCAAGGGGCCCGTGCCCTTCGTGGTGCTGCTGGCCATCGTGCTTGGCTTCGTGGTGATTTCGGTCGAGCCCTCCGTAATGCTGCTGTTGCTATTCGGCACCTATGTAGCTTCCGGGCCGACGCTGGCTGTCATGCGCAAGATGAAGCATTCACCACCAGAAGGTGAGGCGTAGGTACTCCTCATACAACGCCCGCCATGAGCGGGCGTTGTCGTCACTGGCGGCATCGCCGATCCGTCCACAGGCGGTCGTTCCGCACCGCCTGTGGATAGCTTGCCCGTCATTGCTTCTTCATGCCCCTGCCGTCATTCTGAAACTTTTTTACAGGCAGCCCTTGCAGGGTCGCGGTGAAAACCGTAAAGTACGCATCCGCTGCCGGCAACGGGCAACGTTGTCAGCGGTGGGAAGAGTGGTAAGTGGCTGTCGCGCTTTGGATTTTTCGGCTCGCTTCGCAAAATTACTGCTTGACGCTCACGGTGGATTCGGTAGAATGCGCCCCACTCGAGAGAGGCCCGCCGAGGGCTCTCACGGAAACCGGCGACGCCGGTCTTCGACGCCAGGTTCGCTACGGTGACGGCCTCGAAGGGAGTTGACAGACTCCGCCGAATCGGTAGAATACGCCTTCCTCGCAGGGCGCTGGCGAGGCCGCTGACAGAGTCAGTTGCCACGACAGCAAGCGAGACGCTCCGCGCTTCAGGCAGTGATTGAAGCGAGTGGGAGCCGCTCTTTAACAATCGATCAGGTAATTCATGTGGGCGCTTGTCGACGAGGTGGGTGAGAAGTCACACCCTATCGAGGCAAGCGACTCGTCGAAGACCTTCGGGTCTTTTTGAGAAGCTTTGACCTTGAGCCAAGTTTGGTTCGCTTTTGTCCGTTTCTTCGGAAAGGGATGAGTAAGAACCGCAATGATTTGAAACTGAAGAGTTTGATCATGGCTCAGATTGAACGCTGGCGGCAGGCCTAACACATGCAAGTCGAGCGGCAGCACGGGGAGCTTGCTCCCTGGTGGCGAGCGGCGGACGGGTGAGTAATGCATAGGAATCTGCCCGATAGTGGGGGATAACCTGGGGAAACCCAGGCTAATACCGCATACGTCCTACGGGAGAAAGCGGGGGCTCTTCGGACCTCGCGCTATCGGATGAGCCTATGTCGGATTAGCTGGTTGGTGAGGTAATGGCTCACCAAGGCGACGATCCGTAGCTGGTCTGAGAGGATGATCAGCCACATCGGGACTGAGACACGGCCCGAACTCCTACGGGAGGCAGCAGTGGGGAATATTGGACAATGGGGGCAACCCTGATCCAGCCATGCCGCGTGTGTGAAGAAGGCCTTCGGGTTGTAAAGCACTTTCAGTGGGGAAGAAAGCCTTCCGGTCAATACCCGGGAGGAAGGACATCACCCACAGAAGAAGCACCGGCTAACTCCGTGCCAGCAGCCGCGGTAATACGGAGGGTGCGAGCGTTAATCGGAATTACTGGGCGTAAAGCGCGCGTAGGTGGCTTGATAAGCCGGTTGTGAAAGCCCCGGGCTCAACCTGGGAACGGCATCCGGAACTGTCAGGCTAGAGTGCAGGAGAGGAAGGTAGAATTCCCGGTGTAGCGGTGAAATGCGTAGAGATCGGGAGGAATACCAGTGGCGAAGGCGGCCTTCTGGACTGACACTGACACTGAGGTGCGAAAGCGTGGGTAGCAAACAGGATTAGATACCCTGGTAGTCCACGCCGTAAACGATGTCGACTAGCCGTTGGGTCCTTCGCGGACTTTGTGGCGCAGTTAACGCGATAAGTCGACCGCCTGGGGAGTACGGCCGCAAGGTTAAAACTCAAATGAATTGACGGGGGCCCGCACAAGCGGTGGAGCATGTGGTTTAATTCGATGCAACGCGAAGAACCTTACCTACCCTTGACATCCTGCGAACCCTTCGGAGACGAAGGGGTGCCTTCGGGAGCGCAGAGACAGGTGCTGCATGGCTGTCGTCAGCTCGTGTTGTGAAATGTTGGGTTAAGTCCCGTAACGAGCGCAACCCTTGTCCCTATTTGCCAGCGATTCGGTCGGGAACTCTAGGGAGACTGCCGGTGACAAACCGGAGGAAGGTGGGGACGACGTCAAGTCATCATGGCCCTTACGGGTAGGGCTACACACGTGCTACAATGGTTGGTACAAAGGGTTGCAAGCTCGCGAGAGCAAGCTAATCCCAGAAAGCCGATCTCAGTCCGGATCGGAGTCTGCAACTCGACTCCGTGAAGTCGGAATCGCTAGTAATCGTGAATCAGAATGTCACGGTGAATACGTTCCCGGGCCTTGTACACACCGCCCGTCACACCATGGGAGTGGACTGCACCAGAAGTGGTTAGCCTAACCTTCGGGAGGGCGATCACCACGGTGTGGTTCATGACTGGGGTGAAGTCGTAACAAGGTAGCCGTAGGGGAACCTGCGGCTGGATCACCTCCTTAAACGACGTATCGCCGCCTCGCGGCAAGTGCTCACAATGAATTACCTGATCGACCAGAGCAAAGACTGTTTGGGTATGGACCCAGCGCGACCAATGGGTCTGTAGCTCAGTTGGTTAGAGCGCACCCCTGATAAGGGTGAGGTCGGCAGTTCAAATCTGCCCAGACCCACCATTCTCGAGCTTCGGCCGGGTCTGTCGCTCAGTTGGTGAGAGCGCACCCCCGCAAGTGCTGTAAGGAGAAGGGTGAGGTCGCCGGGTTTATTTCAAATCTGCCCAGACCCACCAAATTTGCGTGATACGTCGTTGAAAGACTCCTCGTATAGCAGGCTATACGTCGTCGTCTTTCGCCTTGTCTCACACAAATTACTTTCGGGGCCATAGCTCAGCTGGGAGAGCGCCTGCCTTGCACGCAGGAGGTCAGCGGTTCGATCCCGCTTGGCTCCACCACACTTCTCCACAGTCTACCCTGATCGGATCTGCAGTCATAAGCCAGCGTCGCGCCTTGCGATGTCGGGTTTATGACTGTCGATTGACAGTCTGCTCTTTAACAATGTGAATCATGCTGACAATTTCTCCGCAAGGAGAAATGCGAGATACGTCTCAAGCGTATCCGGCAATTGTCGTACGTAATCGCGGACCAGACCCTTTCGGGTTATATGGTCAAGCGATTAAGCGCATACGGTGGATGCCTTGGCAGCCAGAGGCGATGAAGGACGTTGTAGCCTGCGATAAGGCTCGGTGAGGTGGCAAACAACCTGTGACCCGGGCATTTCCGAATGGGGAAACCCACCCTGCACAAGCAGGGTATCCCACACTGAATCCATAGGTGTTGGGAGGCGAACCGGGGGAACTGAAACATCTAAGTACCCCGAGGAAAAGAAATCAACCGAGATTCCCCTAGTAGCGGCGAGCGAACGGGGACTAGCCCTTAAGCGACACAATCGATAGGCGAACAGGCTGGGAAGCCTGACCATAGCGGGTGATAGTCCCGTAGCCGAAATCCGAGTGGCGTGAAAACGAGTAGGTCGGGGCACGAGAAACCTTGACTGAACATGGGGGGACCATCCTCCAAGGCTAAATACTCCTGGCTGACCGATAGTGAACCAGTACCGTGAGGGAAAGGCGAAAAGAACCCCGGCGAGGGGAGTGAAATAGATCCTGAAACCGTATGCGTACAAGCAGTGGGAGCCGACTTGTTCGGTGACCGCGTACCTTTTGTATAATGGGTCAGCGACTTATTTTCAGTGGCGAGCTTAACCGAATAGGGAGGCGTAGCGAAAGCGAGTCTTAACTGGGCGACCAGTCGCTGGAAATAGACCCGAAACCGGGCGATCTATCCATGAGCAGGTTGAAGGTTGAGTAACATCAACTGGAGGACCGAACCAGGATCTGTTGAAAAAGATTTGGATGACTTGTGGATCGGAGTGAAAGGCTAATCAAGCCCGGAGATAGCTGGTTCTCCTCGAAAGCTATTTAGGTAGCGCCTCACGTATCACCATCGGGGTAGAGCACTGTTTCGGCTAGGGGGCCATCCCGGCTTACCAACCCGAGGCAAACTCCGAATACCGGTGAGTGCGAGCGTGGGAGACACACGGCGGGTGCTAACGTCCGTCGTGAAAAGGGAAACAACCCAGACCGTCAGCTAAGGTCCCGAAATCCTGGTTAAGTGGGAAACGATGTGGGAAGGCTCAGACAGCTAGGAGGTTGGCTTAGAAGCAGCCATCCTTTAAAGAAAGCGTAATAGCTCACTAGTCGAGTCGGCCTGCGCGGAAGATGTAACGGGGCTAAACCAGGTACCGAAGCTACGGGCTTGCCGAATGGCAAGCGGTAGAGGAGCGTCGTGTAAGCCGATGAAGGTGGATTGAGAAGTCTGCTGGAGGTATCACGAGTGCGAATGCTGACATGAGTAACGACAAGGGGAGTGAAAAACTCCCCCGCCGGAAGACCAAGGGTTTCTGTTCGACGCTAATCGGAGCAGAGTGAGTCGGCCCCTAAGGCGAGGCCGAAAGGCGTAGTCGATGGGAAACGGGTCAATATTCCCGTACCTCACTGTATTGCGATGGGGGGACGAAGAAGGCTAGGTGAGCCAGGCGTTGGTTGTCCTGGTGAAAGCCAGTAGGCTGGGGGTTCAGGCAAATCCGGATCCCCAAGGCCGAGAGGCGAGACGAACACCCCACGGGGTGGAAGTCATCGATGCCACGCTTCCAGGAAAAGCCTCTAAGCTTCAGATACAGTGGGACCGTACCCCAAACCGACACAGGTGGTCAGGTAGAGAATACCAAGGCGCTTGAGAGAACTCGGGTGAAGGAACTAGGCAAAATGGTGCCGTAACTTCGGGAGAAGGCACGCCGGCGTAGGGTGAAGGCACTTGCTGCTGGAGCTCGAACCGGTCGAAGATACCAGGTGGCTGCAACTGTTTATTAAAAACACAGCACTCTGCAAACGCGCAAGCGGACGTATAGGGTGTGACGCCTGCCCGGTGCCGGAAGGTTAAGTGATGGTGTTAGCCCTCGGGCGAAGCTCTTGATCGAAGCCCCGGTAAACGGCGGCCGTAACTATAACGGTCCTAAGGTAGCGAAATTCCTTGTCGGGTAAGTTCCGACCTGCACGAATGGCGTAATGATGGCCACGCTGTCTCCACCCGAGACTCAGTGAAATTGAAATCGCAGTGAAGATGCTGTGTACCCGCGGCTAGACGGAAAGACCCCGTGAACCTTTACTATAGCTTCACACTGGACGCTGATGTTGCTTGTGTAGGATAGCTGGGAGGCTAGGAAACCCGGACGCCAGTTCGGGCGGAGCCACCCTTGAAATACCAGCCTGGCATCATTGGCGTTCTAACTCAGGTCCGTGATCCGGATCGAGGACAGTGTGTGGTGGGTAGTTTGACTGGGGCGGTCTCCTCCCAAAGAGTAACGGAGGAGCACGAAGGTACCCTCAGCACGGTCGGAAATCGTGCATTGAGTGCAAGAGCATAAGGGTGCTTGACTGCGAGACAGACACGTCGAGCAGGTACGAAAGTAGGTTCTAGTGATCCGGTGGTTCTGTATGGAAGGGCCATCGCTCAACGGATAAAAGGTACTCCGGGGATAACAGGCTGATACCGCCCAAGAGTTCACATCGACGGCGGTGTTTGGCACCTCGATGTCGGCTCATCACATCCTGGGCTGAAGTCGGTCCCAAGGGTATGGCTGTTCGCCATTTAAAGTGGTACGCGAGCTGGGTTTAGAACGTCGTGAGACAGTTCGGTCCCTATCTGCCGTGGGCGTTGGATGTTTGAGAAGAGCTGCTCCTAGTACGAGAGGACCGGAGTGGACGCACCTCTGGTGTTCCGGTTGTCACGCCAGTGGCATTGCCGGGTAGCTACGTGCGGACGGGATAACCGCTGAAAGCATCTAAGCGGGAAGCCCCCTTCAAGATGAGACATCCCCGAGGCCTCGAGCCTCCTGAAGGGCCCAGCGAGACCAGCTGGTTGATAGGCCGGGTGTGGAAGCGCTGCGAGGCGTTGAGCTAACCGGTACTAATGGCCCGTGAGGCTTGACCATATAACCCCAAGGGGTCTGCGCATTGCGCACGAAAATTGACGGATACGCCCGGGCACGCCCCGGCGAGACGTATCGCTCAGCATGATTCCAACCGTTTTCGCCTGACGACCATAGCGAGTGGGAACCACCTGATCCCATGCCGAACTCAGCAGTGAAACCGCTCAGCGCCGATGGTAGTGTGGGGTCTCCCCATGCGAGAGTAGGTCATCGTCAGGCATCTCTTCAGAAACCCAGCTTCGAAAGAGGCTGGGTTTCGTCGTTTAGGGGCCTCCCATGGAGAATCGCGGAGCGCCGCCCGGGTCGTCAGGCATCTATCCCAAAACCCCGAGTACGACAGTGCTCGGGGTTTTTCTTTATCCGATCAATGCGTTTCCGCGGAAGCGGCAGTTCGCTAGAATGAATCTTTTCCTGGGTAGGGCACAGGGCATGACCATTGGTGACCTCATTCGGCTGCTGAGTGACGGGGACTTCCACTCCGGCGAGCAATTGGGAGAACGGCTGGGTGTATCCCGCACCGCGGTCTGGAAGCAACTGAAGAAGCTCGAGGCGATGGACATCCCCCTCGAGGCGGTCAAGGGTCAGGGCTATCGTCTGTCCAGGCCACTGGAGCTACTGGATGGCGGCATGATTGTGGCCGGCCTATCACGGCAAGGGCGTCAGCATCTTGTCAGGTTGTTCGTCGAAGAAACGCTACCGTCCAGCAACGAATTCATTCGCAAGCGTTTCGCACAAGGCGCCGGACACGGCGAGGTATGCCTCGTGGAACAGCAGAGCGCTGGACGAGGCCGCCGTGGGCGCGTCTGGTCGACTCCCTGGGGGAGGGCTCTCATGTTGTCGATTGGTTGGCGTTTCGAGTCTGGCATTACAGCCCTGGAGGGTCTTAGCCTGGCGGTGGGCGTGGCCCTGGCCCGAGTACTGGAACGCCACGGCGTGGTCCCCAAGCTGAAATGGCCCAATGACGTGCTGCTTGAAGATGGTGAGGGGCGCCTGGGCAAGCTGGCCGGTATTCTGGTCGAAATCAGCGGTGATACGACGGGGCCCTGCGAGGTCGTGGTAGGCATGGGAATCAATTTTGATCTTCCTGCGAGTTTCCGCGAGCGTATCGAGCAGCGCGTGGCGGCGGTGGCCGATCAGGTTCCCTCACTTTCGCGAAACCGGCTGGCCGCGGAATTGCTGGACGAACTGATGCCGCTACTGGCAGGCTACGAGTCGGCTGGCTTTGCTGCCTGGCAGAACGAATGGAACGAGCGGCACGCTTTCCAGGGCTGCTTGGTGGAGGTTCAGAGAGGACAGCAGCGCATAGAGGCAACGGCCGAGACGGTGGATGAGTCGGGCAATCTATGGGTGCGTCATGGTGAGAGGCGCGAGCGCCTGGGGGGAGGGGAGATCAGCGTGCGTGGGCGTACATGATCCTTGACCTGGACATCGGCAATACGCTTTCCAAGTGGCGGTTGAAGGATGCCGACAGCAGCGAGATTCGCTCGCGCGGTGCCGTCTGGACCCGTGAGGAGTGGAAGCCCGGCTCGGATATCCCAGATCTGGACGTGGTCGAGGCCGTGCGTATCTCCAGTGTCGCTCGACAAGCGGTACTAGAACAGACAGTGACGCTATTGCAGAGTCGGGTGCGCAGCGTCCATGTGGCGCGTTCGGTACCGGAAGCGTTGGGGGTCGTAAATGGTTACGAAGAGCCTCACCGGCTCGGCGTAGACCGCTGGTTGGGCGTGCTGGCCGGCTACCAGTTGGCAGGTGGCTGCTGCGCCGTAGATTGTGGAAGCGCCATTACCATAGATTTCGTACTACCCGGCGGACGCCATCTAGGCGGTTATATACTGCCGGGCCTGCGCTTGATGAAGGAGAGCCTCCAGCTAGGCACGCGCAATGTAGCCATCGACCCCGATAGCGAAGCTGAGGAGCTCCTGCTGCCGGGCCGCCGTACCGTCGAAGCTGTTAATCACGGCATCTATCTGGCTGCCGTCAGCGCCGTAAATCGAATCTACGCCGAGGTTTGCGACCGTGAAGGCGTCGCCTTGCCCATGCTGTTGACCGGCGGTGATGCTCGGGTCGTGGCGCGTGGTGTACATTCTCCCCATGCCGTCTGGCCCGACATGGTCTACGGCGGCCTGGAGGCTTGTTTCCCGTTGACCGCGGCTGAGCGGGCCGGCCGCATGTCGGGAGCGCCGCGTGTGCCCGCACCTGCCGGTCTTGAAAAAATCCGGGCTGGCCTTGCATTCTCCATGCTGCTTTGACACAATGCAGCGCGTTCCGAAGCCAAGGAGCAGTCGTTTTCGATGCGCTCTTTTGACAAGTGGCTGATAAATAAGCGCTTGACATGGCTTTGGCAGGCGGTAGAATGGGCCGCCATCTGGAGGGGTTCCCGAGTGGCCAAAGGGAGCAGACTGTAAATCTGCCGCGAAAGCTTCGAAGGTTCGAATCCTTCCCCCTCCACCAGATAAGCCGATCGAGGCCCTGGGTCTGGGTTGGAAAGAGTGGTTAGGCGGGCATAGTTCAATGGTAGAACCTCAGCCTTCCAAGCTGATGGTGCGGGTTCGATTCCCGCTGCCCGCTCCAGGTGTTCTTGCTTGCTGAGGCAGGGGTACCGAAGGGTTGCGCTCATGTAGCTCAGGGGTAGAGCACACCCTTGGTAAGGGTGAGGTCGACGGTTCAAATCCGTCCATGAGCTCCAATACGAAAGGCGAGCAATGGCTCGCCTTTCCTTTCTTCGCGGCAATGTTGTGCCGGGAAGGGTTGCCAGTCGGCGAGTCATTCGCTATCATGGCGCCCGCTGTTGTGCATGCTTGCCTGCAAGAGGTGCTGCATACCAGGTACAGGCCAGTAGCTCAATTGGCAGAGCAGCGGTCTCCAAAACCGCAGGTTGGGGGTTCGATTCCCTCCTGGCCTGCCAACCTTCCCCAGGTTGGCATTCTTCATACGAACATACTCGATTGCCGCACCCTGAGGAGTCTCGTTTTCATGAAACACAACGCCGAGGTGCAGGAGTCGCGCCACGACGGGCTCAAGTGGGCGGTTGTCGTCTTGCTGCTAGTGCTGGCGGTGGTGGGCAATACCTACTATGCCGACCAGGCGCTTCTCTATCGCGTGCTTGGCGTCGTCGTGCTCTGTGCAGCAGCTGGAGCCCTGGCGCTGACAACCGGCAAGGGGCGGGATCTCGCCGAGTTGGCCAAGAACGCCAAGAAAGAGATTCAGCGCGTGGTGTGGCCGACCCGACCCGAGACCGTTCAGACGACCGCCATCGTGCTGGTTGCCGTGCTGGTCGTAGGGCTGATGCTGTGGCTGATCGACACCCTACTTAGCTGGGCGATGTCCGGCGTCATCGGTTAGGAGTTTTCATGTCCAAGCGTTGGTACGTCGTGCACGCCTATTCCGGCTTCGAGAAGCATGTCATGCGTTCTCTCAGGGAGCGTGTGAAGATGTACGGCATGGAGGATAGCTTCGGCGAGATCCTGGTGCCGACCGAAGAGGTCGTCGAGGTGCGTGACGGCAAGCGCCGCAAGAGCGAGCGCAAGTTCTATCCCGGCTACGTGCTGGTCGAGATGGAGATGGACGACGCCACCTGGCACTTGGTCAACGAGACGCCGCGTGTCATGGGCTTCATCGGTGGTACCAAGGAGAAGCCGGCGCCGATCACCCAGAAAGAGGCCGATGCCATCCTGCGTCGGGTACAGGACGGCACCGACAAGCCGCGGCCCAAGACCATGTTCGAGCCGGGCCAGTCCGTGCGCGTCGTCGATGGTCCCTTTGCCGACTTCAATGGCGTGGTCGAAGAGGTCAACTACGACAAGAGTCGCCTGCAGGTCAGCGTGCTGATCTTCGGTAGGGCGACACCGGTCGAGCTGGAGTTTTCGCAGGTCGAGAAAGAGTGATTTTTCTCAATCGATGATTTGCTGTGCGGTCGCTCAGGTGGCCGTTTAACCCGGGGAGCCGAAAGGCGCTATTACCCAACTGGAGTACATCATGGCCAAGAAAGTACAGGCTTACATCAAGCTGCAGGTTGCAGCTGGTAAGGCCAACCCGAGTCCCCCCGTGGGCCCTGCGCTGGGTCAGCACGGCGTCAACATCATGGAGTTCTGCAAGGCGTTCAACGCTGCGACCCAGGACATCGAGCCGGGTCTGCCGACTCCCGTGGTGATCACCGTCTATTCGGATCGTAGCTTCACCTTCATCACCAAGACGCCGCCCGCAGCCGTCCTGCTGAAGAAAGCCGCTGGCATCAAGTCCGGCTCCGGTGAGCCGAACAAGAAGAAGGTCGGTACCGTGACCCGCGAGCAGCTCGAGGAGATCGCCAAGACCAAGGAGCCGGATCTGACGGCTGCCGATCTCGACGCCGCGGTGCGTACCATTGCCGGTAGCGCCCGTAGCATGGGCCTCAACGTGGAGGGTCTCTGATCATGGCCAAGCTGTCCAAACGTGCCCAGATGATTCGCGAGAAAGTCGACGCCTCCAAGGCTTACAGCCTGGAAGAAGCCGTGGCCCTGCTCGCCGAGCTCTCCACCGTCAAGTTCAAGGAGTCGCTGGACGTCGCCATCAACCTTGGCGTCGATCCGCGTAAATCCGATCAGGTGGTGCGTGGCGCCACCGTGATGCCCAACGGAACCGGCAAGGACGTGCGCGTCGCCGTGTTCACCCAGGGTGCCAACGCCGATGCTGCCAAGGAAGCCGGTGCCGACATCGTCGGCATGGACGACCTGGCCGAGCAGGTCAAGAAAGGCCAGCTCGACTTCGACGTGGTCATCGCTTCGCCGGATGCCATGCGCGTCGTCGGCCAGCTGGGCCAGATCCTCGGTCCGCGCGGCCTGATGCCGAA
Source organism: Halomonas sp. MCCC 1A13316 (assembly GCF_014931605.1). Classification (NCBI taxonomy): domain Bacteria; kingdom Pseudomonadati; phylum Pseudomonadota; class Gammaproteobacteria; order Oceanospirillales; family Halomonadaceae; genus Billgrantia; species Billgrantia diversa. The sequence goes on along the minus strand of NZ_CP053382.1, from coordinate 3,978,099 downwards.
CCCCAAGGTCGGCACCGTAACGCCGGACGTGGCCACGGCGGTCAAGAACGCCAAGGCCGGCCAGGTGCGTTTTCGTACCGACAAGAACGGCATCATCCATACCACCCTGGGCAAGGTCGATTTCGATGCCGATGCCATCCGGGGCAACCTGGAAGCACTGGTCGCCGACCTCAAGCGTCTCAAGCCGAGCACATCCAAGGGCATCTACTTCAAGAAGGTCACTCTGTCCACTACCATGGGCCCGGGCGTGACCCTCGATCACTCTGCCTTCGCCTAAGGCGGGCGCAGAGCGAAGCGTAGCAAGAACTTTGCGGTCCCCGAGGGTCCTTGTCTGCAGGGCGCGAGGGGCGCCGTCAAAGACCGCAGGTGCCGCCACTCTTTCGAGTGGGCGGCTTAATCTCCCCCCAGGGGTGCCTGCGCAGATGGTGTGGCCGCCAGAACGCTGGTGAGCACCATCACCCAGGACTTCCGCCGCTACCTTGTGTCGGCGGAAGAGATGGTAACCTCCGGGGCCTGCTGAAAGCGGCTCCGGCACGAAGGAGTGATCACTGTGCCACTAGCACTCGAAGGCAAGAAGGCGATCGTTGCCGAGGTCAGTGAAGCTGCCAAGAGCGCACTCTCCGTCGTAGTTGCCGATTCTCGTGGCGTCACGGTCGAAAAGATGACCGGTCTGCGTAAGCAGGCGCGCGAGAATGGTGTCCAGCTGCGTGTTGTCCGCAACACCCTGGCACGCCGCGCCCTCTCCGGCACTCAGTGGGAGTGTCTGAACGAGAGCTTCGTTGGTCCGACTCTGCTGGCGTTTTCCACCGATCATCCGGGCGCTGCTGCTCGTCTGTTCAAGGATTTTGCCAAGCAGGACCAGAATTTCGAAGTCAAGGCGCTGGCCTACGAAGGCGAGCTGATTCCGGCAAGCGACATTGACCGTCTGGCAACCCTGCCGACTTATGACGAGGCCATCGCCAAGCTGATGTCCGTCATGAAGGAGGCATCCGCCGGCAAGCTGGTTCGTACCCTGGCCGCTCTGCGCGACCAGAAGCAGGAAGAGGCCGCCTGATAGGCGAACTCATTGCTGCAGCCTGAATCGAACACTGAACAGAGCGCTCGGTGCGCCGAGGCTCCCGCAAAGTTAGGAATACCGAAATGGCACTGACCAAAGAAGACATCATCAACGCCGTCGCCGACATGTCCGTCATGGAAGTCGTCGAGCTGATCGAAGCGATGGAAGAGAAGTTCGGCGTTTCTGCCGCTGCTGCCGTCGTGGCCGGCCCGGGCGCTGGCGGTGACGCCGCTGCTGTCGAAGAGCAGACCGAGTTCGACCTGGTGCTGACCAGCGCTGGCGAAAAGAAGGTCAACGTGATCAAGGCTGTTCGCGAGCTCACCGGCCTGGGCCTGAAGGAAGCCAAAGGTGCCGTCGACGGCGCTCCGGCAACCATCAAGGAAGCCATGCCCAAGGAAGAGGCCGAAGCGGCCAAGAAGAAGCTGGAAGAAGCTGGCGCAACCGTGGAACTCAAGTAAGCTCTTGGTTTCCATGGCTTCACGCGCTGCGTAAGCTTCCATGGCTGGTGGCGGGCCTTCCCGCTGCCGGCCTTTTTCTGTTGCACTAGCGCCGTGCTGAAACAGCGTCGCTAGCAGAATCCCGACGGCGAGCTATCCCTTGTGGAGCTTGCCGTCAGCGCCTGACGGGGAAGCCCGTCGGGCGGCGCCGACCACGCATCGGTCACCCATGGTGAACAAGCTGGGGAATACAGATGGCTTACTCATACACTGAGAAAAAACGCATCCGCAAGGATTTCGGCAAACTGCCCCAAGTGATGGATGTGCCCTACCTGCTGGCGATCCAGCTTGATTCCTACTACGACTTCCTCCAGCAGGACCGCTCGGCCGATGAGCGTCTCGAGGTAGGGCTGCATGCGGCCTTCAAGTCCGTATTCCCGATCGAGAGCTTCTCCGGCAACGCCGCGCTCGAGTATGTCAGCTACCGCTTCGGCACCCCGGCGTTCGACGTCAAGGAGTGTCAGCTGCGTGGCGTCACCTACTCCGCTCCCCTGCGGGTCAAGGTTCGCTTGATCATCTATGATCGCGACTCTTCGAACAAGGCCATCAAGGACATCAAGGAGCAGGAAGTCTATATGGGGGAGATCCCCCTGATGACCGAGAACGGCACCTTCGTGGTCAACGGCACCGAGCGGGTCATCGTCTCTCAGCTGCATCGATCGCCGGGCGTGTTCTTTGATCACGACAAGGGCAAGAGCCACTCCTCAGGCAAGCTGCTTTACTCTGCTCGCGTAATTCCCTACCGCGGTTCCTGGCTCGACTTCGAGTTCGATCCCAAGGACAACGTCTTCGTGCGCATCGATCGTCGCCGCAAGCTGCCGGCCACGGTGCTGCTGCGCGCGCTGGGCATGAGCGCCGAGGAGATCCTCGGTGAGTTCTTCGATACCAGCACCTTCCACATCGAGAAGAGTGGTTTCTCTGTGGAACTGGTGCCGTCACGCCTGCGCGGCGAGACCGCCACCTTCGATATCAAGGATGCCGATGGCAACCTGATCGTCGAGGAAGGGCGTCGCATCACCCAGAAGCATATTCGTCAACTGGAGAAGGCCGGCCTCGAGCGTCTCGAGGTGCCGATGGACTATCTGTTCGGCAAGACCCTGGCCAAGGATCAGGTCGATTCGAACACCGGCGAACTGATCTGCCCCTGCAACAGCGTGATCACGGCCGAGTTGCTGGAGAAAATCGGTCAGGCCGGAATCACGAAAGTCGAGACCCTGTACACCAACGACCTCGACTGCGGCCCGTTCGTCTCCGAGACCCTGCGTCTGGACACCACCGGTTCGCAGCTCGAGGCGCTGGTCGAGATCTACCGCATGATGCGTCCCGGCGAGCCGCCCACCAAGGAAGCCGCCGAGACGCTGTTCCACAACCTGTTCTTCACCGAGGACCGCTACGATCTCTCCGGCGTCGGTCGCATGAAGTTCAATCGCCGTCTGCGTCGTGAAGGCGACACCGGTTCCGGAGTGCTCGACAATCGCGACATCCTCGATGTGCTCAAGGAGCTGATCTACATCCGTAACGGCTTCGGTGAAGTCGACGATATCGATCACTTGGGCAACCGTCGCATTCGCTGCGTCGGCGAGATGGCCGAGAACCAGTTCCGCGTGGGCCTGGTGCGCGTTGAACGCGCGGTCAAGGAACGCCTCTCCATGGCCGAGAGCGAAGGCCTGATGCCGCAGGATCTGATCAACGCCAAGCCGGTGGCTGCGGCGGTCAAGGAGTTCTTCGGTTCGAGCCAGCTGTCGCAGTTCATGGACCAGAACAACCCGCTCTCCGAGGTCACCCACAAGCGCCGTGTCTCCGCGCTCGGCCCGGGTGGTCTGACGCGCGAGCGGGCCGGCTTCGAGGTGCGCGACGTTCATGCCACGCACTACGGCCGCCTGTGTCCGATCGAGACGCCGGAAGGCCCGAACATCGGCCTGATCAACTCGCTGGCCACCTACAGCCACACCAACAGCTACGGCTTCCTCGAGACGCCGTACCGCAAGGTGGTGGATCGTCAGGTGACCGACGAGGTCGTGCACCTCTCCGCCATCGAGGAGGGCGACTTCATCATCGCCCAGGCCTCGGCCACCGTGGACGAGTCCAATAAGCTGGTCGACGATCTGGTACAGGTGCGACACAAGGGCGAAACCACCTTCATGCGCCCCGAGCAGGTCACGCTGATGGACGTCTCTCCGCGGCAGGTGGTCTCCGTGGCGGCGGCATTGATCCCGTTCCTCGAGCACGATGATGCCAACCGCGCCCTGATGGGCTCGAACATGCAGCGTCAGGCGGTGCCCACCCTGCGTGCCGAGAAGCCGCTGGTCGGCACCGGCATGGAGCGCTTCGTTGCGCGCGATTCCGGCGTATGTGCCGTAGCGCGTCGTGGCGGCGTGATCGACTCGGTCGATGCCAAGCGCATCGTAGTACGGATCAACGAGGACGAGATCATCGGCGGCGAGGCCGGCGTCGATATCTACAACCTCACCAAGTACGTCCGCTCCAACCAGAACACCTGCATGAACCAGCGTCCCATCGTGCGTCCGGGGGACGTGGTGGCGCGTGGCGATATCCTTGCCGACGGCCCGTCCGTCGACATGGGCGACCTGGCCCTGGGCCAGAACATGCGCATCGCCTTCATGCCCTGGAACGGCTACAACTTCGAGGACTCGATCCTGCTGTCGGAGCGCGTGGTGCAGGAGGATCGCTTCACCACCATCCACATTCAGGAGCTGACCTGCGTCTCGCGCGACACCAAGCTGGGTCCGGAGGAGATCACCTCCGACATCCCCAATGTCGGTGAGTCGGCGCTCTCAAAGCTCGACGAGGCCGGTGTGGTCTACATCGGTGCCGAAGTGGGCCCGGGTGACATCCTGGTGGGCAAGGTCACGCCGAAGGGCGAGACCCAGCTGACCCCTGAAGAGAAGCTGCTGCGGGCGATCTTCGGCGAGAAGGCCTCCGACGTGAAGGACACCTCGCTGCGTGCGCCGACCGGGATGAAGGGTACGGTCATCGACGTCCAGGTGTTCACCCGCGACGGCGTGGAGAAGGACTCAAGGGCACTGGCCATCGAGCAGATGCAGCTCGACGAGGTGCGCAAGGACCTCCAGGAGACCTACCGCATCGCCGAGGATGCCACTTTCGAGCGTCTCAAGCGCACGCTCGCTGGGCAGCCGGTCAATGGCGGGCCCAAGTTGAAGAAGGGCGACGTGCTCTCCGACAGCTACCTCGAGGAACTGCCGCGTCAGCAGTGGTTCAAGCTGCGTCTGCAGGACGAGTCGCTCAACGAGCTGCTGGCCCAGGCCGACGAGCAGCTCGAGAACCGTCGCAAGGAGATGGAGGAGCGCTTCGAGGACAAGAAGCGCAAGCTGACCCAGGGCGACGACCTGGCACCGGGCGTGCTCAAGATCGTCAAGGTCTACATGGCGGTCAAGCGTCGCATCCAGCCGGGTGACAAGATGGCCGGCCGCCACGGTAACAAGGGCGTCATTTCGGCGATCATGCCGGTCGAGGATATGCCCTTCGACGACAATGGCGTATCGGTCGATATCGTCTTGAACCCCTTGGGTGTGCCGTCACGTATGAACGTGGGTCAGATTCTCGAGACCCACCTGGGGCTCGCCGCTCAGGGTCTCGGCGTCAAGATCGATGCCCTGCTGCGCGACGCACGTGCCCAGCAGGTGGGCGAGATTCGCGAGTTCCTCGGCAAGATCTACAACACCGAGGGTACCCGTCAGGAGGATCTGGACTCGCTGAGCGACGACGAAGTCATCGCCCTGGCCAAGAACCTGCGCGGCGGCGTGCCGATGGCATCGCCGGTGTTCGATGGCGCCGCCGAGGGTGAGATCAAGCACCTGCTGCGCCTGGCCGACCTGCCGGACTCCGGTCAGATGGCGCTGTATGACGGGCGTACCGGTGATGCCTTCGACCGGCCGGTGACGGTGGGCTACATGTACATGCTCAAGCTCAACCACCTGGTGGACGACAAGATGCACGCCCGATCCACTGGCTCCTACTCGCTCGTTACCCAGCAGCCGCTGGGCGGCAAGGCGCAGTTCGGTGGCCAGCGCTTCGGCGAGATGGAGGTGTGGGCGCTGGAAGCCTACGGCGCAGCCTACACGCTCCAGGAGATGCTCACGGTGAAATCCGACGACGTGGAAGGTCGCACCAAGATGTACAAGAGCATTGTCGACGGCGACCACACCATGCATGCCGGCATGCCGGAATCCTTCAACGTACTGGTGAAGGAAATCCGTTCGCTGGGCATCGATATCGAGTTAGAGAGCTAGGAGCCGATTCCATGAAAGATTTGGTGAAAGTCCTCAAATCGCAGTCACAGTCCGAAGAGTTCGACGCGATCAAGATCTCGCTCGCCTCGCCGGACATGATTCGCTCCTGGTCCTACGGCGAAGTCAAGAAGCCCGAGACCATCAACTACCGCACCTTCAAGCCGGAGCGGGACGGCTTGTTCTGTGCCAAGATCTTCGGTCCGGTCAAGGACTACGAGTGCCTGTGCGGCAAGTACAAGCGCATGAAGCACCGCGGCATCATTTGCGAGAAGTGTGGCGTCGAGGTGACCAAGGCGGCGGTGCGTCGCGAGCGCATGGGCCATATCGAGCTGGCCTCGCCGGTTGCCCACATCTGGTTCCTCAAGTCGCTGCCGTCGCGCATCGGCATGTTCCTCGACATGACCCTGCGCGACATCGAGCGGGTGCTCTACTTCGAGAGCTTCGTGGTCATCGATCCGGGCATGACCACGCTCGAGCGCGGCCAGCTGCTCAACGACGAGCAGTACTTCGAAGCCCTAGAGGAGTTCGGTGACGACTTCGATGCCCGTATGGGCGCCGAGGCGATCCAGGCACTGCTCAAGGACATCGACCTCTCCGAGGAGGTCGATCGCCTGCGCGAGGAAATCCCGCAGACCAACTCCGAGACCAAGATCAAGAAGCTCTCCAAGCGGCTCAAGCTGCTGGAGGCCTTCCTCAACTCCGGCAACGATCCGGCGTGGATGGTCATGGAAGTGCTGCCGGTGCTGCCGCCGGACCTGCGTCCGCTGGTACCGCTGGACGGCGGACGTTTCGCGACCTCCGACCTCAACGACCTGTACCGTCGGGTAATCAACCGCAACAACCGCCTGAAGCGGCTGCTCGACCTCAATGCGCCGGACATCATCGTGCGCAACGAGAAGCGCATGCTGCAGGAGGCGGTCGATGCGCTGCTTGACAACGGCCGTCGCGGTCGCGCCATCACCGGCTCCAACAAGCGTCCGCTGAAATCTCTGGCCGACATGATCAAGGGCAAGCAGGGGCGGTTCCGTCAAAACCTGCTGGGCAAGCGCGTCGACTACTCCGGCCGTTCGGTCATTACCGTTGGCCCGACCCTGCGCCTGCATCAGTGCGGTCTGCCCAAGAAGATGGCGCTCGAGCTGTTCAAGCCGTTCATCTACTCCAAGCTGCAGTCGCTGGGCCACGCGTCCACGATCAAGGCCGCCAAGAAGATGGTCGAGCGTGAGCTGCCCGAGGTATGGGACATACTCGCCGACGTCATCCGCGAGCACCCGGTGCTGCTCAACCGCGCGCCGACCCTGCACCGTCTGGGCATCCAGGCGTTCGAGCCGCTGTTGATCGAGGGCAAGGCGATCCAGCTGCACCCGCTGGTGTGTGCCGCCTACAACGCTGACTTCGACGGGGACCAGATGGCGGTGCATGTGCCGCTGACCCTGGAAGCCCAGCTCGAGGCGCGTGCGCTGATGATGGCCACCAACAACGTGCTGTCACCGGCCAACGGTGATCCGATCATCGTGCCGTCCCAGGACGTGGTGCTGGGTCTGTACTACATGACCCGTGAAAAGATCAACGCCAAGGGCGAGGGCATGGTGTTCTCCGGCCTCAATGAGGTCGAGCGGGCCTTCGGCACCCAGAGCGTGTCGCTGCATGCGCGTGTCAAGGTGCGCCTCACCGAGACACTGGTCGACGAAGAAACCGGCGAGCAGACTACCGCCCGTACTCTCTACGACACCACGGCGGGTCGTGCCATGCTGTTCCGCATCCTGCCCGATGGTGTGCCCTTCGAGCTGGTCGACCAGCCGATGAAGAAGAAGGCGATCTCGAAGCTGCTCAATGAGGTGTATCGCCGTGCCGGCCTCAAGCCGACGGTGATCTTTGCCGATCAGCTGATGTATACCGGCTTCCGCATGGCGACCTGGTCGGGTGCCTCCATCGGTGTCAACGACTTCGTCATCCCGGAGGCCAAGACGGAAATCGTCGACGCCGCCGAGGCCGAGGTCAAGGAGATCGAGGACCAGTTCTCCTCCGGTCTCGTCACCGCCGGCGAGAAGTACAACAAGGTCATCGACATCTGGTCCAAAGCCAACGACAAGGTGGCCAAGGCGATGATGACGGGTATCTCCAAGGAGACCGTGGTCGACCGCAACGGCAACGAGGTGGAGCAGGACTCGTTCAACAGCGTGTTCATCATGGCCGACTCCGGTGCACGTGGTAGCGCCGCGCAGATCCGCCAGCTGGCGGGCATGCGCGGCCTGATGGCCAAGCCGGACGGCTCGATCATCGAGACGCCGATCGTGGCCAACTTCCGCGAAGGCCTGAACGTCCTGCAGTACTTCATCTCGACCCACGGGGCGCGGAAGGGCCTGGCGGATACGGCACTCAAGACCGCCAACTCCGGTTATCTGACCCGTCGCCTGGTCGACGTGGCCCAGGACATGGTCATCACCGAGCCCGACTGCGGTACCGAGCAGGGCCTGACGCTGCATCCGGTGATCGAGGGTGGCGACATCATCGTCTCGCTGGCCCAGCGTGTGCTGGGGCGTGTGGTGGCCCAGGACGTCATCGACCCCAGCAACGATGAGGTGCTGATCGAGAAGGGCACCCTGCTCGACGAAGCCTGGTGCGAGCGTCTCGACACCATGGGCGTCGACGAAATCGTGGTGCGCAGCGCCATTGCCTGTGAGTCGACCCACGGCGTCTGTTCCTCGTGCTATGGTCGCGACCTGGCTCGTGGCCATCAGGTCAACATCGGCGAGGCAGTGGGTGTCATTGCCGCACAGTCGATCGGTGAGCCGGGTACCCAGCTGACCATGCGGACCTTCCACATTGGCGGTGCGGCATCGCGCGCCTCGGCGGTGGACAGCGTCCAGGTCAAACATGGCGGCAAGGTACGCTTGCACAACATGAAGTTCGTCGAGCGTGCCGACGGCAAGCTGGTGGTGGTGTCTCGCTCCAGTGCGCTAGCGGTGGCAGACGATCATGGCCGCGAGCGCGAGTACTACAAGCTGCCCTATGGTGCCGAGCTCTCCGTCAAGGATGGAGACGCCGTGGATGCCGGCCAGGCCGTGGCCAAGTGGGATCCGCACACCCACCCGATCATTGCCGAGCTGGAGGGCAAGGTGCAGTACGTCGACATGGTCGACGGCGTCACCATTCACCGCAGCGTGGACGAGATGACCGGCCTCTCCTCGATCGAGGTGATCGAGTCGGCCGCTCGCCCGCAAGCCGGCCGCGACAGCCGCCCGATGATCCTGCTCACCGACGAGAGCGGCGAGCCGATCAGCGTGACTGGCTCCAATACGCCGGTGCAGTACCTGCTGCCGGGCAAGGCAATCGTCTCGGTCGACAATGGTGCCCGGATCGGTATCGGCGAGATCGTCGCGCGTATCCCGGTCGAGGCGTCCGGCAACAAGGACATCACCGGTGGTCTGCCGCGTGTGGCCGACCTGTTCGAAGCGCGCAAGCCCAAGGAGCCGGCAATCCTCGCCGAGATCAGCGGTACGATCAGCTTCGGCAAGGAGACCAAGGGCAAGCGTCGCCTGACGATCACGCCCGACGATGGTAGCGATCCGTTCGAGGCGCTGATTCCGAAATGGCGCCAGATCGCCGTCTTCGAAGGCGAGACGGTGGAGAAGGGCGAGGTGATCTCCGACGGTCCGAGCAACCCGCACGATATCCTGCGGCTGCTGGGAGTGGCGGAGCTGGCCAAGTACATTACCGCCGAGATCCAGGAGGTCTACCGCCTGCAGGGCGTGGGCATCAACGACAAGCACATCGAAGTGATCGTGCGTCAGATGCTGCGCAAAGTGGAGATCACCGACTCCGGCGATTCCGAGTTCATTCCGGGTGACCAGGTCGAGTTGGCCAAGGTGCTCGAGGAGAATGCCCGTCTGGAGCAGGGCGAGAAATTCCCGGCCAGATACCAGCGCGTGCTGCTGGGTATCACCAAGGCCAGCCTGGCCACCGAGTCGTTCATCTCTGCGGCCTCCTTCCAGGAGACCACGCGAGTGCTGACCGAAGCGGCGGTTACCGGCAAGCGCGATTACCTGCGCGGGCTGAAGGAAAATGTGGTGGTCGGTCGCCTGATCCCGGCGGGAACGGGTCTGGCTCACCATCAGGAGCGTCGCCGCAAGCGGGATGATACCGAGCGTCTGCTCCATCCGTCGGCCTTCGATGTCGAGCAGGAGCTGGGCGCTCAGCTCACCGCCCTCGATTCGGAAGACGACGAGCTGTAAACGGGACGGGCGTCAAGCGCGCGGATGCGTCCAAGCGCTTGACGCTTCACCCCGTTAGACCTTAGAATTCGCAGCCTTTAATAGTGGGGTGGGTGCGCCCGCGTCCACTGAAAAGGCAAGGCAACCACTGGAGTCAGCTACACAACATGGCAACGATCAATCAGCTCGTGCGCAAGCCGCGCAAGCGCCCCGCCGCCAAGAGCGACGTGCCGGCGCTGCAGGCCTGCCCACAAAAGCGCGGTGTGTGTACCCGCGTCTACACCACTACCCCGAAGAAGCCGAACTCGGCCCTGCGTAAGGTCTGCCGTGTGCGCCTGACCAACGGGTTCGAAGTATCGTCCTACATCGGTGGTGAAGGCCACAACCTTCAGGAACACTCTGTCGTGCTGATTCGCGGCGGCCGTGTCAAGGATTTGCCGGGTGTGCGTTATCACACCGTGCGCGGCGCCCTCGATACCTCCGGCGTGCAGAATCGTAAGCAGGGCCGTTCCAAGTACGGCACCAAGCGTCCGAAGTCCTGATCGACATCGGTACGTACTGGAAAACCATTTCGGTCTGATAAGAGTAAGGTCGGGCGCCGCAGATGGCGGGAGTTCCGGGTTTGCCTGAAAGACCCTTCGCTAGAGGGCTTGTCATGCCTAGAAGAAGAGTAGTAGCCAAGCGCGAGATCCTGCCGGATCCCAAGTTCGGAAGTGAGCGTCTGGCCAAGTTCATGAACCACCTGATGGTCAGCGGCAAGAAGTCCACAGCTGAGCGTATCGTTTACGGTGCGCTGGACACGGTTGCCGAGCGTAGCAAGGAAGAGCCGCTGGACATCTTCGATCGCGCGCTGGAAGCCATTCAGCCGATGGTCGAGGTCAAGTCCCGCCGCGTCGGCGGTGCGACCTATCAGGTGCCGGTAGAGGTTCGCCCCTCGCGCCGCCAGGCGCTGGCCATGCGCTGGCTGGTGGATGCGGCACGCAAGCGCGGTGAGAAGACCATGGTGCAGCGTCTCGCGGGCGAGATGCTCGATGCCGCCGAAGGCAAGGGTTCTGCGGTCAAGAAGCGTGAAGACGTGCATCGCATGGCTGAGGCCAACAAGGCGTTCTCGCACTACCGCTTCTAAGTGCAGTGCTTCTAAACGCATCGCCAACCAACGGGGAGTTCCACCGTGGCTCGCAAGACTCCACTCAAGCGCTATCGTAATATCGGTATCGTCGCCCACGTCGATGCCGGCAAGACCACCACGACTGAGCGTGTCCTGTTCTACACCGGTCTCTCCCACAAGGTGGGCGAGGTCCATGACGGCGCGGCCACCATGGACTGGATGGAGCAGGAGCAGGAGCGTGGCATCACCATCACCTCCGCGGCGACCACCTGCTTCTGGCAGGGCATGAACAAGCAGTTCGATGAGCACCGCATCAACATCATCGATACCCCCGGACACGTCGACTTCACTATCGAGGTGGAGCGTTCGCTTCGCGTGCTCGACGGTGCCGTGGTGGTGCTGTGCGGCTCGTCCGGCGTGCAGCCGCAGACCGAGACCGTATGGCGTCAGGCCAACAAGTACGAAGTACCGCGCATGGTGTTCGTCAACAAGATGGACCGCACCGGTGCCGACTTCTTCATGGTCGTCGATCAGCTCAAGAAGCGCCTGAATGCCAATGCGGTGCCGATCCAGATCAACTGGGGCACCGAGGAGGATTTCAAGGGCGTCATCGACCTGATCCAGATGAAGGCTATCCTGTGGGACGAGGAGAGCCTGGGCATGAACTACGAGCTGGTCGATATCCCGGCTGAGCTCCAGGAAACTGCCGAAGAGTACCGCGAGCAGATGGTCGAAGCCGCTGCCGAGGCCTCCGAAGAACTGATGGACAAGTACCTCGAAGAGGGTGAGCTGTCCATCGAGGAGATCAAGGCTGGTCTGCGTCGCCGTACGCTGGACAACGAGATCGTGCTGGTCACCTGCGGCTCGGCGTTCAAGAACAAGGGCGTGCAGGCGGTGCTCGACGGCGTCATCGAGTACATGCCGTCACCCACCGAGGTCAAGGCTATCGAGGGTGAGCTGGACGACAGGGATGGCACCGTTGCGACCCGCGAGGCGGACGACAGTGCTCCCTTCGCCGCACTGGCCTTCAAGATCGCCACCGACCCCTTCGTCGGTACGCTGACCTTCATTCGCGTCTATTCCGGCGTGCTGAAGTCTGGCGACAGCGTCTACAACTCGGTCAAGCAGAAGAAGGAGCGGGTGGGCCGTATCGTGCAGATGCACGCCAACTCGCGCGAAGAGATCAAGGAAATTCTGGCGGGCGACATTGCCGCCTGTATCGGTCTGAAGGACGTCACTACCGGTGACACACTGTGCGATCTGGAGAACAAGATCGTGCTCGAGCGCATGGAGTTCCCGGATCCGGTCATCTCCGTGGCGGTAGAGCCGAAGTCCAAGGTCGATCAGGAGAAGATGGGCGTGGCGCTGGGCAAGCTGGCCCAGGAAGATCCCTCGTTCCAGGTCAGGACCGACGAAGAAACCGGCCAGACCATCATCTCCGGCATGGGCGAGCTGCACCTGGACATCATCGTCGACCGCATGCGTCGCGAGTTCAAGGTCGAAGCCAATATCGGCAAGCCGCAGGTGGCCTACCGCGAAACCATTCGCGGCAAGGTTGAGCAGGAAGGCAAGTTCGTGCGTCAGTCCGGCGGTCGAGGCCAGTACGGCCATGTCTGGCTGCGCATCGAGCCGCTTACCGAGGCGGACAAGGGCGAAGAAGAAGACATGCACTTCAAGTTCGCTTCCGAGATCGTCGGCGGTGTGGTACCCAAGGAGTATGTGGGTGCCGTCGAGAAAGGGGCCTATGAGCAGCTGCAGAACGGCGTTATCGCGGGATACCCGATGATCGACGTCAAGGTCACGCTGTACGATGGTTCCTACCATGACGTGGACTCGAACGAGAACGCGTTCAAGGTTGCCTCTTCCATGGCAGTCAAGGAAGGGGCCCGCAAGGCCAAGGCCGTGCTGCTGGAGCCGGTGATGAGGGTCGAGGTCGTGACGCCCGAGGATTTCATGGGTGACGTCATGGGTGACCTCAACCGTCGCCGGGGTCTGGTGCAGGGCATGGATGACTCTTCCTCCGGCAAGGTCATCCGCGCGATGGTGCCTCTGGGCGAAATGTTCGGTTATGCGACCGATCTGCGCTCCCAGACCCAGGGTCGTGCGAGCTACACCATGGAGTTCGCAGCGTACGAAGAGGCGCCCTCCAGCATCGTTGAAGCCGTCATCAACCAGAAAGGCTAACCGCTAGCAAACGTAAAGAGGTTATCGAAGTGGCTAAGGAAAAATTTGAACGTTCCAAACCGCACATCAACGTCGGCACCATCGGTCACGTCGACCACGGCAAGACCACTCTGACTGCGGCCCTGACTCGCGTTTCTGCTGAGGTCTTCGGCGGTGAATGGCGTCAGTTCGACTCCATCGACAACGCTCCGGAAGAGCGTGAGCGTGGTATCACCATCGCCACCTCTCACGTCGAGTATCAGTCCGAGCAGCGTCACTACGCGCACGTCGACTGCCCGGGGCACGCCGACTACGTCAAGAATATGATCACCGGTGCGGCCCAGATGGACGGCGCCATCCTGGTCTGTTCCGCTGCCGACGGCCCCATGCCGCAGACTCGTGAGCACATCCTGCTGTCGCGTCAGGTTGGCGTGCCGTACATCGTCGTGTTCCTGAACAAGGCCGACATGGTCGATGACGAGGAGCTGCTCGAGCTGGTCGAGATGGAAGTTCGCGAACTTCTGAACGAGTACGACTTCCCGGGCGACGACACGCCGATCATCACCGGTTCTGCGCTGATGGCGCTGAACGGTGAGGACGAGAACGGCATGGGTACCACGGCCGTTGCCAACCTGATCAAGGCCCTGGACGACTACATCCCGGAGCCGGAGCGCGCCATCGATCAGCCGTTCCTGATGCCGATTGAGGACGTCTTCTCCATCTCCGGTCGTGGCACCGTGGTCACCGGTCGTATCGAGCGCGGCATCGTCAAGGCTGGCGAAGAAGTCGAGATCGTCGGTATCAAGGACACCACCAAGACTACCGTTACCGGTGTCGAGATGTTCCGCAAGCTGCTCGACGAAGGTCGTGCCGGCGAGAACGTCGGTGCCCTGCTGCGTGGCACCAAGCGTGACGAAGTCGAGCGTGGACAGGTCCTGGCCAAGCCGGGCACCATCAATCCGCACACCGTCTTCGAAGCCGAAGTCTACGTGCTGTCCAAGGAAGAGGGTGGTCGTCACACGCCGTTCTTCAAGGGCTACCGTCCGCAGTTCTACTTCCGCACCACCGACGTGACCGGTACCTGCGAACTGCCGGAAGGCGTCGAGATGGTCATGCCGGGCGACAACGTCAAGATGGTCGTCACCCTGATCGCTCCGATCGCCATGGACGAGGGTCTGCGCTTCGCCATTCGTGAAGGTGGCCGCACTGTCGGCGCCGGCGTCGTGGCCAAGATCGTTCAGTAAGTCCTCGGGCTTCTGATTGATCGAAGGGGGCTCCGCGAGGAGCCCCCTTTCTGCGCACCTTGGCGGAGTGTTTGACTCTCGCCCTCGGCGTGCATATAATGCGCATCCTTTGAATGCGTGGGTAGGCGGCAAATGTCGTCGACATCCATTGGAGTTTAGGGCAAATGCAGAACCAGAAGATTCGCATTCGGTTGAAGGCATTCGACCATCGCCTGATCGATCAGTCTGCCGCGGAGATCGTTGATACCGCCAAGCGGACTGGTGCTCAGGTGCGCGGTCCGATCCCGCTGCCGACCAATCGTGAGCGCTACACCGTACTGATTTCGCCGCACGTCAACAAGGATGCGCGCGACCAGTACGAGATCCGCACTCACAAGCGTGTGCTCGATATCGTCGAGCCGACCGAAAAGACCGTCGATGCCCTCATGAAGCTCGACCTCGCCGCCGGCGTGGACGTGCAGATCAAGCTCGACTAATCACACTAGACACCCGCGGCCCAGCGCTCTTTCGAACGAGTTGGAGCAGCAGCCGCCACGCCGTGATGGCGTCATACAACGTGCTAGTGGAATGCTCTGGAAAGGGCAGCCATAGCGGGTGATAGCCCCGTACACTAAAGGAGACTGAGAATGACTATCGGTTTGGTCGGTAGAAAGGCCGGTATGACCCGTGTCTTTACCGAAGATGGCGCCTCCGTGCCCGTAACCGTGATCGAGGTTGAGCCGAACCGCGTCACCAGCGTCAAGACCGTCGAATCCGACGGCTATGCGGCGGTTCAGGTCACAACCGGCTCCCGCAAGGCCAAGCACCTCACCAAGGCACAAGCAGGTCAGTACGCCAAGGCAGGTATCGAGGCCGGTCGTTCGCTGATGGAGTTCCGTGTCGCCGCAGGCGATGAGGCTCCGGAAGTGGGCGGCGAACTCACCGTATCCCTCTTCGAAGCTGGTCAGAAAGTCGACGTGACCGGCACCTCCAAGGGCAAGGGCTTCCAGGGCGCCGTCAAGCGCTGGAACTTCCGTACCCAGGATGCCACCCACGGCAACTCCCTGTCGCATCGCGCGCCGGGTTCCATTGGCATGTGTCAGACCCCGGGTCGTGTCTTCAAAGGCAAGAAGATGGCCGGTCAGATGGGCAATGTCCGCTGCACCGTCCAGAGCCTCGAAGTCGTGCGGGTCGATGCCGAGCGTAACCTGCTGCTGATCAAGGGTGCCGTGCCCGGTGCTACCGGCAGCGACGTCATCGTTCGTAGCGCCGTCAAAGCTGGCTGAAGGGGATAGAACCGATGAATCTGAATCTTGCTGCAGGCGCGGGTACTGTCGAAGTCGCCGACGCCACCTTTGGCAAAGAATTCAACGAGGCGCTGGTTCACCAGGTCGTCACCGCCTATCTGGCCGGTGGTCGTCAGGGTACCCGCGCTCAGAAGAACCGTTCCGATGTGCGTGGTGGCGGCAAGAAGCCGTGGCGCCAGAAGGGTACCGGTCGCGCTCGCGCCGGCACCATCCGCTCGCCGCTGTGGCGTAGCGGTGGCGTGACCTTCGCGGCGCGTCCGCAGGACCACTCGCAGAAGGTCAACCGCAAGATGTATCGCGCAGCAATGCGCTCCATCCTGTCCGAGCTGGTGCGTCAGGAGCGTCTGGTTGCCATCGACGAGTTCACCGTCGATGCGCCCAAGACCAAGCAGCTGGTCGCCAAGCTGGGCGAGCTGGGTCTGGAGAAGGCGCTGATCGTCACCGAGGAAGTCGACGAGAAGCTGTATCTGGCCGCTCGCAACATTCCCAACGTGGATGTGGTGGATGTGGCCGCCGCCGATCCGGTGAGCCTGATCGCCTTCGACAAGGTGCTGGTCACCGTCTCTGCTCTGCGTAAATTCGAGGAGAAGCTGGCATGAACCAGGAGCGCGTATTCAAGGTTCTGCTCGGTCCGCACGTGACCGAGAAGGCCGCTTTCGCCGCCGAGCGCAACCAGTATGTGTTCAAGGTGGCCAGCGACGCGACCAAGCCTGAAATCAAACAAGCCGTTCAGGTGTTGTTTGGCAAGAAGGTCGATCGCGTCCAGGTGCTGAACATGAAGGGCAAGACCAAGCGTACCGCGCAGGGTCTGGGCCGCCGCCAGGGCTATCGCAAGGCTTATGTGACCCTGGCTGCTGGTGAAACGCTCGAAGACTTCACTGGCGCCGAATAAGGGCAGGAGTACGGATCATGGCAATCGTCAAGACAAAACCCACATCCGCCGGTCGTCGCCACGTCGTCAAGGTCGTCAGCGAAGGCCTGCACAAGGGCAAGCCCTACGCCCCGCTGCTGGAGAAGCAGTCGCGTAGCGGCGGTCGCAACAACAACGGCCGTATCACCACCCGCCACGTGGGCGGTGGTCACCGTCAGCATTACCGGCTGATCGACTTCAAGCGCACCAAGGATGGCGTTCCTGCCATCGTCGAGCGTCTCGAATACGATCCCAATCGTAGCGCCCACATTGCGCTGCTCAAGTACCTGGACGGCGAGCGTCGCTACATCATCGCGCCCAAGGGCGTGAGTGCGGGCGACAAGCTCGAGTCCGGCGTGAATGCGGCGATCAAGAAGGGCAACACCCTTCCGCTGCGTAACATCCCGCTGGGTTCCACCGTTCACTGCATCGAGCTCAAGCCCGGCAAGGGTGCGCAGATCGCTCGCAGTGCCGGTACCAGCGCTCAGCTGGTCGCACGTGAAGGAAGCTATGCCAGTCTGCGTCTGCGCTCCGGCGAGATGCGCAAGGTGCTGGCCGACTGCCGGGCGACCTTGGGTGAAGTGGGCAATTCCGAGCACAGCCTGCGTCAACTTGGCAAGGCCGGTGCGAAGCGCTGGAGAGGCGTGCGCCCGACCGTTCGCGGTGTGGCCATGAACCCGGTCGACCACCCGCACGGCGGCGGTGAAGGCCGCACCAGCGGCGGTCGCCATCCGGTGTCGCCGTGGGGTGTGCCCACCAAGGGCCACAAGACCCGTAAGAACAAGCGCACCGACGCGCTGATCGTTCGTCGCCGCAAGGCCAAGTAACAGACATTAAGGGGTAACGGCTGTGCCACGTTCACTGAAGAAAGGTCCTTTTATTGACCTTCATCTGCTGAAGAAGGTTGAGGCTGCAGTGGAGAAGAACGACCGCAAACCGATCAAGACCTGGTCGCGTCGTTCCATGATCCTGCCGAACATGGTCGGGCTCACCATTGCTGTCCATAACGGTCGCCAACACGTCCCGGTGCACGTCTCCGAGGAAATGGTTGGCCACAAGCTGGGCGAATTCGCTGCCACCCGCACTTATCGCGGTCATGCGGCGGACAAGAAAGCCAAACGGTAAGCCAGAGAGGATTGAGAGATGGAAGTCACAGCTAAGCTGCGTGGCGCTCGTTTATCCGCCCAGAAGGCCCGTTTGGTGGCTGACCAGGTGCGCGGTAAACCGGTCGCCGAGGCGCTCGACCTGCTGACCTTCTCACCGAAGAAGGCTGCCAAGCTGGTCAAGAAGGTGCTGCAGTCCGCCATCGCGAATGCGGAAGAAAACAACGGCATGGATATCGACGAGCTGCGTGTCTCGACCATCTGCGTCGATGAGGGCATGACGCTCAAGCGCATCCGTCCGCGCGCCAAGGGTCGTGCGGATCGCATCCTGAAGCGCACCTGCCACATCACCGTCAAGGTAGCCGAGAAGTAGGAGTCGACCAGATGGGTCAGAAAGTACATCCGACAGGTATTCGGCTGGGTATCGTCAAGGACCACTCCTCGGTGTGGTATGCCGAGCGCGGTGCTTATGCCGACAAGCTGAACAACGATCTCGAGGTACGTCGCTTCCTCGAAGAGCGTCTGAAGAATGCGTCCGTGAGCCGCATCCATATCGAGCGTCCGGCCAACAATGCCCGTATTACCATTCACACCGCTCGTCCGGGCATTGTGATTGGCAAGAAGGGCGAGGACGTCGACAAGCTGCGTCGCGACGTTACCGCGATGATGGGCGTGCCCGTGCACGTCAACATCGAGGAAGTCCGCAAGCCGGAACTCGACGCCAAGCTCGTCGCGCAGAACATTGCCGGCCAGCTCGAGCGTCGCGTCATGTTCCGTCGCGCCATGAAGCGTTCCGTGCAGAACGCCATGCGCCTGGGTGCAGGTGGTATCAAGGTGATGCTGTCAGGTCGCCTCGGTGGTGCCGAAATCGCACGTACCGAATGGTACCGCGAAGGCCGCGTGCCGCTTCACACCCTGCGTGCGGACATCGATTACGCCACCTACGAAGCAAAAACCACCTACGGCATCATCGGTGTCAAGGTTTGGGTCTTCAAGGGTGAAATCCTCGGGGGCATCGAAGAGGTCCGCGCCAAGGCCAAGCAACAGCCGCAGGCCGCGCCCTCCAAGAAGAAAGGTTCCAGGTAAGGGGAGAGCGAGTCGATGTTACAGCCCAAGCGCATGAAATTCCGCAAGATGATGAAAGGCCGCAATCGTGGCCTGGCGCATCGCGGAAGCAAGATAAGCTTCGGGGAATACGGCCTCAAGGCAACCGGTCGCGGCCGCATCACTGCGCGTCAGATCGAAGCCGGCCGTCGTGCGATCACCCGCCACGTCAAGCGTGGTGGCAAGATCTGGATCCGCGTCTTCCCCGACAAGCCGATTTCCAAGAAGCCGCTCGAAGTCCGTATGGGTAAGGGCAAGGGCTCCGTCGAGTACTGGGTTGCACAGATCCAGCCGGGCCGGGTCCTGTACGAAATCGAAGGTGTGTCGGAAGAGCTGGCCCGTGAGGCCTTCACTCTCGCCGCCCAGAAGATGCCCATATCCACCACCTTTGTGAAACGGACGGTGATGTGATGAAAGCCCAGGAAATTCGTGAAAAGTCAGTCGAGCAGCTCCAGGAGCAGCTCTTCGAACTCCTCCGCGAGCAGTTCAACCTGCGCATGCAGAAGGCCACCGGCCAGCTCAGCCAGACTCATCTGCTCAAGCAGGTTCGTCGGGACATCGCCCGGGTGAAGACTGTGCTCAACGAGAAGGCAGGT
The DNA here is from genome assembly GCF_014931605.1 of Halomonas sp. MCCC 1A13316. Classification (NCBI taxonomy): domain Bacteria; kingdom Pseudomonadati; phylum Pseudomonadota; class Gammaproteobacteria; order Oceanospirillales; family Halomonadaceae; genus Billgrantia; species Billgrantia diversa. The sequence continues at coordinate 3,958,549 of NZ_CP053382.1, read as the reverse complement.
GACTGAGATGGCCGAAGAGAAGAAAGCCCGTACGCTCACCGGCAAGGTGGTGAGCGACAAGATGGAGAAGTCCATCGTCGTAATGATCGAGCGCCGCGAGCGGCACCCGATCTATGGCAAGTACGTCAAGCGCTCCACCAAGCTGCACGCCCATGACGAGGCGAACCAGGCCAAGGCCGGCGACACGGTTTCCATTCAGGAATGCCGTCCGCTGTCCAAGAAGAAGGCCTGGACGCTGGTCGAGGTGATCGAGCAGGCCAAGGGCTGAGCTCGGCGAGAGCAGTCAGATTAGGTTTGGAGAAAACCGATGATTCAGACTCAGACAATGCTGGATGTCGCCGACAACAGCGGAGCGCGCCGGGTGCAGTGCATCAAGGTGCTTGGCGGCTCACACCGTCGCTACGCGCGGGTCGGTGACATCATCAAGGTCACGGTGAAGGAAGCCATTCCGCGTGGCAAGGTCAAGAAAGGCCAGGTTCTCAAGGCGGTTGTGGTTCGCACCCGCAGCGGTGTCCGTCGTTCCGACGGCTCGCTGATCCGCTTCGATGGAAATGCGGCAGTTCTGTTGAACAACACCAACGAGCAGCCGATCGGCACCCGTATCTTCGGGCCGGTGACTCGTGAACTTCGTACTGAGAAGTTCATGAAGATCATTTCCCTGGCGCCTGAAGTGCTGTAAGGAGCGAAGCGGACATGCAAAAGATCAAACGTGACGATGAAGTGATCGTCATCGCCGGCAAGGATAAGGGCAAGCGTGGCACCATCAAGCGCGTCCTAAAGGACGAACGCTTCGTCGTGTCCGGTGTGAACATGATCAAGCGTCACACCAAGCCCAATCCTATGGCGGGCAATCAGGGCGGTATCGTCGAGCGCGAGGCTCCGATTCACGCGTCCAACGTGGCGATCTTCAACTCGGAGACCGGTAAGGCGGATCGCGTCGGCTTCCAGGTTAAGGAAGACGGTACCAAGGTACGTATCTACAAGTCGACGCAGACGCAGATCGACGCCTAACGCGAGTCGGGTAGCAAAATGGCGAACTTGAAAGAACGTTATCAGAACGAGGTGGTGGCTCAGCTCAAAGAGCAGTTCAGCTACGCCAACGTGATGCAGGTGCCGCGGATCACCAAGGTGACCCTCAACATGGGCATCGGTGACGCGACCAGCGACAAGAAGCAGATCGAGAATGCCATCGGTGACCTGGAGAAGCTTTCCGGTCAGAAGCCGCTGGTGACCAATGCGCGCAAGTCCATCGCGGGCTTCAAGGTGCGCGAAGGTTGGCCGATCGGCATCAAGGTGACCCTGCGCGCCGAGCGCATGTGGGAATTCCTTGATCGCCTGGTCAACATCGCGATTCCCCGTGTGCGTGACTTCCGTGGTCTCAATCCGAAGTCCTTCGACGGTCGCGGCAACTACTCCATGGGTGTGCGTGAGCAGATCATCTTCCCCGAGATCGAATATGATAAGATCGATCGGGTTCGTGGGCTGGATGTCACCATCACCACTACTGCCAACACCGACGAGGAAGGTCGTGCGCTGCTTAGCGCGCTGAGCTTCCCGTTCAAGAAATAAGGGTGGGATCATGGCAAAGAAGAGCATGATTGAACGCGAGCTCAAGCGTACCAAGCTGGTCGAGAAGTATGCGGCCCGCCGCGCCGAGCTCAAGGCGATCATCCAGAACGTGAATACTTCCGACGAAGAGCGCTTCGAGGCGACGCTGAAACTGCAGCAGTTGCCGCGCGACTCCAGCCCGGTGCGTCAGCGTAATCGCTGCCGGATCACCGGCCGTCCGCACGGCTACTACAACAAGTTCGGCCTCGGCCGTAACAAGCTGCGTGAAGCCGCTATGCGTGGCGAGGTCCCTGGTCTGAAGAAGTCCAGCTGGTAAGCCGCCACGGAAACATCAGGAGCGCAATGTAAATGAGCATGCAAGACACTCTGGCGGATATGTTCACCCGTATCCGCAATGCGCAGATGGCCACCAAGGAGACGGTCACCATGCCGTCCTCCACGCTCAAGGTCGCGGTGGCCCGCGTATTGAAGGAAGAGGGTTATATCAACGACTTCGCGGTCGCTGAAGGTACCAAGCCCGAGCTGACAGTGACCCTCAAGTACTTCGAGGGCAGGCCGGTCATCGAGCACCTGCAGCGGGTATCCAAGCCGTCACTGCGCCAGTACAAGGGCAAGGATTCACTGCCCCAGGTGGCGGACGGCATGGGTGTGGCGATCGTCACCACCTCCAAGGGCGTGATGACCGACCGTGCCGCTCGCCAGGCGGGCGTCGGTGGCGAAGTCATCTGCACCGTATTCTAGGAGTCTGGAATGTCCCGCGTAGCCAAATATCCGGTTAAAGTGCCCGCCGGCGTCGACGTCAAGCTCGACGGCGACCAGCTGACCGTCAAGGGCGGCCAGGGCACGCTGTCCATGACCGTTCATTCGGACGTGGCCATCGGTCAGGAAGAGGGTCAACTGTCCTTCAATCCGAGCGAGAGCGCCAAGTCCTGGGCCATGGTCGGCACCACTCGTGCTCTGGTCCAGAACCTGGTCACCGGCGTCTCCGAGGGCTTCACCAAGACCCTCGAAATCGTTGGCGTCGGCTATCGTGCCCAGGCAAGTGGCCAGACGCTGAATCTGTCACTGGGCTTCTCCCACCCGGTCGAGTATACGCTGCCTGAGGGTGTCTCTGCGGAAACGCCGAAGAACACCGTCATCGTGCTGAAGAGCGCGGACAAGCAGAAGCTGGGCCAGGTCGCCGCCGAAGTTCGTGCCTTCCGTCCGCCTGAGCCCTATAAGGGCAAGGGTGTGCGGTATGCCGACGAACAAGTGCGTCGTAAAGAAGCCAAGAAGAAGTAAGGCAGGGTTATGAACGCGAAGAAAGAATCTCGTCTCCGTCGTGCCCGCCGCGCTCGTGCCAAAATGCGCGAGCTGGGCGTGTTTCGCCTGTGCGTCAACCGTACCCCGCGCCACATCTACGCGCAGATCATCTCGCCGGATGGTGGCAAGGTGCTGGCCAGCGCTTCCACGCTGGACAAGGATCTGCGCGAGGGGGCGACCGGCAACTCCGATGCCGCCGCCAAGGTCGGTGCGCTGATTGCTGAACGCGCCAAGCAGGCTGGCATCACCCAGGTGGCCTTCGATCGTGCCGGTTACAAGTACCACGGTCGCGTGAAGGCCCTGGCCGACGCCGCACGTGAAGGCGGCCTGGAATTCTAAAGGGTTTTACGATGGCGAAGAACGAACAGAACACCGGCGACCTGCAGGAAAAGCTCGTGCAGGTCAACCGCGTCGCCAAGGTGGTCAAGGGTGGCCGAATCTTCGGTTTCACCGCTCTGACCGTCGTGGGTGACGGTAATGGTCGTGTCGGCTTCGGTCGCGGCAAGGCACGTGAAGTGCCGGTCGCGATCCAGAAAGCCATGGACCAGGCGCGTCGCAACATGGTCAAGGTGAGCCTCAAGGGCCATACCCTGCAGTACCCCGTCAAGGCCCGTCATGGCGCCTCCAAGGTGTACATGCAGCCGGCCTCCGAAGGTACCGGGATCATTGCCGGCGGCGCCATGCGCTCCGTGCTCGAGCTGGCTGGCGTCCACGACGTCCTGGCCAAGTGCTACGGCTCCACCAATCCGGTCAACGTGGTGCGCGCGACCGTCAAGGGTCTCTCGTCCATGCAGTCGCCGGAAGACATCGCCGCCAAGCGCGGTCTGTCTGTCGAAGCGATCACGGGGTAAATACCATGGCAGCCACACTCAAGGTTACCCAGACCCGTAGCACCATCGGCACATTGCCCAAGCACAAGGCCACCATGAAGGGCCTGGGGCTGCGCCGCATCGGTCATACGGTCGAACTGGAAGACACCCCTGCCGTGCGCGGCATGATCCACAAGGTCAACTACCTTGTGCGGGTAGAGGGAGAGTAATCCATGAAACTCAACAGCCTGAGCCCGGCACCGGGCTCCAAGCATGCCGAGAAGCGCGTCGGCCGTGGTATCGGTTCCGGTCTGGGCAAGACCGGTGGCCGCGGCCACAAGGGTCAGAAGTCGCGTAGCGGCGGCAGCGTGAAGCCCGGTTTCGAGGGCGGCCAGATGCCGTTGCAGCGGCGTCTGCCCAAGTTCGGCTTCACCTCCATGAAGTCGCTGGTCTCCGAAGAGGTGCGTCTTAGCGAGTTGGCCAAGGTCGAAGGTGACGAAATCAACCTCGAGACCCTGAAGCAGGCCAATGTGCTCAAGAATGCCACTCTGCACGCGAAGATCATTCTTTCCGGCGACGTCAATAAGGCGGTCACGGTCCGCGGCATCAAGGTCACCAAGGGTGCCCGTGCCGCGATCGAAGCCGCCGGTGGCAAGGTAGAGGACTAAATGGCCAAGTCAGGAAACATGCCGGCGATGGGCAGCGGTCTGAGTGAACTGTGGGCGCGTCTGCGCTTCGTGCTCCTCGCCATCGTGGTGTACCGTATCGGTGCCCATATTCCCGTTCCCGGTATCAATCCTGACCAGCTTGCTGCCTTGTTCAGGGAGCAGCAGGGCACCATCCTGGGACTGTTCAACATGTTCTCGGGTGGTGCGCTGGAACGTATGAGTATCTTCGCCTTGGGCATCATGCCCTACATTTCGGCGTCGATCATCATGCAGCTGCTGACCGCGGTCTCACCCCACCTCGAGCAGTTGAAAAAGGAGGGCGAGGCCGGCCGACGCAAGATCAGCCAGTACACCCGCTACGGCACGGTGGCGCTGGCCTTGGTCCAGGCCACCGGCATGTCGGTGGGGCTGGCCAGCCAGGGCATTACCTATACCGCTGATTTCAGCTTCTATTTCACTGCCATCGTCACTTTCGTGTCGGGCGCAGTGTTCCTGATGTGGTTGGGTGAGCAGATCACCGAGAAGGGTATCGGCAACGGTATCTCGTTGCTGATCTTCTCCGGTATCGTCGCTGGCTTGCCGGGTGCGGTAGGGCAGGCGTTCGAGCTGGCACGCAACGAAGGCGCTTGGAACGTGTTGCCACTGCTGGCCCTTTCCGTGCTGGGTGTGGCGACCGTGGCTTTCGTGGTGTTCATCGAGCGCGGCCAACGCCGCATCACGGTGAACTACCCGCGACGCCAAGTCGGTAACAAGATGTATGCCGGGCAGAGCAGCTACCTGCCGCTGAAAGTGAACATGGCGGGCGTGATTCCGCCGATCTTCGCTTCCAGCATCCTGCTTTTCCCCGCTTCCATCGGTCAGTGGGTCGGTGCCGGAGATGGCATGGAGTGGTTGCAGCGGGCATCCCAGGCTCTCGGGCCGGGGCAGCCGTTGTACATCTTGCTTTTCGCGGCGGCGGTGGTATTCTTCTGCTTCTTTTACACAGCGCTGGTCTTCAATCCCAAGGATGTCGCTGACAACCTCAAGAAGTCAGGGGCGTTTCTACCGGGTATTCGTCCTGGTGAGCAGACCGCTCGCTATGTCGACAAGGTCATGACCCGTCTGACCCTGTTCGGTGCCCTGTACATCACTGCGGTCTCCCTGATGCCCCAGTTCCTGATCGTGGCGTGGAACGTGCCGTTCTTTTTCGGCGGTACCTCGTTGCTGATCGTGGTAGTGGTCATCATGGACTTCATGGCCCAGGTGCAATCGCACCTCATGTCGCACCAGTACGAGTCAGTGATGAAGAAGTCCAACCTGAAAGGCTATGGCAGCGGCGGCATCATGCGCTGAGCTGCGCCGCCGGTGATTTGGCGCGCCGCGTGCCGATTTTGGAGAAGGAACGATGAAAGTTCGAGCTTCCGTCAAGAAGATGTGCCGCAATTGCAAGATCATTCGGCGCAATGGCGCGGTCCGCGTCATCTGCATCGAGCCGCGGCACAAGCAGCGTCAGGGTTGATTCTGGCGTTTGTAGAAAGCGGTGCTGGCATACCCCTTGCCCGAAGGTGGGTAAAGGGGTATGCTGTTGCGCCTTTTGTAGTGACTAATCGAGCAAGCCGCTCAAATTTCGGAGAAAGCTGATGGCCCGTATTGCAGGCGTCAATATCCCGGACAACAAGCATGCGGCGATCTCGCTGACCTATATCTTCGGGATTGGCCGCACGCGTGCACAGGAAATCTGTGCCGCTACCGGCATCGCGCCGACCACCAAGATCCAGGAGCTCTCCTCTGAAGAGGTCGATGCCCTGCGTAGTGAAGTCGGCAAGTACACCGTGGAAGGTGACCTTCGTCGTGATGTGACGCTGAATATCAAGCGTCTCATGGACTTGGGTTGCTATCGTGGTCTGCGTCATCGTCGTAGTCTTCCGCTGCGTGGTCAGCGGACCAAGACTAACGCGCGTACCCGTAAGGGCCCGCGTAAGCCGATCCGCAAGTAACACGCACGTTCTGGCGTAAAGACAGGAATAGACATCAACATGGCTAACCCGCGTAGCAACCGTAAAAAGGTTAAAAAGCAGGTAGTGGACGCCGTCGCGCACATCCACGCCTCTTTTAACAACACGATCGTGACGATCACAGACCGCCAGGGCAATGCTCTCTCTTGGGCAACAGCCGGTGGTTCGGGTTTTCGTGGTTCTCGCAAGAGCACCCCGTTCGCTGCTCAAGTGGCAAGCGAACGTGCAGCGACCGCTGCAGCCGAGTATGGTGTGAAAAACGTCGACGTGCTGGTCAAGGGCCCCGGTCCTGGCCGTGAATCCGCCGTGCGTGCGCTGAGCGCCGCCGGCTTCCGCGTGCAGAGCATCACTGACGCGACGCCCATCCCCCACAATGGCTGCCGTCCGCCGAAGAAACGCCGCGTTTAAGGAGACAGATTCATGGCTCGTTATATTGGACCGAAGTGCAAACTGTCTCGTCGTGAAGGCACCGACCTCTTTCTGAAGAGCGGTGTGACTCCCTTCGAGAAGAAGTGCAAATCCGAGCAGATTCCGGGTGTGCACGGCCAGCGCCGTCAGCGTCTTTCCGACTACGGCTTGCAGCTTCGTGAGAAGCAGAAAGTACGTCGCATCTACGGCGTGCTCGAGAAGCAGTTCCGCAGCTACTACAAGGAGGCCGCCCGTCGCTCCGGCGCCACCGGCGAAGTCCTGCTGCAGCTGCTCGAATCCCGACTGGACAACGTCGTCTACCGCATGGGCTTCGGTTCCACCCGTTCCGAGGCGCGCCAGCTGGTGAGCCACAAGGCGATCACGGTCAATGGCCGTAGCGTCAACGTGGCTTCCTACCAGGTCAAGCCCGGTGATGTGGTATCCGTTCGCGAGAAGGCGAAGAACCAGGCGCGTATCCAGAGTGCGCTTTCCATCGCTGCCAACCGTGGTGAAGTCGCCTGGATCGAGGTGGACGCGAAGAAGATGGAAGGCACCTTCAAGGCTATCCCGGAACGCGGCGACCTGTCGGCCGACATCAACGAAAACCTGATCGTCGAGCTGTACTCGAAGTAAGCGTCGCTGATCGCGTCGTGCCGGCCTTTGCGGGCCGGCTACGAGTACCGAGTAACCGTTAGGCAGCCTCAAAGGTGTAGTTATGCAGCGTTCAGTGACAGAGTTTCTCCGTCCGCGCGATATCAAGGTCGAAGAGATCAGCGCGCATCATGCGAAGATCGTGCTCGAGCCGTTCGAGCGTGGCTTTGGCCATACCCTGGGCAATGCGCTGCGTCGCATTCTGCTCTCTTCCATGCCCGGCTGTGCCGTGGTGGAAGTCGAGATCTCGGGTGTCGAGCATGAGTACAGCGCGATCGAGGGTGTTCAGGAAGACGTCATCGAGATTCTTCTGAACCTCAAGGACGTGGCCATCCGCATGCACAGTCGCGACGAGGCGGTGCTCTCGCTGAACAAGCAGGGCCCGGCCGTGGTGACCGCGGGCGATATCGTCCTCGATCACGACGTCGAGATCGTCAATCCAGATCACGTCATTGCTCACGTCAACGAGGGTTCCGAGCTCAAGATGCAGCTCAAGATCGCTCGTGGCCGTGGCTATGAGCCGGCGGATGCCCGTGTGGGCGCCGACGACGAATCGCGTGCTATCGGTCGCCTGCAGTTGGATGCCACCTTCAGCCCCGTGCGGCGCGTCTCCTATGCCGTCGATGCTGCACGTGTCGAGCAGCGTACCGACCTCGACAAGTTGATCATCGACCTGGAGACCGACGGCACCCTGGATCCGGAAGAGGCGATCCGTCGCAGCGCTACCATCCTGCAAGAGCAGCTGGCTGCGTTCGTCGACCTGGAAGCCGACAAGGAGCAGGAGGTCGTGGAGGAAGAGGATCACGTTGATCCCATCCTCCTGCGCCCCGTAGACGATCTCGAGTTGACCGTCCGCAGTGCCAACTGCCTGAAGGCCGAGAATATCTACTACATCGGCGATCTGATTCAGCGCACCGAAGTCGAGCTGCTGAAGACGCCGAACCTCGGCAAGAAGTCTTTGAACGAAATCAAGGACGTGTTGGCTGCTCGTGGTCTTTCCCTTGGCATGCGGCTGGAGAACTGGCCGCCGGCGAGCCTGAAGGACGACAAGGCCTCCGCGTGAGCGTCGACTCGAGTCCCAGTTTGGTAAGGAATCACAACCATGCGTCATCGTAAGAGTGGTCGTCACCTAAATCGTACCAGCTCGCATCGCCAGGCCATGTTCAAGAACATGAGCGTGTCACTGATCGAGCACGAAGTGATCAAGACAACCCTGCCCAAGGCCAAGGAACTGCGTCGCGTCATCGAGCCGCTGATCACCCTGGCCAAGCAGGACAGCGTCGCCAACCGTCGTCTGGCCTTCAGCCGTACCCGCTCGAAGGAAGCGGTCGGCAAGCTCTTCAATGAGCTGGGTCCGCGTTACGTCGAGCGTCCGGGCGGTTACGTCCGTATTCTCAAGTGCGGTTTCCGCACCGGCGACAACGCCCCCATGGCCTTCGTCGAACTTGTCGACCGCCCGGTCGTCGAGGAGGCCGAGGAAGTCGTCACCGAGGAGTGATCCTCGGCGGCGGACCTGGCCCGGCAGTGCTGTAGCATCATGAAAAACCCGGCTTCTCGCGAAGCCGGGTTTTTTTATTTTCGACATTTATTTGGAGGTGGCTGGCTCGGCCTTCTGGCTCTTGGCCCGCTCCAGCAGCGGCTTGAGGAAGCGCCCGGTGTGGGAGACGTCCATTTCGGCGACCTGTTCCGGGGTGCCCTCGGCGATGATGCGTCCGCCGCCGGAGCCGCCCTCGGGGCCGAGGTCGACGATCCAGTCGGCGGTCTTGATCACGTCAAGGTTGTGTTCGATTACCACGATGGTGTTGCCGTGGTCGCGCAGGCGATGGAGCACGACGAGCAACTGGCGGATGTCCTCGAAGTGCAGCCCGGTAGTAGGCTCATCGAGGATGTAGAGCGTCTTGCCGGTGTCGCGCTTGGCCAGCTCACGGGCCAGCTTGACGCGCTGCGCCTCGCCGCCGGAAAGGGTGGTGGCGCTCTGGCCCAGGCGGATATAAGAGAGCCCCACGTCGAGCAGGGTCTGCAAGCGACGGGCGATGGCAGGAACCGGACTGAAGAACTCCAGTGCTTCCTCCACGGTCATTTCCAGCACCTCGTCGATGCTCTTGCCCTTGTAGGCGATCTCCAATGTCTCGCGGTTGTAGCGCTTGCCCTTGCACACATCGCAGGGCACATAGATGTCGGGCAGGAAGTGCATCTCGACCTTGATCATGCCTTCGCCCTGGCACGCTTCGCAGCGCCCGCCCTTGACGTTGAACGAGAAGCGCCCCGGCTTGTAGCCGCGTGAGCGTGCCTCCTGTGTACCGGCGAAGAGCTCACGAATCGGCGTGAAGATGCCGGTGTAAGTGGCCGGGTTGGAGCGTGGCGTACGCCCGATGGGGCTTTGGTCGATGTCGATCACCTTGTCGAGCTGATCGAGGCCCTCGATGCGTTCAAAGGGGGCGGGAGTCAGGCTAGTGGCGTGGTTGAGCTCACGAGCGGCGATCGGCATCAGCGTCGAGTTGATCAGCGTCGACTTGCCCGAGCCGGACACGCCAGTGACGCAGATGAACAGCCCCAGCGGCAGGGTCAGGCTGACGTTGCGCAAGTTGTTGCCGTGGGCCCCGGTCAACCTCAGCTGTTTTTCCGGATTGCCGGGTATGCGCCACTTGGGGACCTCGATACGTCGCTTGCCGGAAAGGTACTGCCCGGTGAGCGATTCGTGGCTGGCCATGACGTCCGCGGGCGTACCCTGGGCAACGATGCGTCCACCGTGGACGCCGGCGCCGGGGCCGATATCGAGTACGTGGTCGGCGGCGCGGATGGCATCCTCGTCGTGCTCCACCACGATCACGGTGTTGCCCAGGTCGCGCAGGTGGATCAACGTCTTGAGCAGGCGATCGTTATCGCGCTGATGCAGGCCGATGGAGGGTTCGTCGAGGATGTACATGACGCCTACCAGGCCGGCGCCGATCTGACTCGCCAGGCGAATGCGTTGGGCCTCCCCGCCGGAGAGGGTTTCGGCGCTGCGCTCGAGATTGAGGTAATCGAGCCCTACGTTGACCAGGAACTCCAGCTGCGCTTGGATCTCGTTGATCACCTTCTGAGCGATCTCGCCCTTGCGCCCGGGTAGTGCCAGGCGCTGGAAGTAGTCCCACGCCTCGCCGATCGGCAACTGCACGATCTGCGGCAGGGTGTGCTCGTCGACGAAGACGTGGCGCGACTCCTTGCGCAGTCGAGTGCCGTGGCAAGTAGGGCAGGCTCGGTCGGCGATGTAGCGTGACAGTTCTTCACGCACCATGCTCGATTCGGTTTCACGATAGCGCCGTTGCAGGTTGGGCAGCACACCTTCGAATGGGTGCTCGCGGGTCACCCGACGGCCGCGGTCGTTGACGTAGCTGAAGGCGATTTCGTCGTCACCGCTGCCATGGAGAATGACTTCCTTCTCGTGGCGAGCGAGCTCGTGCCATGGTGTCTCGAGGGTGAAGCGGTAATGGTCGGCTACCGCCTGCAGCTGGCTGAAATAGTAGACGCTACGGCGATCCCAGCCCTTTATCACCCCCTCGGCCAGCGACAGCTCCGGGTGGCTGATGAGCTTGTCGGGATCAAACACCTGCTGTACGCCCAGACCGTCGCAGGTGGGGCAGGCGCCGGCGGGGTTGTTGAACGAGAACATGCGTGGTTCGAGCTCGGCGATGGCGTAGCCGCAGACCGGACAGGCGAAGCGTGCCGAGAAGGGGATGTCCTCGGCCTCGCCGTCCATGAAATGGACCACGGCGATGCCATCGGCCAGGTTGAGGGCGGTCTCGAACGATTCTGCCAGACGCTGCTGGAGCCCCTCGCGCACCTTGATCCGGTCCACCACCACGCTGATGTCATGCTTCTTGTTCTTGTCCAGCGGGGCGATGTCATCGAGCTCAAGCGCCTGGCCGTCGACCATCACGCGCACGAAGCCCTGAGCGCGCAGCTCGGCGAGCAGCTGCAGATGTTCGCCCTTGCGTCCCTTGACCACCGGGGCGAGCAGCATGAGCTTGCTGCCTTCAGGCAGGGCGAGCACCTGGTCGACCATCTGCGAAATGGTGCTGGCTTCGAGGTCCTCGCCGTGCTCGGGACAGCGCGGCGTGCCGGCGCGGGCGAACAGCAGGCGCAGGTAGTCGTAGATCTCGGTGATGGTGCCGACGGTGGAGCGCGGGTTGTGCGAGGTGGATTTCTGCTCGATGGAGATGGCCGGCGACAGCCCCTCGATGTGATCGACGTCGGGCTTCTCCATCATCGACAAAAACTGCCGGGCATAAGTGGAGAGCGACTCGACGTAGCGGCGCTGTCCTTCAGCATAAAGTGTATCGAAGGCCAGCGATGATTTGCCCGATCCGGACAGTCCGGTAACCACGATCAGGCTGTCGCGGGGCAGCTCGACATCGATCTGCTTGAGGTTGTGGGTGCGCGCACCCCTGACCACGATCCTGTCCATTCACACCTCATGGCGCTCGGCAAAACCTCGATTATACGCCCGTGGCCGACCGCACGCCAAAGCGCCTCTGGCTGGGGCGTTTCTTGTGGGGGCCGGAATCGTTAGAATAGTCGGCTCATCGAGAGGGCTTCGGCCCCCCTACCCATGGAAGCGTCTCATTCCCTATGCGTAAGGTCTCTGGACTGCTGTTAGCCTCCGAACGGCGTGCCATCACTGGCTTGGCCGGCCTGTATGCCACGCGCATGCTGGGGCTGTTCATGGTGCTGCCGGTGCTGGCGCTGTACGCCGACGAGCTGGAGGGCGCAACGCCGCTGCTGGTGGGCTTGGCCCTGGGCGTGTACGGCCTGACTCAGGCGGTTCTGCAGATCCCCTTCGGCCTGCTCTCCGATCGCCTCGGGCGCAAGCCGGTGATCGCCGGCGGCCTGCTGCTGTTTCTGCTCGGCAGCGTGGTGGCAGCATCCGCCGATAGCATCGGCGGCGTGATCCTGGGCCGTTGCTTGCAGGGCAGCGGCGCCGTAGCCGCGGCGATCATGGCACTGCTCGCCGACCAGACACGCGAACAGGTGCGTACCGCCGCCATGGCGACCATCGGTTTGTCGATCGGCGTGGCGTTCGCCGTGGCCATGGTGATCGGCCCTTGGCTGGCGGCAGCGTTCGGTCTCGCTGCGGTGTTCTGGTTCACCACCTTGCTGGCCGGGCTGGGGCTGGTGGTGCTGTGGAAGTTGGTGCCGCCGGCGCCACGGCGGTTGCGGCATCGCGACGTAGGCATCGATCGCCAACAGTTGGTGGCAATTATCACCCGTGCCGATCTGTGGCGGCTCGACTTGTCGATTTTCGCGCTGCATCTGGTGCTGATGGCGATCTTCGTTGCCGTTCCGTTCCGCCTGGTCGAGGCGGGCATCGAAGCGGATCAGCACGGCCTGATCTACCTAGGCATCATGGCACTGGCCTTCATCGGCATGGTGCCGCTGATAATCATCGCGGAGAAGCGTCAGCGCATGAAGGGCATGAGCCTCGCAGCGGTCGGCACCATCACCGTCAGTCTGGCTGGCCTGGCCGGTTTCGGTGATGGCTGGGCGCTGTTCGCCTGGCTGTTGCTGTTCTTCGTCGCCTTCAACCTGCTCGAGGCGATGCTGCCATCGATGATCAGCAAAATGGCGCCGGCCGGGGCCAAGGGGACGGCGATGGGGGTCTACTCCACCAGCCAGTTCCTGGGTGCCTTTCTCGGCGGCGTGCTGGGGGGCTTTCTGGCGCAGCAGTGGGGGCTGTCGGCGGTCTTTGCCGGCAGCGCCGTGCTGGCCGGCGTCTGGTGGTTGCTGATGCTGGGCATGCCGACGCCGCCGCACCTGTCGAGCGAGGTGGTAGCGCTGGACGACGAGCATCGCGAGGATACGCTTGACACGCTGATGGCGAGCTTCGCCGAAGTGGCCGGAGTCGAAGACGTACTGGTCGTGCCGGAGGAGCGAGTGGCGTATCTTAAGGTGGATCGGCGGCGCCTTGACGAGGATGCCTTGGCGCGCCTGATCCGTTCGAGTCGTCACCGCGGCGGCTAGCCGATTTATCAGGCGCCGGCCTTTCGGGACCGGCTCATTACAACGCACATGTTCACTACAGAGGGAGTCCAGCATGGCCCGTGGCGTCAACAAGGTCATACTCATCGGCAACCTGGGGCAGGATCCCGAGGTTCGCTTCATGCCGTCCGGTAGCCCCGTCGCCAACCTGCGCGTCGCCACTACCGATACCTGGACCGACAAGCAAAGCGGCCAGCGCCAGGAGCGGACCGAGTGGCACTCGGTGGTATTGTTCAACCGCCTGGCCGAGATTGCCCAGCAGTACCTGAAGAAGGGGTCGAGGGTCTATCTGGAAGGGCGTCTGCAGACACGCAAGTGGCAGGGGCAGGACGGGCAGGATCGCTATACCACCGAGATCGTGTGCAACGACATGCAGATGCTCGATACCCGCAGCGGTGACTTCGGCGGTCAGCAACCGGGGGCGAGCATGCCGCAGCAACAGCAGGGCGGCTACGGCAACGCTCCCGCACAGGGCGGCCAGCCGCAGCAGGGTGGTTACGGTGCTCCAGCGCAAGGTGGCGGCTTTGGCAACGCGCCCCAGCAGGGTGGCTTTGGCGGCGGGCAGCCCCCGCAGCGCCCGGCGCCGGGCGGCCAGCCCCAGCAGGGCGGCCAGAAGCAGAACAACTACGGCGCGCCCGATCCGGGCAGCTTCGACGATTTCGATGACGAAATTCCGTTCTAGATCCCATAAAGCCGTTCTTGTAATGCTGCAAAAAGAAATACTGCCAAAAAAAAAATTTATAAACAGATGGTTGTGTGGAATATCAAGGCCTCGTTAAGCGTAAAGCTGGCGAGGCTTTTTCTTTACCTATACCTGGTATAGAGAAAATGTCAGAAAAATATTTTGACAAGTTAGAAAAAGTAACATAAGATTATGTAAAGATAAGACTTGAGTAATGCAAGGATGAAAGTTGAAACGATCACACAACCTACCGGACTCCAACTTCCTATCCTGCTGGATGAGACTGGGCTTCCAGTTCCTATTTACAATGAGTTCATACTGTCACGTGCGAATCTTAAAACAAATACCCTCATAAGAAATTCTTATGAATTGTCAATATTTGACGAATGGATTAAGAGTCGTAATGAACAGTTTCTGGAGTTGTATGTAAAAGGGCTAGTTAGTGAGGCGGTCATCAATGGAAGCCTTGTGCCTTGGCTCAGAAAAAGCTTTGATAAAAACCCTAAGCTGAAAAATCTTTTTTTGTCTCCAGATACTTTTAATGAAAGGCTTACAACTGTGAGGCTTTTCTTGAATTGGCACTTTAATGTGGTGTCAGGGAAGATGAGTTATTTATCTAATGAATTTAAAGTTCTTAAAGAGAGTAATTCCAGAGTTGAAAGTCTTCTGACATCTGCATACGTGAAATCAATTCCGGTAAAGAAAAGTGTCAGTCTTGGTCTCACGCTTAACCAGGTGCAAGATTTAATTCACTGCGTGGATCCTGAGAATCCAAATTCGTATGGCCGCAACTATGCAGTAAAATATAGAAACTATGTCATGGTCTTGCTTATGCTCGGATGTGGAATGCGACCGGGAGAGCTTTTGTCTTTGAAGGTAGACGATGTTCAGCACGGTGCATATCCAGCAATTGATGTTGTGCGAAGGCCTCCAGACAAAAAAGACACCAGAAGGATAAAACCAAACATAAAGAGGAATGGCAGATTATTACCCATTTATGATCCCAATATAGCTTTTCATTTGGATCAGTATCTGGTGGAATATAGAGATGAGTTTGAAGAAAGAGCCAAGACTCCAAGTGAGTATTTGTTTTTGAGTGATGAGGGTCGCCCCCTTTCTTTAAAAAGTGTCGGAGAATACTTCAGAATTATAAGGTCGCGGCATAGTGACGTGCTCCCAGAAAATATAACAGCAAAATCTCTGCGGCATACTTTCTCATCCAACCTTCTTAAAGGGCTAAAGGAGTCTGGGCTAGAAGAAGAGCAAAGGACCAAAATCCTGGCAATTCTAAGAGGCGATACAAACTTGGCATCACAAGATCGATATACGGTTCAAGTGTATAATGATTTTGCAAGCACCTATATGCGGCGGTATCAAAGAAGCTTGGTTTTTGAGGAGGTGCCCTTTTAATGGAGCATCAGAGTTTATTGAAGACAGAAAATGATGTTGCAAGATTTTATGGATGGGATGGCCTGTCGACTAGCTTTGTGTCTAGGGAAGGAGTGCTCATAGATACGACTACCGATACTTGGATTTTGTCTGAGTATAACTCCGCCGGCAATAAATTAAAATTCGACGCTATAGAAGATCAAGGGGTAAAGTGGGCTCTTAAGGAGTACATAAAGCAAAGAGCCCAGACAGTATCTTCAATCTCAGCGCTGAATGCTTATTCTGCTATAAGGACGCATGTATTAAGAAGGGTATCTGGTTCAGCCGAGCCTATTGAAGAAGCACTAATAACATCCTTTGAGAATATGCTGGTTGAAATGCGTGAGCGTCAAAGTATTTGGCGTGCATATTACCCCATCCGATGGTACGTATGGGCTGCCGATAGATACCCAGAAATGGGTTTTGATTCGGAGTATGCCAATCTTATTGATGCAATAGAAGTAGGTGGAAATCCTAAGGGGCAAGCAATAAAGAGTGAGGATGATGAAGAGGGTCCTCTATCTTCCTTAGAGCTTAAGTTAATATATAAAGCACTAAGAGAGGACAGTGCTGAAGAATATGTGTGTTATCAGCAAAGAGCCGTGGTTGCTTTGCTTATCGCTACTGGAAGGAATTCGGAAAACCTAACATATTTGCGCGAAAGTGATTTTCAGAACGTCGCTCCGCATGGTCTTGATCCATGTTACATAATAAAAATGCCCAGGATAAAGAAAGGATTTATATCTCCTCGTGATGATATGTTTGAAGAGTCACTAGATGAGTCTTTAGCACAGTATGTTATAGACCTGATAAGGGCGAACAGAGAAAATAGAGACTCAATCAGCCAGGAATTGAGTTGCAAGCCATTGCCAGACACTTTATTTGTAAATGTAACAGGAAATAAGGCCGCGCTTGCTTTGGGTGTGCAAGAAAATATTTTGAACATGACAACGCATGACATAAGAAAGCTTTTGAAGGATTTCGTTGCGCGGCAAGGTATCATCTCACCTGTTACTAATGCACTGCTGCACATAACTCCACGAAGGATGCGATATACGTTCGGAACAAATATGGTAGGTGAAGGGGCCAGCAAAAAAGAATTGGCGCGGATGTTGGATCATTCAAACATACAAAACGTAGGTGTTTATTATAGACTTGCTGGGAGGATCGTTGAGCACTTGGACAAAGCATTGGCTAAAAAATATGCAAGTGTGCTGAACATGTTCAAGGGTAACATTGTCATCTCTGACGCGGAGGCTATTAATGGGGATAGAAAAGACAAGCATCTCAGCTTTCTAGAGCCCGGTAGTATGAATCCGATAGGCGAAATAGGTGTTTGTGGTGAATCTAATGTATGCCATCTAGATCCACCGTATAGTTGTTATCTTTGCAGCAAGTTTCAGCCATATGCTCATGCTGATCACGAAAATGTCCTTTCTTGTTTGCTCGAAGATCGAGAAGAGAAATTAAAAAAATACGAATCCAAGAGACTGGGGATTCAGCTGGACGATGTTATTATAGCTGTCGCAGGTGTGGTAGATAGGTGCAAGGAGTATGATAATGAAAAGAAATTATAGATCAAAGAAGGTCATTCCATTTATAAATAGAGTTGACCGAGACAGAGTAGTTAACCAGAGGTCCCTTGTTCAACAGGCAAGGATGCTCACGCCTGCCGGATTTATGGTGGAGATGTGGGATGAGACCGACTGGGTAGTGAAAAGTGGAAGGTTAGTTAACGAGTCGTCTAAAAAAAATACGCGAGCAACTCTGAGCTTCAGATTTTCTAAAAATCTTGGCGGGAACCCTTTGCCTGAAATGTGGGGCGATATAGCAAAGGCCCTAGTCCTTATTCGCTATCATCGGTCAAATCAGACGATGAGTAATCAGCGGCAATTTGTTAAGGCTTTTAGTTATATTGCTCAAGTGGCTATTTCATCAGGAATTACGCCGGAAAGAGTGAACCATGAAGTGTTGGACAGTGCGTGCATGATGATAAGCAAGCATTATCAAGTGTCAACCGCTTATAACATGCATAAAGCTGTCGCCGAAGTCGCTTCTAACTTTGATGCTAATGGGTTGGCCGTTACCGTATTTGACTATAAATATAGTAGGATGAGGCGGCCTGAAACTTCAGGCGGAACATCTGGGCTGCGGCTTGATGACCCTAAGGCCAAAGATTACATCTCCGATAAATTGATCCCGATGGATGTGATGAGATGCATTGGGGAACTATATCTGTCAGTACCTAAAAACCATAAATATCGACAGTACGTTTTGATGCTATCACTTTTCGCCATACTCGGGAGAAGGTTCTCCGAAATTTCTCTTATCCCCTTGCAGCATGTAAGCCAAGATCGAGAGGGATTTTCTTTCCTTTATTACTTTCCAAGGAAAACCTCCAAAGGAAATAAAGTGAGCCCTAAAGAAAGGGTTTATCTTCCGTCAGACGCAGTCGAGTTGGTGAAGGACATAGTTTCTGAGGCTCAAGATGTCAGTCGTGCTCCCAGAGATACAGCCATAGCTATGAGGTTAAACAAGGGGCCTGATTTAAATTTCTTGCATGCCTATATGCATAAAGATAGAATTTACAAAGAGGATCTTGTTGAACTGGGGCTTAACTCTCAGCTGCTTTCTGGCAACGCATGGTTAAAGAAAAACGGACTTACATATGCTGATCATGAAAAGCTTAATTCTCAAGGGAAAAAGCCGCCACACCCTATGCGTTACACTAAGGTTGAGCATTTAATCGACTACCTAAAAAAGGACTTCAGTGCTTCATTGTTGGAGCCTCTTTTTATTGATGACTCCCGGAAAAAATATTATTTGCAGGATCTAATGTTCGTTCGTTTCCAAGGGCTATCCAGTGGTGCTTATGCCAGCTGGCTTTCTACCTATATAACCCATGCAATGTTTTCACGGTTTATAGGTAGCTACCTTAGTGAGCTTGTGAGCCAGTTTTGTCAGCATGAACTCAAGAGCAAGTTCACCTCGCATCAGTTTAGGCATACTATAAATACGCTGGTTGATGAGGGTGGTATGAGTGATGCCTTACAAACTGAGTGGTTTGGTCGTAAAAATCTGGCAGATACAAAGGCATATCAACACACAACTAGGGAGCAAAAGATTCTCGCGATAATGGATTTGGCTAAAGAGGGTAATATAGGTGGTGTCATATCAAAAGAGTTAAAAAAGGTTCCTGTAGAACGACAGGATGCTTTTCTGAAGGCTCGTATTAAAGGTGTTCATGATGTAGGGGTTGGCATATGTGTTCATTCATTTTCTCAGAATAGTTGCGAAAGACATCTTCAGTGCTCTGCCCAGTGTCGAGACTTTGTATGGGTAAAAGATGATACAGATAGAGTCGACGAGGTCAAGAGGCAATATGCTATGACTATTGTGGCGCAAGAAACAGCTCTGCAAGCAGAAAAGTCTGGCAAAGGTAGATATAGTTCCGATTGGGTTAAACATAATAATAAGAAGATTGTTACTTTGAAGGAGGAGCTTGGTGATATGGGGGTGGCAGAGTTTGATCCCGTCCAATATTTAAAAGGTGTTTCCTCATGAAAAAATATAAGAGGATGACCGAAGAGGACCAAAAGTCCATTGTAAGATTTATACACGAACTCTCTGCGGCAGAGGATGAGAGCCTTTCCTGGAAGCTGCTAGAAAGCACCTTTGGTTTTACTCGACAGGCTATGCAAGCTAAGCCAGGGGTGAAATCAGCCTTTCAGCATGCTAAGTCGTCTATCCGAAACGGAGATAAGGCTCCCAGGCGCATCAGGTCAATGTCGCATGAAGATCTGGTAAAGAAAGTGGAGGAGCTGGAAGGCGAGATTAAGTTGTTAAAAGAAAGAGAGTATAAGTGGAAGCAGCGTTGGCAGCGCATCGCGTTTAATATCAGGCAAAAAGGTCTTCAGGTCAATGATGTAGACGCCGAAGCGACGCAAGATGGAAAGATGCCAAATTCAAATGAGACTGAATCTATAATTCGAACTTTGGATAGTGAAATTCCCCCACCCCTCACCTAAGATTTCGTTTGTGAAGGTGTGTTGTTTGATAATTCTATCAGGAAAAGGAGATTTCGTTACTGTGTATCTCCTATAGTCGCTGCTAAGTCGGCACCATGAGGCACAACGTGACCAGCCCGTTACTGACCGCTGGCTGACGATAACGCACGCACTATGGTAGCGGGCAGAATCGGTAGTGCCGTGGTAGCAGTCGAGGCAGTCGAAAAAAGAAAAACAATGAGATCCTGAAAGCCCGTGACCTGACCGTTCGCGTAGTGTTTCTCCAGGCAAGTGGTCGGTTAGGATGAGATCAGTGGCAGCTCCTGTCGAAAGGCTGTAGATTTTAAGGTATCGCAAAAGGAGGGAACATGAAAGCATCTGAAGCCAATCTGATGGAGGTGCTGGAGAAACCACGGCAGTTCCGTATCCCTATTTACCAGCGAAATTACGCGTGGGGCGAGGCCCAGTGTCGCCAGCTGCTCCATGATGTCTTGGCCGTGGGCATTAATGAGAATGCCTCTACCCATTTTCTGGGTACCATCGTATACGTTGAGCGTGCTCAGTCGATTCTCGTGAAGCAAGAGCCCCTCATGGTGATCGATGGGCAACAGCGCCTGACCACGGTTACGTTGATGCTCTTGGCGCTTTACCGCCACCTTGTTGACGGCCAGGTAGCCAGTCAGGCTGATGCACTTCGCCGACGCTTCCTGATCAACCCCAATGAAACTGGCGAGATGCTTTACAAGGTCGTTTTGTCAGATATTGATCGGCCCACGCTGATCTCCCTCCTCGATGATCTGCCAATGCCGGATCCGTACAGCTCTCGTGTAATTGCGAACTATGAATTCTTCAAAGAGTGGTTCGAAAACAACCCTGAACATTTAGATGCCTCATATTTAGGCCTCTCCAAGCTGGAGATCGTAGCGGTTGCCTTGGAACGGCAACGAGACAACCCTCAGCTTGTCTTCGAGAGCATGAACTCCACTGGTCTGGACCTTAGCCAGGCCGACCTCATCCGAAATTTTGTCTTGATGGGTCAGGAGCCTAGTGAGCAGGAGTCTCTATACACGCACTATTGGCGGGCTATGGAGGATGGCTTCGGTCAGGCGGCGTATGCCCGTCACTTCGACGGTTTCATGCGCCACTACCTTACGGCTGTTACCAACGACATCCCCAATATTAACAAGGTATATGCGGCTTTCAAGAAGTACGCGGCACGTTACGATGGCTCTATTCGTGACCTGGTCAAGGAGGTGCATACCTATGCCAACCACTATTGCGCAATGGCCTTGGGTAAGGAATCAGAGCCCAGCCTAAAGAAAGCATTCAAAGATTTGAGGGAGCTGAAGGTCGATGTTGCCTATCCTCTCTTGCTTGAGGTCTACCATGACTATAAACAAAACCAACTGCTTTCCACTGGTGAGCTGGAAAAGATCGTAAGATTGGTTGAGAGTTACGTCTTTCGGCGTGCGGTCTGTGGAATCCCCACGAACTCTTTAAACCGGACATTTGCACGTTTTACGCATAGCTTGCGAAAGGATCGTTACTTAGAGAGCGTTAAGGCAGCCTTTATGTTGTTGCCGTCATATCGTCGCTTTCCAAGCAATAGTGAATTCCAAACGTCCTTGCGGGAGCGAGATCTTTACCACTTTCGTAATCTACGATATTGGCTGCGTCGACTGGAAAACCACGGTCGTAAAGAAACTGTTCTTATCGATGAATTCACTGTTGAGCATGTGTTGCCTCAGAATGCTAAGCTGTCACGTGAATGGCAACAAGAACTGGGCCCCGAATGGAAAAGTATTCAGGAGACCTACCTGCATACATTGGGCAACCTAACCTTGACCGCTTATAACAGCTCTTACTCAGATAAACCATTTTTGCAAAAGCGGGACGCAACGGATATAGACAATAAACCTATCGGCTTTGCGCATAGTCCGCTGCATCTAAATAGTGACCTTCGGCACCTTGAAGCATGGAATCGTGAGGAGATACAGAAGCGTGCAGCTCGACTGTCTGAGTCGGCTCTATCAGTGTGGCAGATGCCTGCTCTAGGGGATGACATTCTGGACGCTTACCGTAGTCCCGCTCAGACTGAAAGTACTGAATATGCCCTTGAGGATCATGCCCAATTGACAGTAGGGCCGTTACGTCGACTTTTCGATAAATTTGCCGTAGAGGTTTTGGCCCTTGATCCGTGTGTCTATCAAGACGTTAAGAAGCTATACGTTGCTTTTAAGGCTGAGACAAACTTTGTTGATGTGATTCCGCAATCTAAGCGATTATTACTCTCTTTGAATATTTCAGCCACTGACCTTGAGGATCCTCGTGGGCTAGGACGGGATGTGGCAGGCCTTGGCAGATGGGGAAATGGGGAGGTTGAAGTTGGGTTGGCTTCAGAGAACGATCTACCCTATGTGATTGGGTTAGTAAGGCAAGCTCTGGAGGAGCAAATGGATCAACCAGAATAATTCAAAAGCTCCCCTGAGCTGAGGTATTTTTTGGGCTTTTATACCATTTTCTTTGTCAGAGGGGCCACGACCCTGCCCGAGTGACTCGGGTAGGGCATGCTGTCTTCGTGTCAATATCGCTACTGGAAGCAAAGTTTGCCCAGCGCATTGTCCATCACCTTCTACAGGCTCGGTTCCGGCAAATGGTTGTGATATTCCTGTTCCTAGCCTAGGCATCGTCACAAAAAGTGTGGTAAACCAAGAAATCCGGTGAGTAGGC
The DNA here is from genome assembly GCF_014931605.1 of Halomonas sp. MCCC 1A13316. Taxonomy (NCBI): domain Bacteria; kingdom Pseudomonadati; phylum Pseudomonadota; class Gammaproteobacteria; order Oceanospirillales; family Halomonadaceae; genus Billgrantia; species Billgrantia diversa. The sequence continues at coordinate 3,936,283 of NZ_CP053382.1, read as the reverse complement.
GAGATGTGACCTCAGTGAGACATCACCTACACAACTATATATTCTGGAACCTGAAATAAATCTTTCTAGGCAAAGAGTCTTTGTCCCGAGCAGTCTACACAAAACTAATACTGACGTCACCACATTGTACCATGAACCGGCTAATAGGCTTTGCCTACTCCTAAAAGCAACTGTCTAGCGCCTAAAAACATTTGGAAGTTGCTCGTGTAAATCAAAAATCCGTGCTTTTTCTAAGTTGTAAATCCGGCCTGTAGTTAAATTTGTTATTCTGACGTAATGCGAGGTTCGAGCCGAGGAGGTTGAAATGTCAAACTGGATTTCAAACACATCTTTCGATTTTATATCGACGTTCGAAACAAATAAGTCGTTTTGGACCACTTCAAATAGTTTTTCGTTACCCTCACTATTGTAATAACGAATTGAGAGTTTTTTGAAGTTGCTTATACCGGATTTTCTTGTCGTGCGACACCTACCTTGAAAGACACAGTACTTCTTATTGCACATTTGACACGCATGGAATTTTTCCCCAGCAGCAGGTTCCGTCAATTTTTCATCACATTCGTAACATTGACAGCTATGGTGCATTTCGTTCATTTCCTTAAAAAAAGAACCGACTATTTCTTTTGTCTTGGTTAGTCCATATTTTTCGATACATTGGTTTAAAAAGCAGTATATGTCATCTCGTTCTTGCATGGTTAGATTCCTATCTCATAAACAAAGGGCTGTTGTCCTGCAATGAACATGAGTGGTACTTCTTGACTCGGAACTACTGAACACACTATTGCCATAATGGTTCCAGTAGTTGTTTGCCGTTTTCCCATGCTCTAATAACATTATGGCCAATCCCAGTTAGCATAGCGTGAAAACTGTGCTGTTAGCTCTCCTGGCGCCAAGTGATCTACGATATTACGATGATACGAGTAAGTTTTCGATACCGGCGCAGCAGATAAATTATTGGGTTGATAGGGGTTGAATCGCCCGACATCTCCTAACGACTCGATATCAGTGTTTATAGTTTTGAGCCACGAGACGGAGATCACCTTAGCCCCCGTAGCCTCGATATATTTTCTTGCAGACTCAAGGCTATATCCTTTTGTGCAAATATCATCAATTACCAGTATCGTTTTACCTCGACCAAGAGGCGGGGTCTTGTACCTGGAGCCGTCTGTTTTTAGAGGCGCTTCGTTCAAGTGGATAGAATTCAGCTGATTAAGATGACCAATCATCTCCCCAGCATTCCTGGCCTTTTGTGACTTGGGAGCATCCGTGTGGCGGATAACCAAATCAGACAGATAGCTCTTACGAAAGCATTTTCCAAAAATCGCTACCGCCTCATCCATGATCGGATTTCCAGCTCCCGCACGATGACCTGGATAGGTAGCAATATGGTTAATTTGGCTATGTATCCCGCTGAAGTAAAGGCTTGAGACCAATGCTCCGATCCAGAAGTCTGGATGCCCCATCCCATGCTTTGCAGCTGCCCTAGCATCTGCCGAGTAAAGCGTGTACTCTGGCTTAAACGTACTGAAGGGAGCTAATGCATAGAAATTTAAATCACCATCATGTATCTCATGACACCAGAGATGGTCCCTTAGGCAAAAAATATCGATGTATCGTGCTATATCTCGTGGTGAATCAAATTCAAATCCATATTCTGTCTTATCCGCCCACCACGTTGCCCTGAGAAACAGGAGATTTCCGTTTACAGCAGTTCGCATGTCATTCTCAGAAGCACCTATATAAAGTGTCTCCTGACTATCCCAGCCCATTTTGTCGATAACATATTTCGTAGCAGTCGCCTTTGGCTTAGCTGGGATACTTCTATCAGTTTCTCGGCAAAAGTAGGGGAAATCACCCCATCGCTCTTTCAGTTTGTCTTCGAGCGGTGTCTTAGCAGATCCTATATACCAATATCTATTTGTAAATACGGCGAATTCAATTCCCTTGTGCCTAAAATAATTAATTAATTTGCTTACCTCTGTAAATATAGCAGGGTCTGCCTTTCCCTTCGGAAGTATCACATCCTCAACGCTTAAGATGACACCTTTTACTTTAGTCATTTTCTTCCTCATTGAATCCCATATCCATTTGTTTCGGCGAAGAGAGCGTAAGGTTACTTCCGCCCTGGATAATGTCAAGAATACGTGAAGACTCAAGTGGCACCTGCAAAGAAATGGCTAAATACTCATTTTCAGAGAATGCTATTTCTTCTCTTTCGGTTCGTGTTCCGGGTAAGTAGATGTTGATCAAACATTTTCCATATTGAAAAGCAAATCTAACAGTATGTGCTGTACCAGACTTAACCTTCCATTCGACGGGAATCAGAGTCTCAGCCAATCCAGCTTGGAGCCTATTGCGTCTAACAAAGGTTTCTGCGCTACCTTTTTGCGAGGGAAGGTACTCTGAGACTACGGTACCGCCTTGCGCAACAATGGCATTGCGCAGATCTATGGACCCTTTTGGGTAGTCCACATCAAACCCGTTGCCCAGCACGGCGACAGTAGGGATTCCGTAGCGTATAGACTCTTCATGTACCAGGCGGTCTATACCCGCCGCGAGCCCGCTGACAGTGACTACTCCTTGACCAGCCAGTAAAGATAGTAGGTATCGAGTCAGAAAGTCACCGTCGCTGCTCGGCTTGCGTGTACCCACAATGGCAGTCGATGGGGAGGAGAGGTTAGCGATCGAACCTTTCACGAATAACCAGCGGGGGGGGGCATTGATGTATTTTAGCTTTTCAGGAAAGGTTTCCTGCTCAGGGAAGAGCAGCATGATGCCTTGGTGGGCCAGGTCTCTGGCTATCGCTTGCCCTGTCGACCATAGCGATTTTTTCTCCTGTTCCCACTGATCTTCCTCAGGTAGAGAGACCCTCAGTACCTTCTGTATTTCGTTGTAAGGGGCATCTTTCAGTAAATTCTTGAAGCCAGTGCCGAGGCCAGCAATCTGGTGCATTGTCCAGAAGCCGACTCCTTTAATCGACGCCACTGCAAGGAAAGCGACTGTTTCGTTTCGCCAATGTTCTTTGTCCATGCCTGACATCCAATAAAGTAATATGTTGGACACTACACAATTAGTGTGTTGCGATCAAGCAAGCTATCAACATTAATAGATTATACTAAAGTATATGATTTTTCCTGTTCCAATTTTTCGCATTTCGTAGCCAGCTTCAGCTTAAAATCCGCACTCATGCAGCCCGTCCCAATGTGCATCTAGTATTGCCTCAAGGGTTTACCATAAAGAAGTTTATGAGATATGCTGATCTGTGGACGCATGCACAGCAGGTATTGAGATGAAGACTCTATGGGTATCGAAAACCGAGTTCAAGGCTAGGGCAGGTGAGATACTTCAAGAGATTGAAGTGACTGGTGCATCATTCCTAGTGACCGAGCGGGGGAGGCCTATTATCGAAATTCGACGCTACCAAGATCTTAAGACTTCACCTTTAGAAAGGCTGCGGGGGAGCGTAATCGAGTACATCGATCCCTTTGAACCGGTATACGAGACAAAGGATCCCGAAGGGGACAGTTCGTAGAACATCAAGAACGGTCGGACTCGACGTTTTTGAGTTTCTGACTAGCAACCGTCTCTTCCCACTCAGGGACGCGGTGGTAGTCACGGATTGACTCATTATATAACGCTTCGGCTGATTCAACAGTTGCCCCTGCCTCCTGAACGCATTTAAGGATCAGGTTAGGGCTGCATTCTGCAAACATGGTACATAGTAATGCTGCATGGCCCAGAGAGAGACAAACAAGATCAAGCGTTCCTGCTCGCAAGACTGCTGCCACCTCATCCGGTGTCACTTTAGTGTAACTCGATGTACTTAGGTGCCCGGCAACGAGGTGCAATCCACCTTTAATATATTCGTTCTTCATATCATGTATTTTACACGCCTCTCATCTCAGCGCTTACATAAAATGGCTCTCCGGTGGGGTTCTTTTTCCCTGCGCGATCTATGGGCGTTGCCCTTAGGTCAGCTCGCAGCGCGGGTTCGAGCAGATACTCGATCTCTCCTGGATCCGTCACCTCAGGCGATAGCCACGCCTCGTACACGTCCTCTGGTAGCCACATCGGCACCGACTTCCTATGGATGTTTTCCAGCGGCTTGATCCCCGCCAGGGTGATGATTGAGGTCGACCACACCGTTTCACCGCTCACTTTGTCGAACCACTCCTTGTACAGTCCCCCGAAGGCGAGGGCACTACCATCAGCGGGCTCCAGGAGGTGAGGGCGCTTGCCATCCTGGCTCTCGACAAAGGCCGTCGCCGGCACGATGCAGCGGCGGTACCGAAACTCAGGCTTCTTGGGTACCTTGAGGTGGTTGGTGTTGACCGAGAAATACTGCTTGTGCGGCCTCATGCCTTGGTCGGTCTGCTGAAGGTACAGCCACCAGGTCGCCGGGCGTACCACATGGCCACCCTCGGTGCCGGTAACGATGCTGATCGCGCTGCCTGGCATAAAATTCTCGCTATAGATGAAGGCGTTAGGATCGACCGACAGCCGTGCGGCGAGGCTCACGACACCGCTTGTCTTGACCAAAGCAAAATTGGTGCACATACTTTGTCCTGTATATTCTTCCAGTAATAGGAGGCCAGCTCATGACACAGCCACCTGACAGACCATACTCCCTCGACCAACTGCTTCAGCAGTGCGACCCCAATGCTTCTGAACCTGAAGACATCAAGGCTTGGCGCGACATGCCGGATGTCGGCAGGGAGGTCCTGGATCCCCCTGAGAAGGATTCATGAGCAGATCTACTCATGACCGTGACCGTGATTCCTCATCAGATTCAAGCCTCCTTCTCGGCACCCTGTCTGCTGTCTCGCATCCGTGCGGGCTTTCCGAGCCCCGCAGAAGATTACGTAGACCGCAAGCTCGATCTCAACGAGTACCTCATCAAGCATCCTGCGGCGACCTTTTACTGCTGGACCGAAGGGGAGTCGATGCAGGGCGTTGGAATCTACGACGGCGATCTCTTGATCGTAGACCGTGCTGAGCAGCCCCGAAACGGCGATGTGGTGCTTGCCAGCCTGGACGGTCAGCTGACCTGCAAGCTGCTGGATATCCCGCGTCAGCGTCTCCTAGCAGCTCACCAGGACTATCCTCCTATCCCGATCAGCGCTGACGCCAGCTTCGAGATCGAGGGGGTGGTAGTGAGTTCCGTTAGGTTGTTCCGTGCTGGCCCTCGTTGATTGCAATTCCTTCTACGCCTCCTGCGAGCAGATCTTTCGACCGGATCTGCGCGGGAAGCCGGTGGTGGTGCTCTCGAACAATGACGGCTTCGTCGTGGCGCGCTCACGCGAAGCCAAGGCGCTCGGTATCCCGGACTTGGAGCCGTTCTTCAAGATTGAACACCTTTTGCGGCGGCATGGCGTAGCGATTTTCTCTTCCAACTACCCGCTTTATGGCGACGTTTCAGATCGCGTAATGCAAACGCTAAAAAATTTTAGTCCTCGAATCGAGGTATACAGCATTGATGAAATGTTTTTGGATCTGGCGGGTATGCCTGGCGACATGCAAGCGCTGGGAGCGGAGATGAAAAGTAAGCGCCCGGCCATCACCCTTTGCGAGTGATCAGTCGACCGGTTTCCAGTGCTGAGGTAGGAGTTCGTGGATCTGGCTGGCCTTCTGCGTCGGCAGCCGAGCCAGCACGTCTTTCAGGTAGGCATGCGGTTCATGACCGTTCAGCTTGGCAGACTGGATCAGGCTCATAATGTTGGCGGCGCGCTGGCCGCTGCGCAGTGAGCCGGCAAATAGCCAGTTGCTACGCCCGAGTGCCCAGGGGCGAATTAGGTTCTCGACTCGGTTGTTGTCGATCGGCAACCCGCCGTCGTCCAGGTAGCGTGTCAGCGCCGCCCAGCGTTTCAGGCTGTAGTCCAACGCTTTCGCCGTTGCTGAGCCGTTGGGTACCTTCTCGCGGTGAGCCAGCATCCATCGGTGCAGCGTGTCAGCGATAGGCCTCGCTCGGGTGTCACGTAGCTGTTGGCGTTCTTCCGCGCTCAGCGGCTGAGCCTCACGCTCTATCTGGTAGAGCTGGCCGATCAGCTCAATGGCCTGCTCGGCAATCTGGCTCTTGCCGGCCACGTGCAGGTCGACGAACTTGCGCCGGGCGTGGGCCATGCAGCCGATCTCAGTCACGCCGTTGGTAAAGCTCTGCTTGTAACCGCCGTAATCGTCGCAGACTAGCTTGCCCTTCCACTCGCCGAGGAAGTCCCGGGCATGTTGGCCGCTGCGGCCGGGCGCGAAGTCGTAGATTACCGCCTTCAATCCGGCGTAGGGCGTGGTGGCATAGGCCCAGATGTAGGCCCTGTGCGTCTTTTTCTTGCCCGGAGCCAGCATCGGCACCGGCGTTTCATCGGCATGCAGTATCGGTTCGGTGAGCAGGGTTTCGCGCAGGGCATCGATCAGCGGCTGCAGTCGCACGCCACAGATGCCGATCCATTCCGCCAGGGTGGAGCGTGGGATCTCCACCCCAGCGCGGGCAAAGATCTGTGACTGGCGGTAGAGCGGCTGATGGTCGGCATACTTGGCGATCATCACCTGGGCCAGCAACCCCGAGGTGGGGAGGCCCTTGTCGATCACGTGGGCCGGCATCGGTGCCTGGGTCAGCGTTTCGCACGCGTCGCAGACCCACTTGCCGCGGATATGCCGCTCGACGGTAAACACGCCTGGCGTGTAGTCGAGCTTCTCGCTGATCTCCTCGCCAATGCGCCGCCGCTGGCAGCCGCACGTGCAGTGCTCGCTGTCGGGCTCGTGTCGGATCTCGACACGCGGCAGGTCATCGGGCACGGGCTGGCGTTTGGGCTTTTGCTTGGTGGCGGGCACCGTCGCCGGGGTAGCGAGTTCTTCCAACTCGGCCTCGATGGCAGCAATGTCGGCATCCACCACCTCGTCCAGCAGGCTGATCTGCAAGACGTTGAGCTGTTCGCTGCGCTTGCCGAAAGCGTGGCGCTTGAGCAGCGCCAGTTCATAGGTCAGCTTCTGGTTGACCTGCTCGGTGTGGCGTAGCGTTTCTTGGCTCTGTGCCAGCGCCCGATCCTTTTCCTCGACCTGCGCCATCAGCGTTGCCGCCAGGTGGCGGAGCTGATCGGGAGAGAGTTGAGACAGGTCGGGCGGCATGTTCATCCGGCGATTATGCCAGTCCGCCGGCGGCAAGGGGATGCGCGGATCATCGAATGGCCAGGGTTCGCCTTATGTGCCGACGAGGCTTACAGCACCGAAATGGCCCCCGCCGGGCCGATGCGCTGCCAGGGCAGGCCCTGGACCAGTGCCGTCACTTGCTCCGGCGACAGTTCCACCCGGTCGCCGTGCCAGTTGCCGGCCCAATGGAACTTGCCTTGATTGAGCCGGCGCGCACAGAGCCAGACCCCCAGGCCATCGTGGATCAGCACTTTCATGCGGTTGCCGCGCCGGTTGGCGAACAGATAGGCGCAGTGCGGCCGGGCGGTACCGAATACCTTGACCACCCGAGCCAGGGCGGTATCGGGACCGGCGCGCATGTCCAACGGCTCGGTGGCCAACCAGATCTCGTCGATACGGATCACGACAGCAGATCCCGAAGCAGCGCCCGACAGCTCTGCGCATCGGACACCGGCCATTCGATGGTCACCGTGCCTTTGGGGCTCGGCAGTGAAAGGCGAATACGCTCGGTTTCCCGATGCTGGCCCGCCGCGGGTGTGGCGGTGCTTGCCATCGGCACTGGAACAAACGCCGGAGTATCACTTACCGGCGCCGACCGCCGAGCCTCACGGATCCACTTATGGACCAGATTGGCGTTCAGGGCATGCTCCAACGCGATGCCGGCCACTGAGGCACCGGGTTGTTGGCACGCTTCGACGATCATGGCCTTGAACTCGGCTGTAAAGCGGCGGCGCTTTCGAGGCGCCTCCCATACGCTTAACTCACTCATGGTAGGTGTCCACTAAGCAATAGATGGACACCTACCGTCATCGAAGTCGGGGCTCAGCGAAAGGTGTGTTCACCGGCCGGATACGATGAAAACCCGTTTGTGGAAAGACGTGAAGATGCCAGTGGGTGTGGGCATCGCTCCCTCGAAGACCTTGGCCAAGCTGGCAAATCATGCGGCAAAAAAGATACCCAAGTGCCAGGGAGTCTGTGTCCTCGATGAACCTCATAAGTGGGAGTGGCTTCTGCGGCGCACCCCGGTGACCGGTATTTGGGGCATCGCGAAGCGGCTTGGCAGGCGTCTGGCGGATCTCCAAATCTACTCGGCTTGGGATCTGGCGATCGCGAATCCCAAGATCGTGAGGCGGGCAAGCAACGTGAACCTGGAGCGCACCATTGAGGAGCTGAACGGCAGAGCATGCCTCGCCTTGGAGGAAGTGCCACCGGCCAAGAAGCAGATCTACTGCACCCGATCCTTTGGCAAGAAGGCCACGGAGCTTCAGCCGTGTCTGGAAGCGGTATCGCTTTATGCGTCACGAGCTGCCGAGAAGCTGCGGGCACAGCGGCACATTGCCTTGGCCATGCACGTGTTTATGCACACCAGCCCGTTTGAGCCTAATTTTCACTCTGTAAGCAATATGGCGAGGCTGCCATACCCCACGGACGATACACGGGAAATCGTCGCTTTGGCGCGCGCTGAGATCGCCAGGCTCTACCGCCCAGGGCATGCCTTCATGAAAGCGGGTATCGGGCTCGTGGAAGTGGCCGATAAACGGTTCTACCAGCATGACCTGCTCCACGGTGGGCAGTCGGAGCGCTCAGTCAAGCTGATGGAGACTCTGGACACCATCAATCGCAGCCAGGGCAAGGGAGCGGTGATTCTCGGTGCTCAAGGGATATCAAAGCCATGGGCGATGCGCCAAAAGTACAAATCACCCGAATATACGACTCGGTGGGACGAACTGCCCGTAGTGCGTTGACCCCTTTACTCACAGAGTAGGTCGCTTCGATTTTTTCCTCGAACCTAGCTGCGCTCAGGCTGAGGATCCCAAGAGCACCTTCCTCACAATATTACACGTTAAGTAAACAGCCGCCGTTGGGTTTCAGACTCTTCTGTCTGACCGAATTGAATGACGCTACTGTTATCATCATCCCCCTGCTCTGGTGTAAAGTCTTCGCTCGTCGGCATCTGCCTCACTGCCTCATCGAGACGAGCCTCGATGGCAGTCTGAAGCTTCTCTTTCTCGCCAATTGCGTCGGTGAACCAGTCAGTCGACCAGATACGGTGCAGATGCCACCCCTTGCTCTCTAATATTTCCTGACGCAGCCGGTCGCGATCCCGAGCGGAACGTGAGGAGTGGTATGAGGCGCCATCGCATTCCACCCCCAGCAAGAAGCCGTAGGGATAGTCTGGGTGACGGATCCCGATATCAATGAAGAAGCCTTGTACTCCGACCTGAGGCACGGCTTCGAATCCCATTGCTTGTATCACGCTGATCACATGGCGTTCGAAATCCGAGTCAGGTTCGGCACCATTCTCGATTCCTCTGTCCAGCTGCCCGGTAGCGGCGTATTCCAGCCACTGCTTTAGCATGTGCGCACCGGGGCTCGTTTCCGGATCGGCCCGAATATCGTTGGGCTCCATCGAAGTAAACGTTACGATTTGTTCCTTTGCACGGGTAAATAGAACGTTGAGGCGACGCTTGCCGGCCATGCCAATCAGTGGACCGAAGCGGTTATAAACCTTGCCGGAGTCGGGATCTGGACCGAATACCGTGCCGATGAAGATCACATCACGCTCATCGCCCTGGACATTCTCAAGGTTCTTTATGAAAAAGCCCTCCAGGCCATGCCGAGCTTCATCCCAATACTTCTCGAAATTTTGTGCCACGGTCGAGGTCTGGAGCATGGCATGATACTCGTCCTCAAGCAGGGTCTGCTGGGCCTTGTTGAGTGTAACGACCCCCAACGAGCGCTCGGGCTGCTCACTCATGTGACGCAGGATATGATCAACCATCACCTTAGCTTCCTTGCTGTTGCAGCTTTTGTGATAGGTCGCATTATCGATGGGTACCAGCTTGACGCCCAGGCGAGGATCATCTGCCCGCGCAGTGGGGAAAACCACTAAATCATCCTGATACATTTGTCGGTTGCAGAAGGCAATCAGATTTTCATGACGTGAGCGATAGTGCCAGCGCAACTGCCGTCTACAATTCAGAGTCAAGTTAGCAAGGTCCAGAATCGACTCCTCCTGGACGGTATCTTCATCTTCGTCATCATCACCCTGGCCAACGTTGCGAAAGAAATTCGAGGGGGGAAGCTGCTTGGTGTCCCCGGCGGTCATGGAGTGCCTGGCCCGCAACAAGGCGCCGAGGGCATTTTCCGGACGCATCTGTGAGCCTTCATCAATGATCACTAGGTCGAAGAGCCCTTCAGCCTTGGGCAGATACTTGGCTACCGTCAGCGGCGACATCATCCAGCATGGCTTGATTTCACGCAGCGCTGTACCTGCTCGGGCTGTTAGGTCACGCACAGAGATGAAGCCCTTTTGCTTTTTGGCTTCGTTCTTTAACAGCGCTAAGTCAGTTAGTTCCGATACCTTGATTCGTTTGCCGACGCTACCGTTGCCTTGCGGTGGGTGGGCGTTAGCCAACAGCTGATGACGCAATCGATCCCGGTTGAGACGGATGATTTCTCGATCTAGATCGGCCAGCCGGGCACGGAGGTCATCCAGCTTTTGTCCTCGATATCGAGAGAGGTGTTGACCATGGATGTCGTAGATGGCTCTTGCCAAGGTCATCGCAACCACGGCCCTGACCGTATCCAAGAAGTCCTCGGCGGTGATCTCCTGGTGGTCCAGCGCCAGTACCAGCGGTGTCACCCGCCATCTCTCGAGTCGGACGCGCTGGGTGTTGCGCAAAGCATAGTGATCCAATCCCTCGGCATCCTGGGCCATCCGGCGCAAGGGGTCGACGCCGGCATAGCCAGCAGGGTCGAACCCCCACTGGTCGACGGCCACTCGGGTCTCGTCGACTAAGGCCGCCACATGCTCCTTGTGAGTCGCATGCCGGGCGAGATAGGTCTCCAGGGTCTCTCTGAGAGCCTCGGGGGCCTGCCGCCATGCTGTCAACAACGGGAGGTGCAGGGTGTCGGGATATCCAATGAGCCAATCCACAAGGGACAACTCGCGAGCGGCAACCGACGAAGTCGTATCGGGACCGTCGAAGTGCGCTTCCAACAGAGAGCCGGCGTCATGGTGGGCTGCCCAGTCTCGCGCTTCCTGCCAGGCTATCAGGTTGTTTCGAGTATCGTCTAACACCTGTCGTGAGATCGGTTTGTCGATAGGAGCCAAGTAGGTAGACGCTTCGCGTAGTTCCGTCACCTGCGTCTCGACCTGTTCCCGCGCCTGCCTGGTTTCCTGTCGCAGCTGCTCCAGGTCTTGATAAGTGCCGTCCAGAATGTCGTCGGAAAGCCATAAGGCATCTAGCTGCTCGGCCAGAGCGCGCATGCCAATCAGAATCTCGGGATGCTCATCGAGCAACACGAGGCTGATGACAGACTGGCCTTCCTCTCGGGCAAGCGTCCGAGCACGCTGTTGGTAATCGATACGCTTTCGGAAGGTCGCGGTATCAGTCTTCACACCCCGGAACCAAGTAAACTGGCTATATTGCGAATCTTCAACAAACGCTTTGACGCGCTGGAGATGGTCGATGAGAGGTGGCAAGGCTTCCAGCATCTTCGAGTCACTATAGCTGGCCGGTTCACGGAGCATTCCCTTAAGAGCTTTGCGGGTCTGCCGTAAGGCACCAGACAGGAAGGAAAAAGCGCCTTTGGTTCGTAGTTGAGTGAGGTGCCCGGACAATGACTGAATCTCTGTGGCAACACTCATATCGAAGGTTACGTCCAGCGCTTCCCGTTCGGTCTCGATGATGGCTATCTGCGCCTCTATGGCCGGTAGGGCATGGATTTCAGTCTCAGAGATCACATGCTGGCCACGCTGCTCGAGAATGTGTGACGGGGTGTCACGTAACACAGTTAGTATGGTCAGTATCAGGCGCAAGGGTAGATGGGCGAGTTGGGGTTGAAAGCGAATCAGGCGCTCCAGCCCTTCACTCATCGTATCGTAATGGTTTTCCTGGCGGCGGTACGCCGCTACCTGATCACCCAGCAGGGTATCGTCGAGATAGGTCAACCCCAAGCGATCCAGGCCGGTGAGTAGGCGGTCGAGCTGAGGGACGGCGTTAGGACTGTACGGATCGGACAGCAGCTCAAGCCGAGGGAGTAGCGCTTCGATGTCGACGAGGCACTGTCGAAAGTCCGACAGGGTCTGTCTGGCCGTGGCAGGCAGAAGACGCTCGACGAGGTCGAGATCTACCTGATCGAGTAGAGGGCCCTGTTCTCGAAGATCGGCCTGTAGCTGGCTAGCCGTGCTCACCTCTAAGATCGGCATGCCGAGCGAGGAAAAGGATTGGTGGGCCTGAAGGAATGCCTCCAGCGTTTGGCGTGCCTCATCGGCCATGTCAAGCAGATTGTCGCGGCGGAATCGGTCTAGCGGGCCACAATCAATGAAGGACCAATCGCTGACTCGGTTGCCCATGCGACTGACCATGTCGGCATAGTCTTGGCAGTCGCGGTACAGCTGATCGAGTTGATGGCCGCTGAGGTCGGCGACATTTGGTAGCGACAATCGCCGTAGCTCAGTCGAAAGGTTCTCCAGCGTGGCCTGGGCTACAATTGCCTGGCCGAGGATTTGATGATACGTCAAACCGGTTTTGCGAAACTCCAAGCCGATCAAGCGAATATAGTCCGCCAGAGCGTTACGGACCTCGATGAATTCCTGGATTTTTTCATCGAGACCGTGAGGATCACGCGTATGAGAAGCGCGCAGGTCGAGCCGTTGAACCACCGAGTCGCGGACCTGCTGACGCGTGTTCTGACTGGCCTGTAGGTTCATCAGAAATTCGCCAAGCCCCATGGCCTCCAAGCGTGAACGCACCACATCGAGGGCCGCTAACTTTTCGGCCACGAACAGTACCTTCTTGCCGGAGGCTAGCGAGGCGGCAATCGTATTAACGATTGTTTGAGACTTTCCCGTTCCAGGCGGTCCCTCCAGGGCGATGTCTTCTCCACGCATGACATCGACCATGGCGCTGAACTGACTGGAGTCGGCATCGGCGATGAGCAATGGCACTTGGGATTCGATCTCAGGGTCGTCGACCTCGTGCTCGTCAGCAAACTGCCCCATATCACCGCTGCTTAGCTCTCGTCCACCTAGAAAACGGCTGATTAGAGCATCGTCCGGCAAGCGCCAACTCTCAGGATTGAGGTCCTCGTACATGGCAAGACTCATCGCCTGCCATACACCAATGGCGACGAAGCGACGGATACGCCAGACTCGAAACGACTTGGGCTTAAGGGCCTCAATCTCTGCCAGGTGGTACTCGATATCCAGCGCCTCGGTGTCCGGTTGGGGCAGCTCGATACCGTACTCGTTGAGCAGCTTATGCTTTAGAACTGCATTGCCCATCAGCGAGTCGCTGGCCTCGACCCAGAATTCCAGGCCTTGGGAGGTTTTTTTCTGTGATAGGTTGACCGGCAACAGAGTCAGCGGGGAGAGGGCGATCCGGTCGCTGGTGCTATCTTGCCACTCTAAGAAGCCTATCGCGCATTGCAGCACCTGCACCCCGGTCTCTTGCTCATAGGCTCGCCCGCGACTGCGTATATTGGTGCAGCGTCGTTCCAAACGCTCGGACAGCATCAAGGTCTGGATACGATGATCCACATGACGGCCATCCTCATGGGTGTCCTCGGGGCGCGGCATGTCATAGTCGGGATTGATACCATGAATGCGCGCGTGTTCATCTAGCTTGACGGTACGATGATCGGTATGGCGCGGTGGCAACCCGAGATGGGTACGGACGCGGTCTTTGAGGTCTCGGTGTGCTTCTTCGACGCGGCCTTCCTTCTCGGCCTCCGGCAACGCCATCTCTTCGATCTTGGCCAGCGCCTCGTGATAGGCGCCGTCGGTATTCTCGAACTCGGCCACGGCCTGGCGAAATGAATCAGTTTGCTCGTCCTTGGGTTCCTCCTCTAACGCCGGAAGGGGATCAAGGAGCATTCTCTCACCAGTGGACAGTTTCTCAAGCAACACAGAGGGCAGCTCGTCGACAACCCTAATGTGGCTATGGGTCTTCTCACGGAACTGGGTGTTGAGCAGGCTGTTGCGCAGCGTGGTGTCGAGGATCTTTGGACGCAGCTCCTCCATCCGAGTCATGGTGCGTTCGATGGTGTCATCCCTGCTGGTCATGAGCGCCTCATTTTTTTGACTATGGCCGACTACCACAGCATAGTATGAATGAAGCAAATTGTAACCATTTGGCATGAAGTGTTAAGGAAGATGCGTCTGGTTAGGTTTAGCTAAATTTTATTATTTCTTTTCTTGTTAAACCATGGCTCCTCGGGGATCGTAAATGTCATGGGTGTCTGCTGTTGAGGTGAGTGCTTAAGAAAAAGGATGTTAATTGAGATGATGTTAAAACTCGGTTGCTGTGATGATAAAGGAACAACAAAACTAGCAAAATATGACGCCGGGTTGTTTTACAAGTTACTTTAAATTCTTGTATGCGTCCTCTATGAAGTAAATAATACCTGCGCATTGGTATTCAGCTTGCTTTTTTTGTGGCGACTCAGGAATCATGCCATTGTTCTTAACACAGTCTCTCACGATTGCCGCTAGCGTAGGCTGGTATAGGTCATAATGATCATTTGTTTTCTTGTATAGCGCTGCGTATAACGCCTCTTCGGGATCGAGCTGACTTAGTAGATCTTCCTGGTGCTCAACGCCTTCAAACATTGCTTGGAGGCGGTTCAGTTCGTTATTTAGTTCGTTTAACCGAGAGACAGCATGAGACAGAGTGATTGAGATTCCAGAGGCTTCAATCTTGATATTGTTAATTGCCTCACCTAGAGTTCTTTTCTTATCGTCCATGCCATGCTCCGAGTCTACAATTTCGTAATAGACTGAGTATAAGCGATAATTGGATAGCCTGCTGCCTTTGCAGCCTTCTCTGCGTCCAATCTGGCTTCCAGCTCAGAAATTTTAGATGACTCGAACTCAAATATTTCGTCAAGCATGCTTACTTTCTTTTTTCTAACCACTAGTCTGATGATGTATCCCGTTTTGTAAGCAACGCCCTTTGTCTCAGTCGGCTTCTGGCGCGTAGAGAAGTTGGCCTGATGGGGGAGGGGAGAAAGCTTTTTCTGAGAGACCTGGCGGGCGCCGAATTGCTCTTTTGCTTTGTCAACTTCGCGGTTGTGCTTCACGATGAAATCGCTTCGATGGGAAAGCAGGGCTTCTTCGAAAGCTTGTATATCCGACATGATTTAACTCTCTGTGGTTTTGATGCGGTTAGTCTAACACGTTAATAATTTGGCATGCTCTGGAAAGAATCCATGGCCAGCATCGTCTCTTCTGTCGCACCCTAACTCGCCTATGGCCACTCGTAGCGTCAGTGGCTCGACGCTCCTCCCAAGTGCTGAATGGATCACAATTTGGTTTCACCGTCTGCTTCTGCGAGCTTGATAGCTTCAGCGCAGTCCATGACGTCACCGGCTTTGAAGATCATCTCTGAACGGCGTTGGCCTCCTTTATATATCGGCTTTGGCGGGGTGACGCCGCGGATCTTTTTCTCGCCCAAGATTGCTTCACGCAGCTGTGTCACTGTCACGCCCAGCATAAGAGAAGCGTTGCGCACACCAATGCGGGAGTCTCGAAAATCCACAACATAAGTCTCACTCGGAAGAAGATTCCCAATCATAACAAGTAGAATCCCTCTCAGGAAAGAGGGAACGATTTATATCAGTCATTGCGAATTTAAATCAGCGCTCACGCAGCTACTGCTGGAGTTGTAGACTATCACAAATGAGATTAAGTATAAAATTTATATGTTTCAAAATCGCAGAATTCAGTGCTAGTATTCAATATAGCTCACCAAAGAGGTAAAGAGGCTATGAATGAGTATCTCGAAATGATCCTTCTTTCTTCACCTTTGTTGATATTCGGTTTTGTTATATGCTTGGCTGCATATTGGCTTAATAAGAGAAAATGAAGTCATGTCTTGTTGTATTGCTTGTCGCATCAGCGTATACCGCTTTATTTCATGGCGACAAAGGTTATTATTCGAGCCTACCAAATTTCTCACGAGAGGGAGTCTTGGCCTCATCATTAAACATGTCTTGTGCGAAGCGACAGCGATGTAGATCACTCAAGGCTGAAAAAAGCAGGTTTCACACATAACCAGGCGGTACATTTTACCAGTATGTGACGAGCCAGCACCCCATTTCGCTTCCAAAGTACCGTACTCGATAGCAGGGTCGCGACATACATCGATGCACCTAACACTTTCGTCTTGCTCAATCATCGTTTATTCCACCAACAAACTTTATGCCTAATGACTCAATATCACGAATCATCCTCAGCGGTTGGCCCGTAATTCTCATAGAGTATGCTTCTTCTAGCGTAGGGAAAACTTCTTCGCCATCTCCAGACAGGCAATAGACTGTGTTTAATGTTTTGACGAGCCCCGTATCCAAGCATAATTCTTGTATCGGGCTAGTAAACACGTAGTCTCCAGCTTTCCAGCGATGCTTGTAGTCGCTTACAATGGTACCTAGTAGATGTTTGCTTACGTGATCATCTAGCTCGATTGTGACAAGTTCCCAGCCCTCGACAATACAAGCTGTATCATGGTGGCTTTCGGCTGTAGACTCCCATGCGGTGAGGGCAGTAATAGTTTTTGATTGTTTCATGATCATTCCTTTGTGGGTTTGCTTCATTTTGACAATTGCATTTCTGCAAAAGCATTTCTGGTTTCTGCCGAGTACGTTTCTGCTAGTATCACAAGCCGATCCTTTAGCCCCGCAGGCTGCTTATCTACAAGCTTACGGATATGATTCAAAGGGTTCTCCAGGATAGAGTAAGCATCGAGCGAGCCAAGGCTGGGATCCTTCGCCAGCGCCGTGAGAGCATCGAGGATCTCTAGAGCAGGTATATCTTCTTCATGGAAGTCGAAGCGCGCTGGTATCAGCTTGATACGAAGGCCTCCCAAGTACAGCCGCTCCTTTTCTATTGGCTGCATAGTGGCCAAGGTGACTACACTTGGCATCTGGGTGGTGAGCCCAAGTTGATTGTAGAGAGCAGGGCCGGTGATGTACGCAACACGCTGTCCCGCAGCGAACATGAGAGCCCTGAGGATCTCGCCTTGAGAAGGAGATCGCGGTCCCAGTATCCCAACCTTGGGGCGGTAGAACCAGTTGTGGCGGTACTGAGAAAGTGTGCCGTCGCGGATAAGCCAGTCGAAAACCTCCTCTAGGGCAATACGCGCGTCTTTGTACTCAGGCTGGTCAGTTAGCTTAATGATCGAGAGGAGGGGAGCCTCCTGGATTCTCTGACGAATTTTGCCTTCAAGCTGTAAGTCCCACACACGACCGAAGGGAACCCTGCCTTCGATGCGGCCATCACCACTCTCCCCGTTCCGCACCCGGCTGCGTTTGGTCGTATCGTCAGTCAGCTTGCCGGAAGCCCGGTCCTGCTCCCGCTGTCGCATTTCATCATCGGAGTCATTCATAGCACTACCTCTCTAGGAGATGATAGCTATAAGGCACGCTATATGGCGTACTTCGTGAAGGCAGAGACCAGCGTCTATCTTGGTTAAACCAAGTCGATTAGGTCAGTAGCTTTTCGCCTGAGCCTTTCAGAGCATCAGTTTTATATGCATGTTGAAACCTGTTTAGCATAAAGGGTATTCGTCAAATTTAGCACAAGGTAGGAGGAAGTAAACACTGGATCTAACTTTTTTTTATTATGCGGTAAATTAAATAGCGGCAAGATCAAAGAACACCATGGCAAGCGTAGAAAAACATAGTATACCCATCCATAATTGAATAGATAACCAGTGCAGTATAAGCCGCCAGTAAAAGCTAAGGTTTTATGTGGGTATGCCGGCATGCATTGTGTTCTGATGCTGTAGCCATAACCAATTTAGCACGAAACTTTAATAGGCAAAGAAAGCGTAATCAATTGAGCGTCCTGCTGAGGCCAGTCAGGGCACTGGGCGGCAAAGTGATTTTACGACAGTGACCTATGCCCTACCTCTGGCCCACTGTCAGTCGTGCTGAACGGCCAGCTAGGCACGATGGCTCACCACTCGCCTCCCCAACCGGGGTGCGTTGCGCACACCACATTCGGAGGCAGGCCGCTATTCCCGAGCCTGGTGGCACGTTTGAATGCAGCTGAAGGGCGGTGAACTCGGCACGATCATTTACCGGAAGAGAAAAAGGCTTGGGGTAGGGAGAATGCACTGCTCGAGATCAGAGCTGACGAGGCCGTAGTGATGAGCCTTTGTGCTTAGCTGAGGGCCGCCAGGGCTCTAACGGTAAGTGATCGTGCCGAGTTAGAAGCTGCCAAAGCCTTTGTGACGAGTGATTGTGCCTAGCTGAGGGCCGCCATGGCTCTACCGGAGAGTGATCGCGCCGAATAGGTAGCAGCCAAGGCCGCAGTGGTGAGCCATTGTGCTGAGCTGAGGGCTGCCAAGGCTCTAACGGTGAGTGATCGTGTCGAGTAAGGAGCTGCCGAAGCCGTTGTGACGTGTGATTGTGCCTAGCTGAGGGCCGCCAGGGCTCTACCGGTGAGTGATCGTGCCGAGTAGGTAGCTGCTGAGGCCGCAGTGGTGAGCCATTGTGCCTAGCTGCGGGACGCCATGCCTCTTCCGTTGAGTGAACGTGCCGAGTAGGTAGCTGCCGAGGCCGTAGTAGTGAGACATTGTGCCTAGCTGCGGGACGCCAATGCCTCTTCCGGTGAGTGATCGTGCCGAGTAGGTAGCTGCCGAAGCCGTTGTGGTGAGCGATTGTGTCGAGCTGGGCACAGTTATCACTCACCATTAGCCGGCGTCATGTGAGGACGCTGATAGTCGACAAGCTCTCTTGTGGTGCGGGCCGTACCCAGAGACTGTCCCTTCCGGCGAGGTAGCCCTGGTCCATGCCAGCTTATCTCGATACCGCCCAACCTCGTCTTGTGTTGGATTCGCTATCCATCCCAAATCCCTCCATCACCTCAGCCCCCATCCCAGCGACCTCATCAACAGCGCATTTCACGGGCACGTTTCAAGACCACCATTCGCTACTCGAAGAAAATTTGATTAGTCTGTAGTGTGAAAGTATGTATCTGCCTGATGCTGTCGTGTCTCTAAATGGCGACATATCGGGCCTCCATGGAAGGGAGGCGCAGCTTGCGTCAGGGTTCCCTAGCGGTAGCGTTCCTGGTCACATTAAGGGGAAGCGTTCAAGCCCGGCATATCATATGAATGGCCCTTAACGACTCAAAGCCGACATGCCGAAAAATGCAGGAGGCTCGTTCATTGGGGTTCAAAAGTTATGGTTTGCATTCGACTATAATAAGACTTCCATTTTTAAGGCGCAGTCTGGAGCGCTAGATTCAAAGGAGAAATAGGGTTTGAAAAAAATATCTATCGGCGTAGCGGTGTTTTGCATTTGGATTTTTGCAAATGGATTCTGGGAAATGGCCGGTGCTCCAGATCATTACACATCTTGCCAATCGATTGATTGGGCGCAAGAGCAGAATAAGGGTAAGTTTCGCCCGGATGAAGCAATGTCTTTGTGGATTCTTAAAAGCATCAAGTGTGAATAGTGGTCGGGCCCATTCGCCCGCCATAACCATGCCAGGCACGGCGACCGCTGACACGGCGCGTGCTGGCAACGTTAGCCGCCAAAGTTAGAGGCACAACAACATATGGCAAAAGTGGTTTCTGCTGACCTTTCAGAGTTCATCCTAAAGTGTGATGACGAAAGCCATCATGAGCTATGGAATCATGAATATTGGATACTCTGCCCTTTTCGAACAGGTTACGTACCAACTGACGGAAATGTTGGCCCTCTTAGTTTCGGGCTCATGCTGCACAATGCAAAAATGTCTAATGGCCTTGTGCTCGCTCAAGAAGATTTGCTAGACGGTATTGCGCCAGCTTCGATGAAATCGGGCGCAGCTTTGAAGGCAGAGAACCTTCTTGAAGAAATACGGCAAGCAAAATATCCAAATCTACCATCACGGCTTCGCTGCCACTATTTAAATTATGACAAACCCACAGCTGAAGCCAGAGCAGTAGACTGGAATTGGCATAACCGCTCACTGGAACGCTGCTATATAGTCCGCAGCGGTGGAACCTTTCATCATGCGGACGTTGCTCTATACGAAAAACTAGTTACAGACTCAGAAAATGTGGGATTAGCAGAGAAGTACTGGCAACCATTTCACCCATCAAAAGAAGAAGACCAATCGAGATTAGAGGTACTTGCAAATAGCTGCCTGTATTTTCCTGACTGGGAAAACTTCCCCGAAGTAGATAGATCCGCTCTTGCATTCTGGAACCAATATCGGGGCGGCAATCGTGCTGACGGCTAACAATGCGCTCAACGCCGCTTACTTCGTTCGCTGGACAGACAATAGCTGCGCTTTTTCCTGCCCGTTAGCTTAATCGTTATATGAGGGCGGTCTGAAAGACCGCTTTTGGCCGTATGCTGAATTTCAGTCTTGGCTGTTAGAGGACGCAGCTCTCCCTGCTGGATACACCAGAGAGCCGAGCCGACCGTGAACGTAACGACCGCCTGATGGCGACCCTGGACAACATCAACGGCAGGATGGGACGCGGGACCGTGACGTTCGGGCGCCCCTCGCCCGGTGCCGCCTGGCATCTTCGCTGCGCTAACCGCACACCTCGCTGGACAACGCACTGGGACGAGTTGCCGAGTGTCGTTGAGAAGTGTTCAATTGCAGAGCAGTCCGCTGGCCTGGATCTCGTCGACCCTTCCAGGACTGATCCCGCGAATGCGAGAGAGGTCCTGAAGAGACTGCCAAGGGCGTCCTGCCTCTATAGCCTCGGCACGAGCCGGCCCCACATGGGGAAGGTCCGTCAGCAGGTCGGCTTCGGTCGCATTGATGTCGATGCATAACACGCTGGCCTCAGCCAGGTCATGGAGGCTGCCATCAAAGGCCGTCAGCTCCAGCGTGGCGCTGCCCAGCGTCAGGTAGACTGGTGCATGGTCGGAGACGACATCGCGTGCTCGCTCGTGGCCGATGCCGAAAAGTTCGGGGAAGCGCACGATTCCTCGCTCGGTCACATCAAGGCTGCCAGAAATCTTCCAGATGTTGTCGTAAAGGTTGGCATAGCGCCCATCGGCCAGTCCCAGCGTAGTGGCTCTCTGGGTGATGGCCGGGATCACCCCAAGCTCTCGCACCGGTTCCCAGCCAGGGTGCTCTGGGCGTAGATTAAAGTCTCCTAGAATCAGACGAGGGGTATCGGGGTAGACCTTATCAAGCCATTGCCAGTAGTCGGCAAGGGCCTCGATCTCGGGCAAGCGGTCCCCGATGCGACGACCGTAAGTGATATGCACGGTGGCCGCTGCAAATTCCTGACCGGTCCGAAGACTGCGGAACTTGGCGGAATAGGGTTCCCTGGCAAACATATCGCGGTGATCGATGAAGATCACGGCGCCGCTGTCGTACTCTACGGCACTGTCCCGCCACAGAAACGCATAGTGCTCGCGGTAGGTTGAGCGGCCGAGCGCATGACTCGCCATGGAGGACCAGGATTCCCCGGTTATCTCCTCGACTTCCTGCTTTAGGCGCTCCAAGGCTGCTTCATTCATCAGTTCCTGAATGGCAAGGAAGTCGAAATGGCTGGCGACATGGGCGACCTTGTCGAAGCGCTTGTTGTTGTCCCAGCCGAGATGCTGGATGTTCCAGCTGCCAATGACGATGTCTCCCAAGGCGAGCAATGGGGTCATGGCTAGCCAGGCCACGAATAGACGAATGATCATGCCGATGCTCCCTGCACGTGATTAAGCATGGTTGCGGCTTGGAGAAGAAAGATCAATTCTGATCGGTGGGGATAGGCTCGATCAGTCCTGGATCGTTCTCGGTGGGTGTGTATACCCGTTTGCTCACCGCCCAACGGAAAGTCTGTACAGCGCATAGGTGGAGGACGTCATGGGGCAGTGCCCCTCGGTGGGTTAGGTGTGGGACAAGCCAGGATCCTGCGCTCTTATTGCCAGGATCAATGGGATGCACGGTTGGATCTCCCTGGCCACCCCCCGCGCTGGCTCAGTGAGAATCTCACAGAATAGAGTCGCAATCGTCATGCTCGGCCTTGATAGCGGCCAGCCAGAATGGCTCCCGGTTCTCACGCCACTCATAGTACGGCTTCTTCCCGCGATATTCTTGGCTTGGCAGCTTAGTGCGACCATGACTAAATCTGAGTTCCCATTCCGTGTTTGCCATTAGCCCAAGGACATCGAAGTAAAAATACTATTGATTTTAAATTAACCTTTGGTTATCATTTGATACGTTAATTAATCCTTTAGAGACCCAGGCTATGTCGAACCTTTTGCAACAGTACGCGCAGCAAGAACGGCAAATGCAGCAAATCGCTGAGCAGTTAGAGAAAATGAAATCTGATCCCCGTCTAAAAGCGGAGATTGAGTTCAAGAATCAACTCGAAGCGTTGATGAAAGAGTACGATAAGAGTTCCAGTGATGTTCTGGGGATTTTGGATCCAGCCAGTGTATCACCAGCTTCTCAGCCGACCGCACAGCGCCGCAAGCGCAAGCTGAAAATCTATGAGAATCCCAACACCGGGGAGGTTGTCGAGACCCGTGGTGGTAACCAGAAGACCCTCAAGGCCTGGAAGGACGAGCATGGTGACGAAACCGTCGAGTCCTGGCTGGTCCGCACCGAGGACTGATTTTGCACGGCGATAGGTGCCGAAGCTCGATCAAGAAGCCCCATATACCCTCATGAACTGAACCTCAGTAGTTGGACGTTTCATTCAGCCGGCGCTCAAGGCCTGAGTCCTGTACTGTACGGGGCTCAGGCCTTTTAGTTTCTGCTTGGTCCGGTGAGGGTTGTAATAGTGAATGTAGTCGGCAATGCCTTGCTGCAACATCTCAACGGTGTCGAACCGATTCAGATAGGAGTACTCCGCCTTCAGGGTGCCGAAGAATCTCTTTATCGCAGCATTATCTAAGCAGTTGCGCTTGCCCGAAAGGCTACGGAGTATCCGATTCTCCACCACCAGACGGCGATAGCTGGGATGTTGATAATGCCATCCTTGGACGCCCTTCTAAATGTTAAGTGGCGATTAGTGCCTGATGGATCTCCCGAAAGCGGTTGCGCAGCACACAGTACAGCTCCCGAGCGAAGGACGCACCTAACGGGCGGTCAGCTAGGCACGATCACTCACCGTGAGCGAAAAAAGTCCGTGGGGTAGGGAGAATCCACGGCTCTATACACTTTGGAACTCCCAGTGAGGCTCGATGGCCCGTTTTTACCCCTCACCAACCGGGGGCGTTGCGTACACAACATTGCCTCAGGTCTCATCTGCGCATAAAGGTACGCCGTGGTATCTGGCAGCGGAAAAGAGGGTCATGGGGTAAGAGAATCCACTTGTCGAGATCATAGCTATCGAGGCCGTTTGGATGAGCCGTTGTTCCTAGCTGACTGTCGCCAGGGCTCTACCGGTGAGAGATTGTGCCGTGTAGGGCGCTGCCGAGGCCGTATTGGTGAGCTATTGTGCCTAGCTGACTCTTCCAGGGCTCTACCGGTGAGTGATCGTACCGAGTAGGGCGCTGCCGAGGCCGTTGTGGTGAGCCATCGTGCCTAGCTAAGGGACGCCCATGCCTCCTCTACCGGTGAGTGATCGTGCCGAGTAGGGCGCTGCCGAGGCCGTAGTGGCGAGCCATTGTGCCTAGCTGACTCTTGCCAGGACTCTCCCGTGAGTGATCGTGCCGAGTAGGGCGCTGCCGAGGCCGTTGTGGTGAGCCACCGTGCCTAGCTGAGGGACGCCCATGCCTCCTCTACCGGTGAGTGATCGTGCCGAGTAGGGCGCTGCCGAGGCCGTAGTGGTGAACCATCGTGCCTAGCTGAGGGACCCCACGTACCGAGTAGGGCGCTGCCGAGGTTATTGTGGTGAGTTATTATGCCTAGCTGACGGCACCCCAAGCCTCATCTGCTAGCCGAACGTGCCAGTAGTAGGGTCACGGAAGAAAGAACTGGGCACAGTCACTCACCACTAGCGGCGCCATGTGAGGGCGCTGACAGCCGACAAGATCACTCGTAGTGTAGACGCTGCACTTACCCCGGGGCTGTCTCTTTCCGCCTAGGCAGCCCTGGCCTATGCAAGCCCAGCTCGGCCCCTCCCATCCTTGTGTGGCACTGGTTTTGCCATCCATGCGCACATCCCCCATCTCTCCTGAACCTCATCCGCGATCTCGACGCCCCCATCAACCGAGCATTTCACTGACGCGCCTCAAGTCCACCATTCGCTAATCGAGAAAAGTTTGATTAGTCTGTAGTGTGAAAGTATGTATCTGCCTGATGCTGTCGCGTCTCTAAATGGCGACACCTCAGGCCTCCATGGAAGGGAGGCGCAGCTCGCGTCAGGGTTCCCTAGCGGTAGCGTGCCTGTTCACATTAAGGGGAAGCGTTCAAGCCCGGCGTATCATATGAATGGCTCTTAACGACCCCAAAGCGGACGTGTCGGCAAGGGTGCAAGGTGCGCTTATCGGTGTTGAATGAAGTCAGGTGTCGCGCATATTGCTTGAACTCAGGAAAAAGAGTTAAAGAATAATTTATATTTGCCGATAGTTAGACACGACACGAAAGCCCTAAACGTCAGCGTCATAATTATTTCAGCGCTATACTATAATCGCATGTGCGGCCTATCCAGGCTTATGATTTATAGAATAGCCTTCTATATTGGATAAGACGGCAATACAGTGGGGTGTCTCTCCGCAGGCTAAGAGACTTATCTGCGGAGAAAATTTAAAAATATCGCCTCGAAAAGTGGTGATGAGACTCTTTAAGGGAAAGTAAGCATGGATCTCCAAGGGCATCTACTTTACATCGATATTACCCAGGTCTGCGGTGTGGGCTGCGCATTCTGCATGTATGCTGACAAGCATAAGGCGGGCGAGAGCATGACACTGTCGACGCTAGCACAGGAAAACTTGTCTGCCCTGATCAATGGGTCCGATGTGAAGCGGATCTCTGTTAGTGGGGAAGGCGAGCCGCTCAATAACGTAAAGGTATTTCACGAAATTCTCAGGCTTTCTAGTGGTGGGAACAGCTTCGAATTTATTACTAGTGGATTCCTCCCTCATGACAAGATGGCCGAGTTCTACAAAACAACAAACCAGATCGTGCTTGATAACGGGGACACTTGCAATATTCGCCTGAGCACAGATAGCCATCACATCAAGCAAGTGAAATGGCGGGCTCACGGATTCAGCTTAAATTTCCTGCGAGAATTTCGCCCAGCTGGGCTGAGCTTTTCGTTCCGCTCCATCGATACTGACCGTGATTTTACACGGAATTACTTAGCCTCCGAGCTGGCAAGTTGGGGAATACTCGCCATCATAGAGCCGCGGGATACCCTTGAGGATATATTAATAGTTGGTGAAGACAGCTTTAGAATTGATTACAAGAACCTTGTACACCCTGCACCGAGTACGCCTGATGGATACTTGGATCTGTATGACTATATCGAGGCCACCGAGAACAAGGTCAACAAACGATTCACCTTTGGCAGCTTGAATAAGCCGCCGCTAGCTAACGGAATGGATTTAACAATAAAGCCCAACGGAGATGTCTACCTGTACGGGGTTGAGAACCAGCGACTGGGAAATATTCACTTCGATACCGTTCGTTGGAAATACTTAGCCTCCCATGTAAGGGAAACGCCGTTGGTGAGAGCGCTTTATAGTCAGCCGTTGACCGACCTGCTGGCTCTGATCGACAACGTGGAACTCGTACAGTCTATCGTGGCGAAGGCAAACAACCCCTATTGGCTAGTCAAAGAACTGGCGATTCACGACGGCCTGCTTGAGAAATTGGTGCCCGCATGATTGATTCTCATAGCCACACTTTTTATTCGAAGCATGCGACCGGTTCTGTCGACGAACTAGTTCGCGCGTCAATAGCTGCGGGTGTGAAGGTTTTAACCATTACCGATCACGCGCCTTTCGCTGTGGACTCG
Source organism: Halomonas sp. MCCC 1A13316 (assembly GCF_014931605.1). Lineage (NCBI taxonomy): Bacteria > Pseudomonadati > Pseudomonadota > Gammaproteobacteria > Oceanospirillales > Halomonadaceae > Billgrantia > Billgrantia diversa. The sequence goes on along the minus strand of NZ_CP053382.1, from coordinate 3,910,274 downwards.
GACAACCGCCTTTTGGAGGCTGAACTCGACTACTACTTCGCCGATATTGATCGAGCGCAGCAGGAATATCAAGGGCAGATCAAAATACTGCGAGGTTTGGAGTTCGATTATATGCCGGGTTCCGAATCCTACAATCATGACCTTATGGCTCGCTACGAGTTGGACTTCGCCATCGGCTCAATCCATTACGTCGAGGTGCCCGGCAATAGAATGGTGAAGGTATGGGAGCTACCACGCCTGGCTGGACAAGCGTTCCTTGATCGTTACTTCGCGAATCTAGAGGCACTGCTGGAAAGTGGCTTGTTCGATGCTGTGGGTCACGCAGACACCTTGCTGCGTGGCGTTTCCGAAGAAGTAGTCTTGCGTCGTCTTGAGCCGTTACTTCCGCTCTTCGCCCGCAATGGCATCGCTTATGAGTTGAATGCTTCGGGCATTCGCAAATCGAGCCTGGATCTTGAGTCGGGGCACGAGATACATGGGGTGTGGTCCTATCCGTCTCGCGCACTGTTGCCGCAATTGATTACACACAACGCAGCTTTCACCGTTGGCTCTGATGCTCACGACCCTTGTGATGCTGGCGCAGGAATCAGGGATATGCTCAATGCTCTGCTACCTCTTGGCTTGCAGAGTATCAGCTACTTTGAATGCCGCCGCAGAATAGACGTGCCCTTGGACGAGCCGGCCGCTCTGGCGGTAGGTCAAAGCAACCAAAAAATTATTCTACAGTGAACATCGAAATGTCTGACAACTTGCTCGCGACCCACTGGAGTGAAACCGCAGCAGCACCGGCCGATGTCCAGTTGGCCGGGTTTCACCAAGCTCGGATGCAGACTCGTCCCGAGGACGTGAAGCTGGGTTTACGAGCATTCGCAGCCGACCTGCTCAAGCGCGACCTGATAAACATGCCCGAGTATGTCTCTATTTTCGGTGGGAGCGCCTTGAACTATCTGTCGCCTGACGGTTTGGGCTCGTTCCGGAATATGGGCAGTGACTCCGACGCCTCGGCCTTGGTAGCAACCTATAGCCGCGCTAAGTATGGGAGCATGAGGGATATACGCTACTTGGCATGGTTGCTGATAGAGCATATATGCGCACAACTTGACGCGCCTGAATCGCATTGGGCGCGACTGTTCCACACCGCAAAGGCCTGCAATGATAATGTGGTGATGATGACTACCGGCTGGCGCAATGTGCCATCCACGGCGAACGTCCTTTATGGCATCGTGGTAGAGGAGGTCAATCTCAAGCTTGCGCATATGGAGTTGCCTACGATTATTAATGTCAAGTTGCCGCGGATTGCGCCACCATGCGAGAACTACGCCAGCCTGAGTGCCGAGGAGCGCGAGCGCGTCAACCTAGTTCAGGATCATGTCATCCCCGCTGAGAACTTCTACCGCTGGAGCGGTGTGCATGTGATCTTTGGCGACGATGTGCTGGTGACCGGATCGACCGCTGACAAGGTGCTGTACGAGTCCATGCTTAACGGTGCCAAGTCGTTCCAAGCAATCTACCCAGTAGCGATTGATCCGAGGGTAGCGCTTGTTGATGCTACCATCGAGGAGCGCCTAAATACGATGGTCATTAAGAACCGGCTCGATGGTAACTTGGCCGCGCTTTTGTCCGAGGCGGATTACCAGCCGATCCTGCGGACGCTGCGTCTGGTATTTTCCGAAGTCAACAGGAAGGAGTTCGAAGCGTTCCTGCCTAGGGTGCCCATTATGAATTGGCTGAACCTGTACAAGTCCGCTTTGGGTAACGATTTCCTGAGACAGGCGGAGTGTGCGCCGTCGCTGGCAATACTCAAAAGGCACCTCTCAGACGCTGGCCTATTAACCCCAGATGGAATGGCGGTCCAGTGTTGAACCGCTGTAAAGGGAATAAAGTACGCTATGTGAGCTTTTGGGAGACGGCTCCGGGGCAGTCGATGCCACCCTATATAGCTTTGGCACTTGTTTCGATCAAGAGGGCCCTGGGCGACAATTTTCTTTTGTTGACGCCTCAAACAGTACCGGAATACATCGACTCGAATATCTTAGGCAAGGATTGGGGGTTCGAGCCCCTAGCCTTCACACTGGCAGAGGGCATCGAGGCGATAATTGCCAAGAGTGACTTCATTCGCATGGCTTTTGTCCACAGGCATGGTGGCGTTTGGGTAGACGCTGATACTGTTTTCTTTCGTGATCCGACGAGCTTGCTTTTTCCAACAGGGCTCAGTAGCAAACTGCATTGGTTGAGTGAATGTATGTTCGCTTCGCGGGCGGGCAACCCCTTGCTTGCCAAGGCTCTGGCCGCCGGGTTGGCTGGTGGGCCGCACTCTTGGGGAAACCCGGGAGGGATCAAAGAGATTGTGGCTCAAAGTGGCGAGGAATTGGTGCCGATCTCGCCAGCAATCGTCGACCCCGGCTACCGCCCACTCTACAACTTCAGCAGTTGTGATGTGATGCGTCGGTTGGATTTAGACCCCGCCGATTTTCTGGTAACTGATGTGGCCATGATCAAGCTTTACAACACGTACTTTACACGTACGACCAGCCGTGTCGTACCTGTTGCGGAGTTTCTTTCCGAAGGTACCTTGCTAGCCAAGCTGTTCCTCCACATCGAGCCAGAACTCTCTTATTGGCTTGACGAGACCGACCGACTAATCAAGTGGTTTGGACAATGATGGCCAAGGCAAGTTTCGTAAGGCCTTAACACTCCGTTGGAGCCACTGCGCTTGCGCGGAGGTGAACACGGCAGCTTGATACGTCGGCTAGATCCATGGGGCCAGCAATCACCTCATGTATGGTCGGAGTTTGTCTATGAGGGGAGGCATGGGCGATATATAGCCATGCCGGTATTATTTTTTCCACGTGGTCGAACTCCAACCCAATTCTTACTAGGTCAAAAACCTCGGTTGTTCGGCCACTCTGTGTCCAAGCGAGTGGGGCAGTTCGGTGATCAGGCTTGTTTACGATCAGGGGGCGGTCAAGTTCCAGATTGACAGTTCCGGGATGACAGCCTTTGACTTCAGGAAAATTCAGGCTAATAAGGGGGAGCTGACGGGCCAGAGTCCTGGAGGCCACCCCCAAGCCAGGAACGATTCGCGCTTGAAACGAAAGCAATTCGTCAGAGTCGATATCGGTCGCCAACAGACTGTCTAAGCTCGCAATTATCTCCTCGACTTGAAATTCGTTCATTTCCTTCATTCCTGTACGGTGATACCGATGTACGTCTTGTTGACTGTAGACCACTGAGGTTCTTGGCGAGGGCGGTGGCAGCCACGGATTGTGTTCAGTTCCCATGGCTGGGTAAATGGCTACTAGCCTTGTTTCCAAACCGACCGCCATGTGTACGATGGCGGTATCAACACTGACCACCGCCTGCGCACAGCTTATGTATCCAGCAGCTTCTCCAGGGGTTGTCAAACTTTTAAGGGCTTTGACATTTTTGCGTTTGACTTCAGCCTCTAGGTACTGCGCGTCTGTGCGGGAAGAGGGGCTGTACATTATCCCGACCGATTTCTCTGGATAGGCGTCAGCCATGACGCGTAATAACAACACCGCTTTGGTAAAATCTAAGCTCTTGTCGGGACGGCTCGCATAGGGGTTTACAAGTATTTGCGGGGCATCAAAGGCGCAGTAAATCTGTGAAGGCCGGGGGACGATGTATTTCCGCTCGACTTCACTTACGCCTAGGTCCATGAGCACTCGCTCGAAACGTTCGGGGACACTGAGGCCAGCCGTTGCGGCACCGAACTTACGGTTGACACACCGCAAGCCGTCATCGAATGAATAGACCCGTGCCGGTCTCAGAAAACGTAGAAATAGAATCTCTGCTGGCTGGATCCTTCCGACCAGATGGACTACGACATCCACACGGCCAAGTTGTCGCACGACCTTGAAGAGCTGTGCGGTGCCGGGATTCGCATCAGTTACTATGACCCGGTCAACTCCAAAGTCCTGCAAATGTAGTGCCGCAAGCTCCGGCACCGTCAGTACAGTCACCCGCGCATTCAGCTTGCGCGCCTCCCGAAAGAAGAAGGATGAAACGATCGCATCACCCAGCTTGGCGTCCCACCTGGGAACCACGATGTGCAAGGGACCACTCGAAGCCGCAGATACTTGATGTCTATCCGCTAGGCAGCGAATCAAAAAGCGCGCGATTACCTTCCAAGTTTTTTGTAGATTTAACATACTGGTTTAGCACACATAAAATAACCGACTGTAATATTCATGATGGTTGCTCATTAGGTGCAAGCATAGCTCTGCACATCCCCGAAGCCAATGTCTATTATGCCTCTCTATCGTGGATGGTGCTCGATTCAGGCCCAAGGATGTGCACTTCTGACTTCAAATATGGCTCTTCGCCGTTGGGCGTGGAATTCTCCTAGCTAGGCTATGGCCTCCACGATGACTATAGACATGACAAGGCCGCCATCAAGACGTTCATCGCCTTCCTAGCGGAGCATGGAGGCAACCCGGACAACACGTGGAGGTAGTCTGGGAGATGTCTCAGGCTTTCCTGAGCAGGGGTTGCGAATAGCTTTCCCAACGCCCACGTGACGTTCGACTGGTTCCACATTGTGTAGATCTTCACCAATGCGCTTGACGAGGTCTGAAAGAAAGAGCGCCTTGAGAAAGGTTGAGCGACCATGCCTAGTCGGACGGCACATCCCGCAAAGTTGTGAGCGATCATGCCTAGTTGGACGGCAAATCCCGCAAAGTGGTGAGCGGTCATGCCTAGTCAGACGGCAAAATCCCGCAAAGTGATGAGCGACCATGCCTAGTCGTACGGCATATCCCGCAAAGTGGTGAGCGATCATATCTAGTTGGACGGCACATCCGCAAAGTGGTGAGCGTGCATGCCTAGTCGAGCGGGGGCTCTCCGGTAATTGGTGAGCGACCGTGCCTAGTCGAACAGTAAAGTCCGAAAGTGGTGAGCGATCCATGCCTAGTCGAACACGGTTCCTCAGCAACCCCGCTCCAACCAGGCTGGGATTTTGAACATCGGGCAGCGGGGTAGGGAGAATCCGTAGCCCAGTCCTGGAGGTCTCCCCTGAGTGGCATGTTGGCCTGCCTCCCGCCTCACCAGCCGGGTGCATTGCCCACACCGCATCGGCACCAGGTCCCGCCTGTACGTGAAGCTACTCGGTGGCATTCTGCGGACTGGAAGCCGTAATTTGAGCAGTTGGGTAAGATAACCTTGGGGTAGATATAGCTGGGCACGATCTCTCACAGATCCTGCTGCGCCGGTTGCGCTGCTCTTACTACATGAGCCCTGCCTGGTGCGATGCTTACAGCACATCCACTGCCTGGTCACCATCTGAGCCTTGGTAATAAGAAGGAAAGGGTCTTAAAAGCGTTGAACTTTGCACAATCATTACCCGGAGAGAGAAAGGAGACAGTGGGGTAAGGAGAATGCACTGCTCAAGATCAGAGCTGTTGAGGCCGTTGTGGTGAGCCATGGTGTATAGTCAGGGCTGTACCGGTGAGTGTTTGCGTCGAGTAGGGTGCTGACTAAGCCGTTGCGGTGAGTGATTGTGCCGAGTAGGGCGCTGCCGAAGCCGTTGTGGTGAGTCATTGTGCCTAGCTGGCAGCTACCCAGGCCTCATCTGCTAATCGATCGTGCTAGGAGTAGGGGTCTGATGAATGAACTGGGCACAATGACTCAACATTAGCCGGCGTCATGTGAGGACGCTGACAGCCGACAAGCTCTCTTGTGGTGCGGGCCGTACTCAAGGACAGTCCCTTCCGGCGAGGTAGCCCTAGTCAATACTATCTTAGCTCGATACCGCCCATCCTCGTCTTGTGTTGGCTCGCTTTCCATCCCCAAATCCCTCCATCAATTCAGCCGCCAGCCCAGCGGCCTCATCAACAGCGCATTTCACGGACACGTATCAAGACCACCATTCGCTTATCGAAGAAAATTTGATTAATCTGTAGTGTGAAAGTATGTATCTACCTGATGCTATCGTGACTCTGAATGGCGTCAACTCAGGCCGCCATGGAAGGGAGCCGCAGCTCGCGTCAGGGTTCCCTAGCAGTAGCGTGCCTGATCACATTAAGGGGAAGCGTTCTAAACCGGCGTATCATATGAATGGCCCTTAACGACCCAAAGCGGACTTGCCGGCAGATGCAGCGAGCACGTTCATTGGATACGCAGTATGCACAATGACTGGTGTTATGCTGCCGAGCTATACTTAATTCCTAGTATTTTCAATAGGATTAGATATGTTCGATTGCGAAGCATAACATTGTTAAACGTGCATGCGCGTTCAAATGGAAGATTAAGCATGCTACATAATACAACTCTTATGAATAAAGGAGGAGTCTCATTTGGCTGACATGACAAATTCCGCACATAGAATTCTTACAGTCGTGCAAAAAGCTTCGAGCCAGCCGGATGATAAATCCACGGCAGAGGTGTGGGCATCATTATTGGGCCTGGATGAAACAACTGCTAAATCAGATCCGCATCCAATCTATGCTCAACTACAGCTTGTGCGAGAGGAGGTGGACAGTATTTACCGGTTAATGTCTACCGTCGAAATTCCTGCTGATTTGTACGGGCCATACCTAGAGCGAGTTTCGAAAACAGTTTCGGTCACCAATCTTGCCGCGCCTTGGAAGAACTACAAAAAACACCTTCAGCCTGATGTGGTGCTTTGTCTGAAATATTGTGCTGCGCTACTTCCCGAGGAAGAGCCAATTGATCATGAAGAGTTGCAGAACATCCTTGATCGGGTTCAGGAGCTGAGGCAGGAAATAGAAAACAGTTCATTGTCTGGCCATGTGTATGATTTCCTCACCGGACAACTGGATATTATCGAAAAATCTATCAAGCAGTATCCAGTTAAGGGTGCGGAGTCAATCCGAAAGGCATTCTCTGAGGGATTTGCGGATTTGGCGACTCGCGCAGACGACCTGAGAAATGAGGATGATCGGGAAGAAGCTGCAAAGGTGGCGGGATTGTGGGCCTCGTTGAAGCGAGCAGGAAATGCAGTGGTTGATGCTGATCGCATTGCAACTGCTTATGTGAACCTAATTGAAAAGGGGCAGACTGCTGCCGACGCTGTCACTGGCCTACTTCAAAATCCATAACAAATGGCTGTTGTCGGATGCACCTACGCTGGCGCTCTGGTACGCGGCAAAGTCAAAGCGTTAGCGTGAATTGCAACGCTCGTTCCAAGGTGAAAGGAGATACCAATAGCATGGCAAATCTTTTATTTAATCTAAAAATATTTGATCTCGAGTACAGGCTCTCTAAATTGGTCGCCTACAACGAGACTTTCGAAGAGCAACTGACTTACGTAACAGACCAAACATTGTTGCGTGCCAAGGCAAAACTTTCTGCTAGCGGAGTCGATAAGAATAGCCATGAATTCGATCAGCATATAGAGCACTTGGAACAGGAAACCAAAGAAGAATTCCCCCAGCTTCTGAGATCGCAGGTTTTAACCGCAACATGGTCGCTCATTGAAAACTCAGTAAAAACCGGTGCTGACATTCTCGCGGAGCGGAAGAGTCTTAACCTGAGGTTATCCGATTTGAGAGGGCGTTCGCCTGAGGATCAATGGAAAAAATATTTTAACTATGTCTTAGAGGCACCATTTGATTTAGAAAATAAAACATGGAAACGCATATCCGATCTTCGCGAGATAAGGAACTTCAAGGCGCATGGTGGATTTTCCGGGCAGCCAACGGCACAACAAGAAAAGCGATTTCAAGAAATCGCCAATCGAAATGATGGAGTCGTTTTTTTTGGAGGCGATCTCTTCTTTCAGAGAGCATATGTTGATGCCGCGCTAGATTTGGCTGAGAGTGTCATTTCGAACGTGTCGGCATTGGTGGTCTCTGTTACCGGCGGAGACGCTAAAAAGTAAATGCAGCCGACGGCTAGCGCGGCGGCTGATTTTGGCTTTAAATGGACACAATCACATGAATAAGCCACACCAGCGCATCGGGTCTATATCAAACGCCCACGTGGGAAAAGATTTTGAGGCTCTCGCCCTAGGTGTGTTTGCAGCGAAAGGCATTGAGAGCGACCTTAAGCTTCCCGTTGGTGTATCCGAAAACAAGAAGTTGCACGCTTTCGATCTGGGCTGTAAACAGCAGAAAACCATCGTCGAATGTAAGTGTCACAAGTGGACTGCACCGAACGACAACGTTCCGAGTGCAAAGCTCACTGTGTGGAATGAGGCAATGTACTACTTCTTGGTCGCGCCCAGAGGATACAGGAAGATCCTGTTTGTTCTTAGAGATGTAAGTGAAAGACGGCGAGAAACTTTGGCTGAATACTACGTCCGAACCTACGGACACCTGATCCCAGAAGACGTAGAAATATGGGAGGTTGACGAGGACAGCCGAGAAGTTGTCCAGCAAACATTTAACAAGGCCATGCAACCGACAAGCGTGTGATGGCGGCGTTATATGAATATCTTCTGATTGTCCGCTTCTGGGCGATAGGAGAATTTTAGTTAATCTTTATGAGTTCTCTTAATTAGAAAATATTGCATTTGGCCATGGCTAAATATAGCTGCCAATATCCTCTTCACCATAAAGTCAGGGGGTTAACATCGGTGAATTTTGAAACTGGAATCGGTAAGGCTATTGCTCTTTACCCTGAAACTTGGGAAGAAGCTGTTGCTGTCATGTCTCGCTTGCCACAGTATATTTTTCGAGGTCAAGCATCTTCCTCATGGGGTTTGAGTACTAACCTTGAGCGGGCCTGCCTAAGAAATGATTTTCCCACACACTTCTTAGATAATAGAGAGAAAGTTATACTTAATGAGTTCCAGCGAAGGGCGCATCTTTATATTGAAAACCCACCGCCGCTAGGTAATAAGCTTGAATGGTATTCTTTGCTCCAGCATTATGGTGGCCCTACCAGGCTACTTGATTTTACAAGTTCGTACTATGTAGCAGCATTTTTTGCCATGGAAATGGCTGAGGATGACGCGGCGATATGGGCGTTAAACGTGGATTGCCTATATGAGCATGTTGACAAACCTTTGGGTTACAATGAAACTATTTATGAGCTTCACAAGAGAAGTCGTGATGTTGTTGAAAGAAATCTCTCTCATCAGCACTCAAGAAAGCTAGTTATGGCGGTTGAGCCGGAGAGGCTCAATGAAAGAATATCAATTCAGCAAGGTGTTTTTGTTCTGCCCGGGGATTTGGATTTCTCTTTTGAGGATAACCTTCTTACTACACTAGGAATGGTTAGAGATGATTACGATAATTTAAATAAAGAGCCTCCTTGGGTTGCTGGTGACTTTCGAGGCGTGGAATGCTTTGAGCATGGGCTTGTAAAAATTATTTTGCCATTGCATATGCATAACTCAGCACTGCTTGAGCTTGGAAGAATGAACATAAATGCTGCATCATTGTTTCCCGGTCTTGAAGGGTATGCTCGCTCTTTAAATGGCTTTTTACGAGATGTGGTTTGATGAGGTGAGTCGTAAACTTCTCCGAGGTGAGAGGTTTGAAAAAACGTTGGCGATAACTTGTCACACGCCATTATTGAGCAGACTTGGAATGGTCTTCGACGTTTAATGCCTGTCCCAAAGTTGAGCGCTACATTAAGATTTACTGAATGTCACCTTGTGGCCGTTTGGAGCATATTTTCCAGATGATGTTAGAAGTTTAGGAAGGTTATTTAAATTATCCTTTATAAAGGAGGTGGCATGAGTGAGCTGAACGTTATCTTAGAAGAAATCTACGATCAGGCAAAAATAGGGCGCTGGCAAAAAGTTTTATCCGAATGGAAGGACTTCCCGGTTATCGCGAAACGATGTAGCCGCTATGAAAAGGAAACATCTGGATGGTCTTTTTTACATCAAGCAGCTTATTTCGGAAATGTCCAGGCTTGCAGAGAATTGATTCGACTGGGTGCTTCAGCTAACAAGCCATCTCGTGACGGGAAAACTGCTGTGGATGTGGCTGTGGAAAAGGGGTTTGTCGAATTGGCTGCTCTCTTGCAGAGTTCATTACACGATGAGGGGTCGCTGTGGGCTAATTCCACTGATTCCGACTTAGGACCAAGCAGTGACCGATGGGAGGAAGCCATAGAGCATTGTGCAAGGGAAGCAATGCTTGTGGCTTATGCTGGAGGGGTGGTAAAGATCCCACCTGGTGCACGATATTTTTCAGATTCGTTTGATCGCGTATTAATAGGTTGGCATGGTACTTATGATCCGCCTTGCGGAATGGACGGATGTTCAATGTTATAATTTTATTTACTGAAGCGTTCCTAGCAGGGTGCTGCATAGGCCACTATCCCCCTATTGCTTATTACCGTCTCTGGCTTAGTGACATATGTGAGTCGGCTGAAGGGCTGCCCTTGGCCGCCGGACCTGTTGCAAATTTCAGCATTTGGCTGGCCGTCCGTGTCCGGAACTGCAAGGTGCCTACCATCCATCTTACTCATATCCAAGGCGACCAGCGTCGCAAAACGGACGAAAGATAAGCAGCAGACATTATTTTATAATGATGTAGTTAATCACACCGGAAGAATTTATATCTATTTTTCTTATCTCTAGCAGCTTTATACTGAAGCATGTGTCTTTTTGGGTATACCTCAAGAGGTGCGCCTGTCTATTCAGTTTTTTGTATTCATATGTTTATTTATTCGACCCAAAAAGATACAATATATTTAAATGCATCCAAATAGGTACAAGGAGGAATCATACACATGCCTGCACAAATCTTTGTAAGAGGATATCTAAGGGCTTCTACAGATGAACAAGATGCGAATCGAACAAAAGCGATGCTAGCGCAGTTTGCTGGCGAACATGGTGCTAGGGTTGCTGCTTGGTACACCGAAAATGCAAGCGGTGCGCAAGCCGACCGCTCTGAGCTTCTCAGGTTGCTCGCAGATTCAGGTCCAGGAGATGTTTTACTGATAGAGCAAGTGGATCGACTGACTCGCTTGGCCCGTGCTGATTGGGAGTCGCTCAAAGCAGCTATTCAGAAGGCTGGCGTCCGCATTGTCGCCCTTGACCTGCCAACGAGCCATGCAGCCATGCGGGCCACAGGCGGAGAAGATTTTACTGCCCGAATGCTTGATGCTGTGAATGATATGCTACTGGATATGCTTGCGGCGGTCGCTAGGAAGGATTATGAGGATCGCAGGAGGCGCCAATCTGAAGGCATTCAGCAGGCCCGGGCTCGGGGGGTCTACAAGGGAAGGCCGGCTGACGCTGCTTTGCACATCAAGATAAAGGAGCTTCGAGGAAAAGGCTTCAGCATTCGCAAGACTGCTGAGTTAGCTGGATGTGCAGCAAGCACAGTGCAGAGGGTTGAAAAAACAAGTTGAAAAGAAGAGTCGCCTTCATGATAACGAAGCCGCATGGGCTGTGATTGACATGGCCTAGGATAGTAAGAAGCCGAGGAAGTGACTTAAATGGTTAGCCTTGTGTTAACTGTGCCGTTCCGTTCAGCTCTAAATGCAGTCTCCAGGTAGAGCCTTCCGTACGATTGAGTTTTGCTGAGTCCAAGCCAAGTCGTACAGGCTCCTGTGCCGGGGAGTTGAGAAATGAGTAGGACGGGGAAGGGGAGGGGTATCCTAGGGCCTCTTTCTCTGTGTTGGCCTCCTCCTTTCGAAGGCTGCATACTGGGGGGACAGAGAAGCCAGGTGGGTAGGTTCTGCTGACGTGGCCCGGCATAAAGTTATCATGAACATCAGGTGGTGCCTGGCTTGCAGCGTGTAAAGATAGCTAGCTTTACACCCCATCAAGATAGTGCTGAAGCGCACGCCATACCCATTTTTGCTTTACATTTTGCGTTGCTTTTTTTGTTGCTTTAAGGTAAAATTCCATGAAGAACATACGCTTAAGATTAAAGACTGCTGCTGCGCCCCATGTCTTATGCCGACTACCGTTCTGACGTTACCCGATCGAGGCTGCCGGAGGCTATTGAGTGAAGCTGTTGGTACTGGATGCCGGCCATTGCCTCAATCTGGCTTTGGCCAGGCTGGTGCACCGCCGCAGTGATACCGAGCTCGTCATCGAGCCCGGCCTGAAGATCGATGCCAGCCTGCTCCGTGAGCTGGCGCCCGCAGCGGTGGTCATTCCACCGCTATCGGCGCCGATGGAAATCGAGCCCGCGGCCGTGGTCGCGCATGGCGAGGGCGTCGATGCCTGCCTGGCGGCGTGCCGCGAAACCGATACGCCAATGGTGTGGTGCGTCTCCGACCAGCTCTACCAGGATGGCTTCGAGACGCCCATCGACGAGCACGTGATACCGGCGCCGCGCGACGAGAGCCTCAGGCGGTTGATCGCCATCGGCGATCGCATCCGAGGAAGCCACCCTCGTCACCTCATCGTGCGCCTGGGGCCGCTGTTCGCGCTGGAGGGCGGGCACGCCTGGCTCAGCGGCGTGATCGACAGCCTGGTCACAGGGGAGGAGGTTCGCGCCGCTCAGGATGTCATCTTCTGCCCCACATCGGCCGACGCCGTCGCCATGGCACTGGTCGGCATGCTGCATCAGCTCTCGTGCGGTTCCGGCGCATGGGGCGCCTATCACCTGGCGGGTACGGAGCCGGTCAGTGCGTATACCTTCACCACCATGGTACGCACCCAGCTCTCGACGCGCCTGGAGGGGCTGGGCGAACAGGTGGAGCTCGGCGAGGTGAAGGCGCTCAAGCACCATCATGACCAGCCGCTACGCCGAGTACTCAACTGCCGGCGTGTGCTGGAGGCCTTCGGCGTTCACCAGAAGCCGTGGCGGCTGGAGGTGGGTCGCCTGCTGGATGAGTGGTGTCAGGCTCGCCGCGCCATCCCGAGCGATGAAGAGGGTGGCTCTTACCCATGAATGTGTTGCGCAGCCTGCTGTTCTACGTCGGTTATTTTCTTGCCATCTTCGTCTTCGGCGCGCTGCTATTACCGGTGGCCCCGCTGCTGGCGCTGCCTTCACGCTACCGCCTGCTCAATCGCTACAATCATTTCATCACCGCCTGGTTTCGTTGGACCTGTGGCGTGACCTATCGGGTCAGCGGCAGGGAGCACTTGCCGCCCGGTCCCTGCGTGATTCTGGCCAACCACCAGTGCGAGTGGGAAACCATCTACCTGCAGATCCTCAAGCCGCCGGTGTGTACGGTGCTAAAGCAGGAACTGCTGCGCATCCCGGTGTTCGGCTGGGGCCTGCGTCTGCTGCATCCCATTGCGTTGGACCGCTCGAAGCCAGCGCGGGCAATGCGGCAGGTGCTGAGCCAGGGCGTGGTGCGCCTGCGGGAGGGGCTATCGGTGTTGATCTTCCCTGAAGGCACTCGGGTGGATCCAGGCCAGCGGCGGCGCTACAACAAGAGCGGGGCCGTCATCGCCTGTCGCGCCGGGGTGCCGGTGCTGCCGGTGGCGCACAATGCCGGTGAACGCTGGCCGGGGCGCCATTGGGTGAAGAACCCGGGGGTGCTCAGCGTGGTGGTGGGGGAGCCCATCGATACCGTGGGCCGTACGCCGGAGGAAGTGCTGGTCGAGGTGGAGGCCTGGATCGAGGCGCGTCTGGCCGAGATCTCCGAAGTCCCGCGACCGGTGGTTGCCAAGCCTGAGGTGGGGGCCAGCACGAGCTAGGATGCTTGGCCGGTGTTGTATTGCGCGGGCTTTGCCCGTAACGCGTAACGTAACGCAGAAAGGCGCCCTCGGGCGCCTTTCTGCATTGCGATGGCTGGTCGGCTAGTCGCGGTAGCGCTGCAGGACCAGGCAGGCGTTGGTGCCGCCGAAACCGAAGCTGTTGGAGAGGATACGATCGACGCTGACGCTATCGCGCATCTGCGTGACGATATCGAAGCCGGCGGCCTGATCGTCGAGATCCTCGACGTTGGCCGAGGCCGCGATGAAGTCGTGTTCCATCATCAGCAGCGAATAGATCGTCTCCTGCACGCCAGTGGCACCCAGCGAGTGGCCGGTCAGCGACTTGGTGGAGCTCATCGCCGGCGTGGTGTCGCCGAAGACTTCGCGAATCGCCTTGAGTTCGGCGACGTCACCCACTGGTGTAGAGGTGCCGTGGGTATTGATGTAGTCGATCTTGCCGTCGACGGTGGCCATGGCCTGGCGCATGCAGCGCACTGCGCCTTCGCCGGAGGGGGCGACCATGTCATGACCGTCGGAGGTGGCGCCGTAGCCGACCAGTTCGGCGTAGATCTTCGCCCCCCGCGCCTTGGCGTGCTCGAGCTCCTCGAGTACCAGCATGCCGCCGCCGCCGGCGATGACGAAGCCATCGCGCGCCTTGTCATAGGGGCGCGAGGCCTTGCCCGGAGTGTCGTTGTACTGAGTGGACAGGGCTCCCATGGCGTCGAACAGGCATGACAGGGTCCAGTGTTCCTCCTCGCCGCCTCCGGCAAAGACGATGTCCTGCTTGCCCATCTGGATCTGTTCCATGGCGCTGCCGATGCAGTGCGCCGAGGTGGCACAGGCCGATGAGATCGAGTAATTGACGCCCTTGATCTTGAACGGCGTGGCCAGGCAGGCGGACACGGTGCTGCCCATGGTGCGGGTGACCCGGTAGGGGCCGACACGGCGCAGTCCTTTTGCACGCATGACGTCGGCGGCCTCGACCTGGTTGGCGCTGGAGGCGCCCCCAGAGCCGGCGATCAGTCCCGTGCGTTCGTTTGACACCTGCTCGGGGGAGAGGCCTGAATCCTCGATGGCCTGGGCCATGCTCACGTAGGCATAGGCCGCGGCGTCGCCCATGAAGCGGCTTAGCTTGCGGTCGATCAGGGCTTCGAGGTCGATATTCACGACCCCGGCGACCTGGCTACGAAAACCGAGCTCGGCATACTCCTCCTTGAAGCGAATGCCCGAGCGTCCATTCCTGAGCGCCTCGACGACCGTCTGCGGGTCGTTGCCCAGGCAGGATACGATACCCAGACCGGTGACCACCACTCGTCGCATGGAAGCCTCCTGTTTCAGAAATTCGCGGTAGAAGTGAACAGACCGACCCGCAGGTCGTTGGCCTGGTAGATATCACGGCCATCGACCGAGACGGTACCATCGGCGATGCCGAGGATCAGGCGCCGGGTGATGATGCGCTTGACGTTGATGTGGTATTTGACCTTGCCGGCCTCGGGCAGAATCTGGCCGGTGAACTTCACCTCGCCACAGCCCAGCGCACGGCCGCGACCGGGATGACCGAGCCAGCCCAGGTAGAAGCCCACCAGTTGCCACATGGCGTCGAGCCCCAGGCAGCCGGGCATGACCGGATCGCCAGGGAAATGGCATTCGAAGAACCACAGGTCGGGTTGGATATCCAGCTCGGCGATCAGCTCGCCCTTGTTGAACTGGCCGCCCTCTTCGTGGATGCGCACGATACGGTCGAGCATCAACATGTTGGGCGCCGGAAGTTGAGCGTTGCCGGGGCCGAATAGCTCGCCGCGGCTACATGCCAGCAGTTCTTCGCGTTCGAAAGAGTGTTGCTTGATCACTGAGTCGTTCCGAGTCGCAGTTGTAGTGGGCCCTTCCGCGTGCGGTGCGGAGGCAGCATGGCACAAAGAGCCAGCCCGCCCGGGCGGCCCTGCCTAGTCTACTGGCCGAGGCCCATGATTGCACGCCAGGCATGACGCGACAGTCGCCAACGATTAAAGTGTCATCGCTAAGTGTCGATACTCTAAGTAGGGTCGATGCATAGCATGGGCGCAATTTTTCTCTTACCTCCGTTACATCGGGACCTCTCATGCGGCCATCCTTCGCGTTGAACCGCCCTTTGACCTGGGCTGCCATGGTGGCGTTACCGGCCTGTATCTGGCTGCCCAACCCCGGCTTGCGAATGGCTGCTGTCGTCATTGTCGTGGTGGGACTGGTAGTCGCCTGGCGCCAGATAAAGCGTGACCGTCAGCACGCCGACCTGATGCAGCAGGCGCTGATGCTCTCCGAGGAGGGCGTTCAGATTACCGATGCCGAGAATCGCATCCTCGCCGTCAACCCGGCCTTCACTCGCATCACCGGTTTCACTGAAGACGAGGTGCGTGGGCTCAATGCCGCCAATCTGGCTGCGGCACGTCATGACCCGGCTTTTTTCAAGCGTTTCTGGCAGACCCTGCACAGCAAGGGACGCTGGGAGGGCGAAATCTGGAACCGGCGCAAGCAGGGTGACGAATTTCCCGAATGGCTGCGCGTCAAGGCAGTGTTGAACGTCCGCGGGCAGATCACCCATTACGTCGGCACCTTCACGGATATTTCGGTACACAAGGCGCGCGAACAGGACCTGCGGCGCATCGGCTTCGAGGACCCGCTCACCGGGTTGCCTAACCGCCGCCGCTTGCATGACTTGATGACCTCTCGCCTGCGCCACCTGCGCGCCGGCGAGAGCCTCGATATGGCGATCATCGATATCGACGGCTTCAAGTCGGTCAACGACAGCCTCGGGGTGGAACAGGGCGACCGTCTATTGGCCCGTTTCGGCCAGCGCCTGGCCCGGTATGTGGCCGGCGGCGTCGTGGGTCGGCTGGGGGGCGACGAATTCCTGGTAATACGCACCACGACGTACGACGACCACGATCACTGGATTGCCGGCCTGCGACAACACCTGGGCGAGCCTTTCGAGCTGGCAAACAAGACCTTGCGCCTTGGGCTCTCAATCGGCAGCTGCCGGGCCCCCGAGGATGGCAAGGAGTCCGGAGTGCTGTTCCAACGCCTGGAGTCGGCGCTCTACTCGGCCAAGCGGAACGGGCGTAACGTCAGTCAGCGCTTCCGTCCGGCGCTGGACGTGCAGAATTCGCCCCATATGGCGCTGGTCTACGGCCTGCGCGACGCCTTGGCCAACGGTGATCAACTCGAACTGTATTACCAGACCCAGCATCGCATCATGGATGGCACTGTAGTCGGTATGGAGGCGCTGCTGCGCTGGCGGCATCCTGAGCATGGCATGGTTTCGCCGGCCGACTTCATCCCGCTGGCCGAGCGCCATGGGCTGATGGGCCAGCTCGGCAATTGGGTGATCGACGAGTCGTTGTCGCAAATGTCGCGTTGGCATGAGCTGGGCCTGCCTCAGTTGCCCGTGTGGATCAACATCTCGGCGATTCAGATGTTCCAGGGCGAGCTCGAGACGGCACTCTCGGCGGGGCTGGCGAGACACGGCATCGAGCCGTCACAGCTGGGTTTGGAGCTGACCGAGTCGGTGCTGCTCGATGAGCGCGCCGGTGATATCGTGCCGCGGCTGGAGGCGCTGCGCGCCAAGGGCCATCGTATCGCCATCGACGACTTCGGCATGGGTTATTCGTCGTTGAGCTATCTGAAAAACCTGCCGTTGGACAAGCTCAAACTCGATCGCGCCTTCATCCGATCCCTGCCCGATGACGCTGCCGATGCCGCCATCGTCAGCGCCGTCTTGGCGATGGCGCGTGGCTTGGGGCTCGACGTGGTGGCCGAAGGCGTGGAGACCCAGGGCCAGCTCGATTTTCTACAGCAAGCCGGTTGTCGACTGGTGCAAGGCTTCCTTTATGCTCGACCGGGTCCGGCCGAGGTGATCGAAGCGCAGTGGCGGGCGCTGGCCTCGGATACGACGGGGATGGTCCTGCGAGCCGAGCCGTCGGCATGACAGACCGCGCACATCGGGACCCTTCAGGTCGAAGGCGTGCCGAGCATGACGTTACTCCACGGCCCCGATGACAGGACGAGACCGGGCACCAGGTTTGGCCAGCAACAGCTGACAGGTGCCGATGGTGCGCTCCAGAAACCCGCC
This sequence comes from Halomonas sp. MCCC 1A13316, assembly GCF_014931605.1. Taxonomy (NCBI): domain Bacteria; kingdom Pseudomonadati; phylum Pseudomonadota; class Gammaproteobacteria; order Oceanospirillales; family Halomonadaceae; genus Billgrantia; species Billgrantia diversa. Next base: position 3,892,623 of record NZ_CP053382.1, on the reverse strand, counting down.
TTCGCAGTAGCACAGATAGAAGCGCCACAGGCGGATAAAACGCTCGTCGTAGCCCAACCGGCGGACCGTATCCAGGTTCGACTCGAAGCGATGGCGCCATTCGCGCAGGGTGTGCGCGTAGTGGAGGCCGATCTCCTCCAGCGCCAACACGTTGAGAGAGGTATGCCGCGTCAGGCCATCGATTATGGCGCGGTGCGAAGGTAGAAAGCCGCCGGGAAAGATGTGACGCTTGATGAAGTCCACTTCACGCTTGGCGGCTTCGAAGCGCTGGTCGCGTATGGTGATGGCTTGTAGCAGGGCCAGGCCGTCATCCTTGAGCAGACGATCCAGCATGGCCAGGTAGGTGCCGAGGTACTGGTGACCCACGGCCTCGATCATCTCCACCGAGACCAGGCGGTCATAGCGACCTTCGAGATCGCGATAGTCCCGCTGCAGTACCGTGATCAGCGATTCCAGCCCCTCCTCGCGCACACGACGCAACGCGTACCGATACTGTTCGCTGGAGATGGTCGTGGTGGTGACACGACAGCCGCGGGTTCGAGCGGCGTGGATGGCCAGTCCGCCCCAGCCGGTGCCTATTTCCAGCAAATGATGCTGTGGCTGCACATCGAGCCGGGCCAGGATATGGTCGAGCTTGTACGTCGATGCCTCTTCCAAGCTGGCGTCGGGATGCGGAAAGATGGCGCTGGAGTACATCCAGTGGCGATGATCGAGAAAGGTCGCGAACAGCTCGTTGCCGATATCGTAATGAGCGGCAACGTTGCGCCGGGCTCGCCCGTGAGTATTGCGCAGCAGGCCTTGCCCCAGGCCGGCCAGCCAGTGACCGATACGAGCCAGCCCACCTTCCACCTCGTTGTTGAGCCGTTCCAGGTTGGCGGCGAATAGTCGGATCAGGCTGACCAGGTCGTCGACGTCCCAATCGCCGTCGATATAGGCTTCCGCTGCACCGACGCTCCCCCCTAGGGCCATACGACGCCAAGCCCTCGCGCGGCGCACTATCAACGTGACCTGTAGGGGTCCATCCTGCCGCCCCAACCGCTGGCATTGGTTGCCTTCGATCAGGATGATGCGCCCACCCTCCAGGCTTTCAAGCTGTGCCAGCATGCCGCGGCGCAGCCAGCGCATGAGTGCCGAGCCGGGCTCGACCGACGGACATTCGGAATGGGTGCGTAGCATATTCACGGCAAGGTCTCCTTGCGCTGCGGGTGATCGTGGATCGGTACTCCCTTGGCCCACAGTCTCAGCGCCTCGAAGTGGATGGCGACGATGGTCTTGAAGCTCATCCAGGGGCGACGTGCCAGGCCGGCAAGCAGGGCCTTGCGAGTTGCCGGCCGGCTGACCAGGGACAGGCTGGCATCGAAGTGGCACTCCCCGTGCCGCCAGGTCGCCATGTGCAACTCGATAGCTTCGCCCGGCGTGTTGAAGTGCCAGCGGTAGCTCATATCCAGCGGCAGGAAGGGAGAGACATGCAGACGTTTGGCAAACTCCGCACGGTGACTGTGGCGATCCGGTTCGACGAAGCAGGCATAGTGGATGCGCTCGCGCCATGGCGTATTGGTCACCTCGCCCAGCACCGCACCGAGACAGCCACCCTCCTCCTCGCGGTGATACAGGTAGAAAAGCGAGAGCGGGTTGAAGCCCGAGCCCAGGGTGCGCAGTTGCGTAAGCAGGCAGACCCGCCCCTGGGGAGCTCGGCCGAGCTGACGAGCCACCTCGGCCCGGGCGGCCTCGGCCAGCGGCCGCTGGTCTGCACTCAGGTAATCCTCGCGGCGGAAGCTTGCCAGTGCCGCCCTTCTGGCGCTGAATCCCGGTACGCTGTCGAATAGCTCGGGCAACTCGTCGAGGTCGAGACATACCATCCATAGCCGATACTCGAACTGATGAGGGCGCGGCAGGAAGCGCCGATGGCGCAGCGTGCCATGGCAGATACAGGAGCGCGGTAGGATGCTCATACAGTCGCTACCTCTGCTGCCCTCATGCCGAGCGGCCGCGTGCCGCTCTCGTCGCAGCCAAGAGCGTGGGCCACTCGCAGGGCACTCCACACGCCATCCTCGTGAAAGCCGTTGCGCCAGTAGGCGCCGCAGAAATGCGTGCGGCGGGCGACGCCCGATATCTCGCCGTGACGGGCCTGGGCATGCAGGCCGGCCTGGCCGAACTGGGGGTGGGCATAGCGAAAGCGGCCCAGCACCCGGCGCGGGTCGATGCTCGCCTCGCCGTTCAGGGTGACGCAGAAGGTGTGGGGCGCATCGAGCCGCTGCAGCAGGTTCATGTTGTAGGTCACCGCCGCCCGAGCGCTGTCGCCACGGCCGTCCAGGCGATAGTTCCAGCTGGCCCAGGCTCGACGGCGGCGCGGCAGCAGTCGAGTATCGGTATGCAGCACCACGTCGTTGTCGCGATAGGGCAGCGCGCCGAGGATCTCGTGCTCGATCGGGGTCGGGTCCTCGATCAGCCGCAGCGCCTGATCGGCATGGCAGGCCAGGACCACCTGGTCGAAACTCTCGCGGCCGTGAGCCGTGGTCAGCATGACACCGCCAGCGTCTCGCCGAAGGCCCAGCACCGGCGCGTCGAGCCTTACCCTGTCGGCGTAGGGCGCCGTGAGCGCGGGGATGTAGGCGTGCGAGCCGCCGACCAGCGTGTACCACTGGGGGCGGTGGAGCACCGACAGCAGGCCGTGATGGTGGAAGAAACGCACGAAGAAAAGCGCCGGCATGCGGTACATATCGCCGAGGCTGGCCGACCAGATGGCCGCTCCCATGGGTAGCAAGTATCGGCGCTGGAAATCGACGCCGAAGCCATGGGTCTCGAGATAGTCGCCCAGAGTAAGCTGTGTCGGCAGCCGCTCATGCGCCAGGTCATATGTTGCCCGCCGGTTGAAGCGCAGGATATCGGCCAGCAGGCGATGGAAGCGCAGGTTCCACAGGTTGCGGCGCTGGGCGAACAGCGAGCCCAGGGTATGTCCGTTATACTCGAAATCGCGTGCCGTCTCGTGCAGGGAGAAGCTCATTTCGGTGGGCTGCGAGGCAACGCCGAGCCGGGTCAGCAAGCGCTGAAAATGCGGATACGTCCAGTCGTTGAATACGATGAAACCGGTATCGATGGCGTAGCGGTGGCCCTCCAACTCGATGTCCACGGTCGCGGTGTGCCCGCCCAGCCGGCTTTCTGCCTCGAACAGCGTGACTTGGTGGCGGGCGCTCAAGTACCAGGCGGCGGCCATGCCGCTGATGCCGCTGCCGACCACGGCGATGCGCTGGGCGGGCATTTCCGCAGCGAGGCTGGAAGCGAAGCGAGCGCTCATGACTCAGTACTCCGAGGCAGGGTGGCGCACCAGCCGCTTGCCCAACACCAGACGCATGGCGGGAGGCAGCAGGCCGAGCAGGCGTAGCGTGAAGGTGAAGCGACGCGGAAAGTGAATGTCGAGGCGACGCTTTTCCAGGCCGGCGACGATCGCGTTGGCTGCCGCCTCGGCCGAGACGCGCAGGGGCATGGGAAAGTCGTTGCGCTCGGTCAGCGGGGTGGCGACGAAGCCGGGGTGGATCAGGCTGATGTCGATCGCTTCGCTGGCCAGGTCGAGGCGTAGCGACTCGAGGAAATAGCTCAGGGCTGCCTTCGAGGCGCCGTAGGCCTCGGCGCGTGGCAGCGCCAGGTAGGCCGAGGCGCTCGAGGTGGCTGCCAGCAAAGGGCGTGAGCCCAGTTCGCACGCCCTGCGCAGCAGGGGCAATGCGGCACGTACGCAGTAGATCGTACCGAAGAAGTTAGTCGCGAAGACGCGCTCGACCAGCGCTGTGTCCAGTTGCCGCGCATCAAGATATTCACAGCTGCCGGCATTGAGAATCGCCACGTCCAGATGCCCGAACAGGTCGCCGATATGATGCCCGGCGATGGCGACGGCGTCGCTGTCGGTAACGTCCAGCGGCACCGGCAGGGCATTCTCCCGGCCTTTGCAGAGCGCTTCGAGCGTCGATTCGTTTCGGCCACTCAAGGCCACCAGGTGGCCCTGATCCAACAGCTCAACCGCCAGTGCCCGCCCGATGCCCGATGTCGCACCGGTCAGCCATATACGCCGCTTCCCGCTCAGTGCTGCCATGCTTTCGCTTTCTCCCGTAGCCGTCGTCCTGCCGTCAAATTCGACGCTTGAGCCAGCGCACCAGGCTTCCCAGCCCCGGCAGCTGTTCGTAGAGCATGGCCCCGGCGTCGAAGTAGTCACGGTGTTGGCACACCCGCTGCGGTTCCCGGGCCGAGAAGGTCAGCTGCGAGCAACCCTCTACCGTGACGGGCTTGCCGCCGCCCAGCCGCGGGTGGCGCAAATGCATCGTCCAGATGACATAGGCGTGGTTCCCTTGCGCCAAGCGGTCGTGAAAGGTGAAGCGACACGCCGTCACGTTCTCGTACAACTTGCTGAAGTGCGCCTCAAGCGCATCGATTCCTTCGATTCGATGGAAAGGGTCGATAAAGAGCACATCTCGAGTATATAACTCGTACAATAATTTTGTACAGTCTTTGTCTAGTTTATTGAAGGCGACGCAGAACGCCTCCAGGCTGTCGTCCCGGTGCATGGCGATGGCTCCGTGTGGGTAGGGGGGGCGCTCTGCGCTAGGCAGGCGGGGACAGTGACTTGAAGGCCTCGAGCGCCCGGGCACGAGCCGTCCGGTGGTCGACGATGGGTAGCGGATAACCGCAGGCACGCCGCTGATCGTCGCTGGGGGCATGGCGGTCGCGCGGCGGCAGCACGGCAAGCTCGGGAACGTGCTCGGCGATGAAGCGGCCATCCGGGTCGAAACGGCGCGACTGGGTAGTGGGGTTGAACAGGCGGAAATAGGGTGCGGCATCAGTGCCGGTCGAGGCCGCCCACTGCCAGCCGCCATTGTTGGCGCAGAATTCGCCATCCACCAAGTGGCGCAGAAAGAACGCCTCGCCTCGCCGCCAGTCGATCAGCAGGTGCTTGCTCAGAAACATGGCGGCAACCATGCGCAGGCGGTTGTGCATCCATCCGCTGCGGAGCAGCTGGCGCATGGCGGCATCGACGATGGGGTAGCCCGTGCGTCCTTCGCTCCAGGCGCGAAAGCTCGTTTCGTCGTCACGCCAGGCCAGGGCCTCGGTGTGCGGCTGAAAGGCTCGGAAGCGACACACCTGCGGGAAACCCGCCGCTACGTGATGGTAGAACTCGCGCCACACCAATTCGTTGACCCAACTGACGATACCGGCATCGCCTTCGGCCAGGCTGCCGTCGTTCTCGCTCAGCGCCGCCTGCAGACACTGGCGGTGCGAGATCATGCCGAGCGCCAGGTAGGGAGAGAGCTCGCTGGTGCCGGCCAGCGCCGGGAAGTCGCGCTGCCGTACATAATGCCGAGCGCGAAAGCGCAGGAAGCGCTCCAGGCGATCGGCGGCGGCGGCCTCGCCGGCCGGCCAGAGTCCGGCATCGGCCGGGTTTGCCGCCAACGGCGGCGGAGCGAGAGGGCGCTCGCTTTCGGTCCTGATGGATGCTTGCGGCGACGGAGCGTCACGCAGCGCCAGGCGCCGTGCCGTCAGTTGACGGTGCCAAGCTCGTGCGAAGGGCGTGTAGACGCTGTAGAAATCGCCCTTGCCCGTCAATAGCTCGCCGGGGGCAAAGGCAACGGCATCATGATGACCGGTCACCATGATGCCGGCCTGATGGAAGGCATCGGCCACTGCCCGGTCGCGGCGTTGCTCGTCGAGCGGGTACTCGTGATTGAAATGCAATGCTGTAGCGTCGACCTGGCGGGCAATATCGAGCAGGGTGGCCGGGGCCTGGTCGAAGTCGTCAATGTCGCGTTGCAGCAGGGGAATGCCGATGCCGGCCAGGGCCTCACCCAGGGTAGCGACGCCGCGATGCCAAAAGTCGAGCTTGTTAGCGCCATGACCGTGGCGCTGCCAATGGGGAATACTCCGCAGAAACACTGCTATCACCGGGCTCCGGCGCGCGGCGGCAGCCAGCGCCGTGTTGTCCTGAACGCGAAGATCGCTGCGAAACCACATCAGGGTGCAGGTCATGGCGATTGGCTCGCGATGGTCAGTGGTCGAGAATCAGCGGACGCATGCGGGCCATGGCCAGGGGCAGGTCGTCGCCGAGCAGTTCCACCAGACTGTCGGCCAGGTCGCCGTTGCGAATACGCGCGACCGGCCCGCACAGGCCGAGAGGAGCATCGAGCTGCTCGGCCAGGCGAGGCAGTTGGCGGCGGATCAGGTCTGCCCGTTCGGCGCGACCGCTGACGAGAATCAGCGCGGCGGCATGCAGGCGCTCGATCGCCAGCGGCAGTTCACCGAAGGGAAGGGCGCTGTCCATCAATTGGACCTGGTAACCGGCATCGCTCGCCGCGAGTGCCGCCAAAAGCAGCCACAGGGTGCCGGGATCGTCGGGCAGCGGGGCGATCAGCAGTACGGGCCCCTTGGCCAGTCGGTTGGCATGGTAGAGCCGAATGCCGATGCGGGTGCGCAGGAACGACTCCAGGCAACGGCGCTGCAAGGCGGCGCCGAGCTGGTCGGTCCAGTGTTCCTCGAGTTCGCGTAGCACCGGCTGCCAAAGTTCCGCCAGGCAGATGGCCACGGGGTAGAGTGCCAGGCTTTGGGTGAAGAGCGTTTCCATCTGGCCCTGGTCGAGAGCCTCGATGGCCGCCATCAGTTGCCGTTGCTGGCTGGTCCAGTCGCCTGAGACAGGCTCGGAAACGGGCGCAGATTGCGGCTGATCGATGAGTTCCTTGACCTGGCTCACCGGTACACCGCGGCTCAGCCACTGCAGAATGCGCTCGACCCGTTCGATGTCCTCGCGGGCATAGAGGCGATGCCCCTTGGGGGTACGCTTGGGGCGAATCAGTCCGTAGCGACGCTCCCAGGCGCGCAGGGTAACCGAGTTGACGCCGGTGATACGTGACACCTCGCGAATAGGATAGAGCGGTGTGTCGGCCGGGTGGGCCCCCTTCTCGGTCATGCTCGCCTGCCTCTTGTGTTGTCTTGGCCACGCAGCAGCAACCTGATCGAAACGTTGTCGCAGTCCACTGCCAAGGAATATTGTACACTAAATGAGCGGTGTACAACTGATGGCGGTCATGGTCAAGTCGGCAATGCTTCTCCCGCTTGCTCGGCGACCACGGCGGCCAGAGCCTCGATAAAGGCGGGGTGCTCACCAACGGGTGGCAGTAGCATCAGTTCGATATCGGGGTGATTCGCCCTCAGTGCCTCGACCTGGGCCGGGACGTCCTTACGCAGATGACGTCCGGCGGCGAAGAACAGCGGAAGAATTTCGGCGCGTCGAATGCCGGCCGCAGCTAGCTCGGCCACGCTGCTTTCCAGCGAGGGTTCGCTAAGCTCCATGTAGGCTAGCTTTAGCGGTGTCTGCATGCGTGCGGCCAAGGCCTCGTGGAAGCGTTCGAAGGGGGCGCGCCATGCAGGGTCGCTGGAGCCATGGGCGAGCAGGATCAAGTTGTAGGACATGACGGTCTCCGGGGCATGCGACAGTAAAACGCCCGGGCTGGTATTTCGAGTTCGCCGTGAAATGCCCGGTTGCCGCCAGCATAGCAGAGATGTACAACGGTTGTATAACGAGCGGCGCGAAGCGGCCAAATGCGGGAGGGAATCGAATGCGAGTCTTGATAACCGGTGGTAGCGGTTTCGTTGGTCAACGTTTGTGTCTGCGCCTGAGAGAGGCGGGGCATCGCTTGCAGGTAGTTTCCCGCAGACCTGAGACCGCCAGGCGCAAGCTGCCCGAAGGCGCCGACGTACGACGCTCGGTGCTCGATTTCGTGGATTCGCCGCCGCATGCCATCGTCAACCTGGCCGGGGAGCCGATTGCCGCCAAGCGCTGGAGCGACGAGCAGAAAAATCGCTTGATCGATTCGCGCGTCAACGTCACCCGCGACCTGGTGATCCTCTGCGAGCAGCTCGAGCAGGCCAGCGGCAAGGCGCCGAAGGTCATGGTGTCGGGCTCGGCAATGGGCTATTACGGCGATCAGGGAAGCCAAGAGGTCACCGAACAGACGGCTCCCCACGACGAGTTCGCTCACCGACTATGCAAGCGCTGGGAGGACGCCGCGCTCGAGGCGGCCGACTTCGGTACCCGTGTGGCACTACTGCGCACCGGCCTGGTGCTGGACTCGGGGGGCGGCAGCCTGGGGAAGATGCTGCCGCCGTTCAAGCTGGGCCTGGGAGGACGCTTTGGCGACGGCAGCCAGTACATGCCCTGGATCCACCGCGAGGACCTGGTGCGCAGCATCCTGTTTTTGCTCGAGCGCGACGATCTCGACGGGCCGTTCAACGGCAGTGCGCCGCATCCCGTCACCAACGCCGAGTTTACTCGCACTCTGGCCAGGCAGCTCAATCGACCCGCCGTCATGCCGGTGCCTGCGGTCGTGCTGGAAACCGCCTTCGGCGAGATGGCACGCCTGCTGCTGACCGGCGCCGACATGCGCCCGGCGCGCCTGCTCGAGGCCGGCTTCGTGTTCCGCTTCCCGACGCTCGAACAGGCGCTGGCGGATATTCTTTAATTTCCTTTGAGCTTTTTTGAGAAAGTGCTGAGTTATGTCGCGAGCGATGAGAGGCTGGTCGCCGCCGGAGCGCAACAGCCGGAGTTGACTAGGTGCTCAATGAGGACTGTGAGCACCGCCGGCGACCAGCATGTCGAGCGCAGCAATAAATCAGCCTTTCTTACTCCCCGACGGTGACGATTACCCGCACCGCATCCAGCCGCAGCCGAGTGCCATCGATGGCGGCATCGAGTTCGCCACGCTCACGGCGTAGTGCTTCCAACTCCTCCTCGCGCACCGCCGGGTTGAGGCGAGCCAACGCCTCCAGGCGGGCCAGCTCGCCATCGAGTTCCCGGCGCATGCGAAGCTGGGCCGCCTCGACGATGCTCGGTAGCTCACGCTCGGCCTCCATCTCGCCTTGGGTGAGCAGTTCGCGCAACTGATCATGACGGCTGCGAATGAGGTCTCGCGCCATGGCTTTCTTGACCTTCTTAAGGTTCTTCGACAAACCGCTAAAGGAGACCTTGCCGCTGAGCACGGCCCCGGATTCGTCGAGCAGTACGCGCACCGCTGTCGGCGGCAGGAAGCGGTTGACATGCAGCCGCCTGGGGGCGGGGCAATAGGTGCGAAAAACCAGCTCCGACATCAGCCGCCCGGCGGGTATCGCCGGATGCTTGAGCAGGGCCAGAGCAGTATTGCCCATGGTGCCGTCGAGGATGCGCCCCATCATCTCGCGTAGCAGCGGATGTTCCCAGGAGAGCCGCTGCACGTCGTCGCGGGCCAATGCGCGCGCGCGCGACAGGGTGGCAGTGAAGCCCTCCTCGCCCTTGGCCAGGCCGGGCAGGCCGTCTAGCATCTGTGGGCTGGGCTGCAAGTGCAACAGGCCGCCGCCGAGCTCCTGACCGTCGACGCCGAATATGTCCAGCGCCTGGTCGAGGTAGCGCGGCAGCGCCGGGTCGTCGTCGAGTTCACGGATCGCCGCGGCCACTTCTCCGGCCCGCACCGGGCGACAGGCGTTGAGTTCGAGCAAGCGGTTGCGGCCGGCATCGCGCTGGGCCAGGCGGCTTTCGAACAGAGCGCGGGTCTCTTTGATGACGTCGTCGAGCGCCTCGTCATCGAGCAAGGCCTCGGCCAAGGCATCGCCGAAGGCATCGAACAGTTCGCTGCCGACGCCGTGGGGGGCATCGAAGGCATCCATTCCTTCACTGAACCAGCGCAGCAGGCGTTCACCGGGGCTGGCCTCGAACAGCGGCACGTGGATTTCGATGGTGTGTCGCTGGCCGATTCGATCCAGGCGGCCGATGCGCTGCTCGAGCTGGTCGGGATGCTGCGGCAGGTCAAACATCACCAGATGTCGGCAGAACTGGAAGTTGCGCCCCTCCGAACCGATCTCCGAGCACACCAGCACCTGGCTGCCTTCTTCCTCATCGGCAAAGGCCGCTGCGGCACGGTCACGCTCGACCAGCGTCAGTCCCTCGTGGAACACCGGGGCATGGATGCCACCCAGCACGCGCAGCGCCTCGGCCAGGCCCTGTGCGGTCTCGCGTCCGTGAGCGATCACCAGTACCTTGTCGCCGGCGAAGCCCTGAACGCCTTCATCAGCGAGGCGCTCCAGCAGCCAATTTACTCTCGGGTCGATCTGCCACCAGGGCTCGGCGTTGAGTGGGTCATCCGACAGCTCGCGGTAGGTGGCATCGGGGTAGATCAGCACGTCGGGGTGGTCGAGCCCGGTCTCGATCAGCAGCTCGTCGAGATAGTCTTCGTCACGCTCCAGTTTGCGCAGCACCCGACGGTAAGCCGAAGGCAACGGAATCTCCGCCAGGTGCAGACGGCGCTCCGGGAAGCCGCCGACATGGCGGCGGCTGTTGCGGAACATCACCCTGCCGGTGCCATGGCGGTCGAGCAACTGCTCGCGAAGCTGGTCGCGGGCGCTGGCTTGCTGCTCCGGACTGCTCTCGGGGCTGGTCAGGAGGTCCAGCAGGGCGAGGCTGTCACGCTCATCGATCACCGCGGCCACGCAATTGCGATCGCCTTTCCCGCCTGCGGACAGGTTTTCCAGCGCGTCGATGGCCTGAGCCACCTCCACGTAGTGCTGCTCCTCTTCACGGAACGCATCGATGCTGTGGTAGCGATCGGGGTCGAGCAGGCGCAGGCGGGCGAAGTGGCTCTCGAGGCCCATCTGTTCGGGGGTGGCGGTCAACAGCAGCACGCCCGGCACGGTCTTGGCCAGGCGCTCGACGCAAGCGTAGCCGGGACCGACCTGCTCGGAGCTCCAGTCGAGGTGGTGAGCCTCATCGACGATCAGCAGGTCCCAATCGCAGGCCACCGCCTGCTCCTGACGGTGAGGGTTGGCGAAGAGCCACTCTTGGCTTGCCAGGATCAGTTGGCCGGACTCGAACGGGTTGGCCTCGGCCTGGGCCAGGCTCTGCTGCTCGTCGAGCAGGGTCACATCGAGGGCGAATCGCCGCAGCAGCTCCACCAGCCACTGGTGCGTCAGGCTCGGCGGCACCAGGATCAGAGCGCGCTCGGCACGTCCGGTGAGCAGCATGCGGTGCAGGATCAGGCCGGCTTCGATGGTCTTGCCCAGGCCCACCTCGTCGGCGAGCAGCACGCGCGGCGCGTGACGGCGTGCCACTTCGTCGGCGATGTACAACTGATGCGGAATCAGGTCGATGCGCGGTCCGGACAGGCCCAGTGCCGGATTCTGCTCGATGCGATGATGGTGGTGCAGAGTGCGAAAGCGCAGGTCGAACCAGTCGTTGCGATCGACCTGGCCGGTCAGCAAGCGATCGCGGGCCTGATCGAATTGCATGCTGTCGGCCAGGCGCGCTTCGGGCAGTTCGCGCAGCTCGCCCTGGTCGTCCTCGCCGATATAGACGATCAATCCGTCGACCTCCTTGCTGTCGTCGACGGTCAGGCGCCAGCCCTCGGCGGCCTGAATACGGTCACCGCTGCCGAAGGCCACTCGGGTCAGTGGCGCCTGACGGCTGCTGTAGGTGCGGGTTTCCTGGCTGGCGCCGAACAGCACGGTGACGCTACGGTGATCGCAACTCAGGATGGTGCCCAGGCCAAGGTCGGCCTCGCCATCGCTGATCCAGCGCTGGCCGGGTGAAAAGTCGCTCATGATGCCTCGGTCGATGCTGAATACGGTGCGCATGCTGTCGGCGGAACAGGCTCCGTCAGCAGCAGGGCGGGGGATTCTAACGCAAAGCCCGCCACGGCTTAAGGCTGGTTGAGAAGAGCGAGAAATGGTAGGACGCAGACATCGTGTGTGTTTTCTAGTGGCGCTTCAGCCAGTCGTCCAGCTGCGCCCGCGACAGCTCGCCCACATGGCGCTCCACCGCGCGCCCTTCGCGGTCGAACAGCAGCGTGGTAGGCAGTCCCGGCGACTCGGTCGTCGTCATCATCTTCTGGTTCGGGTCGAGCAGCGGATAGCGGAAGGCCAGTGCCTGCTCGTCGAGGTAGCGGACCACCTGCAGCAGCTCTTCACCCTGATTGACTACTACGACACTGACCCCTTCACGCTCGTCGGCCTCGGCCAGCAGCGGCATCTCACGCAGGCAGGGCGGACACCAGGTGGCCCATAGATTGATCACTACAAGTTCGCCACGCAGATTCTGCAGGTTGACCGGCTCGCCATCGAGATTCTCCAGGGTGATGTCGGGCAGTTCGCGCAGCGGCATGTCGCCGCCCAGCGGCGCCAGGGTGATCAGCACCAGCCACAGTGCCGAAACGCCAATGACCAGGCCCATGGCGCCGATCATGGATAGCAGTCGGTCGCGCAATGCCCAGCCGGTCCAGATCAACGCTGCAAGCAGCCCCCATAACCCGTGATAGCCAGCCTGCCACAGCTTGAGTACGTCCAGCGGGGCGGCGACGTAAGCGTCGAGATTCATCGCCACATGGCCCAAGCGAGCACCGACCAACCAGGCCAGCAGCAGGCCGTTGAACCAGCGCGTGCGATCGGCGGAGGAGAGCCCCAGCAACAACCAGGCCGCGAGCAGCAACAACAGGGCGCAGCCAATGGCATACAGTCGCGGGATGGATATCAGTACGGGGCCCAGGGCGAAGGCGTCCATTGGTCAGCTCCGAGAAGGGGGTCGGCGCAAATGGCAAGACCGGGTAGAATCATTCACTTGCAGAAGGTTACTGCGTCAGCAGAGCAAGCCTACTGCGCAAGGACAGCACTGTCACCCGGTGGGAGCCCTTCATGGCACACAAGTCGTTCGATACCCTGCGCGCCCTGGCCATTGGCAGTCAGGCGCTGGGCTTCATCCTCATCATCACGCTGGAAACGGTGATGGGAGGCGAGGCTGCCCGTCCTTGGCAGGGAGTGACGCTGGTCGCCATGGTTGCGTTTGCGCTGGCGCTGGCGCTGGCTCGACTCTATCGCCGCAACAGGGCGCGCAAGGCCATGGCACGGCGCCTGGCGGACGACGATGACGAGCACTGAATCCGGCGGTTCGAATCGAGCCTGCTGGCTCCCGGTGCTATTTTGCCTGATGGCATTTCAGTTGCTGGGGTGCGCCGGCACGTCGGTTCCGCGTGAGCATGGGGCGCTGCTGTCCGTTGCCGAAAGCGAGGCCACCTGGCTGGGCCAGTGGGCGCAGATGAGCGCCTCCGCGCATCCGGGCAAGAGCGGTTTCGCGCTGCTCTCCAGTGGCCAGGACGCCTTCAGCCTGCGCCTGCTGCTGAGTGAGCAGGCCGACCGACGACTCGATATCCAGACCTACCTGCTAGGTGACGGTTTGACGACACGGATGCTGCTGCATCGCCTCATGGCCGCCGCAGATCGGGGGGTCGAGGTGCGCCTGCTGATCGATGACCTGGGCGCCGTGGGAAAAGGGCCGGAGTTGGCCGCACTCGACACGCATCCCAATATCCAGGTGCGCGTTTACAATGCGCTGAGCATCGGTCGCGGCACGCTGGCGGGTCGCGTGCTGGCCTCGGTGCCGCAGGCCGGCCGCCAGCATCGCCGCATGCACAACAAGCTGTGGATCGCCGACGGCGCCCTGGCCATCGTCGGTGGGCGCAACCTGGGTGATGAATACTACAGCGCCAGCAAACCGCGCAATTTCACCGACCTCGACCTGCTGACGCTCGGCCCCGTGGTGGAGCCGCTGACGCGAAGCTTTCATCTCTACTGGAATCATGGTCTGGCGCAGCCCATCGGGCGCTACCACCGTGCCGATGAAGAGGCTTGGCGCGAACTGCGCTCGTCGCTTGCCGAGTGGTTCGAAGCCAATGCCGATTCCTCCTACTTCGTCGACCTTCGCCAGCGCTATGCCGATGTCGAGCAGGGGCCGCTGGTAGGCAGGCTGCACTGGGGGGAAGGCATCGCCCTTTGGGATCCGCCGGGCAAGCCTGCATGGCCTGGGCGCCCGGCGCTCGATCGCACCATGGCCGGTGAGCTGCTCGAGCGCGCCGAAGAGCCGAGCGAGCGGCTGCTGATCGTTTCCGCCTACTTCGTGCCCGGCGCGCACGGCACGCAGCGCCTGAGGCAGTGGGCCGAGGCGGGCGTCGAGGTCGAGGTCTTCACCAACTCCCTCGAAGCGACCGATGTGCCGCTGGTCCATGGCGGCTACCAGACGCGCCGGCGAGCGCTGCTCGAAAGCGGCGTCGCGCTCTATGAAATGCGCGCCGAGAGCGAGTCCAATGACGACAAAGGCTTCAGCGTGGGCTCGTCGGCTTCCTCTCTGCACATCAAGGCGCTCGTCATCGATAACGACCGCGTGTTCGTCGGCTCGCCCAATGTCGACCCTCGTTCGGTGTGGTGGAACACCGAAGTGGGTGTACTCGCCGCCAGCCCGGGCCTGGCCGCCGAGCTTCATGAGTTGGCGGAAGTCGGCGAATCGCCGGAGCTGAGTTATCGGGTCGGACGCTCGGCATCGGGGCAACTCTACTGGCAGACCGTGCAGCAAGGGGAGCCGGTGCGGCTGGGGCGCGAGCCCGGCAGTCTCTGGCAGCGACTGGGCGCCCTGCTGGGAAGGATCACCTGGCTGGAACCCCTGCTCTAGGCTTCGGGACGTACAGCAGCATTCGGCCGGCGCTCAGGGGTGGGTGTCGGCGATGCCCACGCGGTTGCGTCCTGCCCGCTTGGCGCGATAAAGCGCGCCATCGGCTCGGGCCAGCATCTCTTCGGGGCTTTCACCTCGACGGTATTCGGCAATGCCCAGGCTGATGGTGACGGCCAAACCCTGCAAGCGGGTCTCGGCCACCTGCTGGCGCAGGCGCTCGGCGAATGTCGACGCCCCTTGGGCGGACGTGTCCTGCAGCAGGATGGCAAACTCTTCGCCGCCCCAGCGGGCCAGAAGGTCGGTGCTGCGCAGGGTTTTGCCTACCAGCAAGGCCAGGCGTTTGAGGATGACATCGCCGGTATCGTGGCCATGTTGGTCGTTGACCGACTTGAACAGGTCGATATCGAAAAGCAGCAGCGAGAAGGTGTTGTCGCTGCGTTCAGCCTGCCGAATCGCCTTGCGCATGGCGGCATCGAAGGCGCGGCGGTTATGCGCCCCGGTCAGGTGATCGCGGGTGGCCTGCTGTTCCAGTTCCTGCTCAAGGCGCTTGCGTTCGGCGATGTTGTGGAATACCGCAATGAAGTGGCGTATGTTGCCGGCCTCGTCATGGACGGCCGTGATCGACTGCCACAGCGGGTAGATCTCGCCGTACTTGTTGCGGTTCCAGATCTCGCCCTGCCAATGGCCGGTCTCGATGACGTCCTGCCACAGTTGGGAGTAAAACGCCTTGTCATGCCGCCCTGACTTGAACAGCCGTGGCGTGTGGCCGATCACTTCTTCGGGCCGGTAGCCGGTGATGTCGGTGAAGGCCTGGTTGACCCTCTCGATGCGCATTTCCGGATCGGTGATCAAGGTGGCCTGGCCGGTCTGGAACACGCTGGCAAGAAGTCGCAGCTCCTCTTCCTGGCGCTTGCGCTCGGTGATGTCCTCTTTAACCGCCACGAAGCGCACGACTTCGCCGGCATCGTTGCGCACCGGCGTGATGGTTTCGGCTTCCCAGTAGAGTTCTCCGCTCTTCTTGCGGTTCTGCAATTCGCCGCGCCAGACCTGGCCGCTGCGCAGGGTCTGCCACAGGTCGTGATAGACGATTTCGGGCGTCAGGCCCGACTGGATCATCGCAGGCGTCTTGCCGATCAGCTCTTCGCGGGTATAGCCGGTCACCTCGATGAAGCGCTGATTGACGTATTCGATGCGTCCTTCGGTATCGGTGATCGCGGTTGCGGCCGGGCTCTGTTCCACGGCAATGTGAAGCTGATAGAACTTGGCCCGCAGCGTGTCGAGATCACTGTTGGACCAATGGGGGCCGGGCATGGCAGCGCTCCCGGCGCTGCCGTGCGCAGTTGCAAGCTCGCTGTTCTTCACGAGCGCCCTCCGTATGAGTGGGACTTGTTCTGGGGCAAGTCTCTTATGGCTTCTGTATGAGTCGATTGGCTTGAGTCATGAGCCGAAGGGGGCGCCTGGCGACTCCGGTCGCGCAGCATAGCGTCTTTTCGCGGCACGTTCACGCCGAAGGTGGGTATGTCAGGCTAAAGGAGGGGGCAGCGAAAAAGGCCTTGCGATTGATCGCAAGGCCTTTTTGGAATTCTGGTCGGAGTAGCAGGATTCGAACCTACGACCTCTGCCTCCCGAAGGCAGCGCTCTACCAAGCTGAGCTATACTCCGTTGCTTCTTTCGAGCCGTCTCTTGGAGACGCCCGATGTCGGTTCTGTTGAAGCCGACGGATGGGCATTATACGCAAAACCCTATACCTTGCAAGCCCCGCGGCAGCGGGCTCGGTGCCGCTCAGTTCTGGCGCTCGACGGCGAGTCGGGCCAGGTCGGCCATGCTGTCGCGATAGCGGCTGGGAGGCAGGAAATCGAGCTGCTCAAGTGCCTTGGCCGACATCTCTTCGGCGCGGGCTCGGGTGTAGTCCAGTGCGCCGGTATCGCGCACGATGGCGAGCACTTCCTCGAGCCGCTCGAGCCCGCCCTGGCAGATGGCCTGACGGATCGTCTTGGCCTGGTCGGCGGTGCCGGCGGCCATGGCCTGGATCAGCGGCAGGGTCGGCTTGCCCTCGGCCAGGTCGTCGCCCACGTTCTTGCCCATCGCGTCGGCTTCGCCCTGGTAGTCGAGCAGGTCGTCGACGAGCTGGAACGCCAGGCCCAGGTAGCGGCCGTAGTATTGCAGTGCCGCTTCCTGCTGCGGGTCGGCCCCGGCCAGGATGGCGCCACTATGGGTGGCGGCTTCGAACAGCATGGCGGTCTTGCCCTGGATGGTTTCGAAGTAGACCGCTTCGTCGATGTCGGGGTTGCCCACGTTGGTCAACTGTTGAACCTCGCCTTCGGCAATCACGCAGGTGGCGCTCGAGAGCACGTCCATGATCTTGAGTGAGCCGATCTGCACCATCATCTGGAAGGAGCGGGAGTAAAGGTAGTCGCCCACCAGTACCGAGGGGGCATTACCCCAGGCGTCGTTGGCCGTGACACGGCCGCGACGCATGTGAGATTCGTCGACCACGTCGTCGTGGAGCAGGGTCGAGGTGTGCATGAACTCGATCAGCGTGGCCAGCGAGATGTGCTTGTCGCCTGGGTAGCCCAGTGCCCGGGCCGAAAGCAGGACCAGTAAGGGGCGAAGCCGCTTGCCGCCGCTGGCGATGATGTACTGGCCGATGGTTTCCACCAGCGGGACCCGCGACGCCAGTTGATCCATGATGGTGCGGTTGACCGCGGCGAAATCGTTGGCGACCACCGCATGGAGCGACGAGGCGGAGGCGTTGCTGTCTGAAGAGCGGGTAGAGGCGTTGGCTGGCATGGGCTGTGTCATCGGGTGTTGGGCCGGCATGCCGGTAAGTGGCAGTGGCCTGGGGTTGCGGCTCATGCTATGGCCCCCCCATGGGGGCGTCAAGCTGTGCCGCGGTGCGCCTTGATGTAGCGCAGCGTCGACCCGAGAGTGGGGGTGACGGCTGCTTGAATGGAGCGCTAGCCGCAGTTATAATGCGCGGCCCACTCATCATGCTCCCTGTCAGATGGCTGCCGAAAGGGGCGCCACTCGAAGCAGGTCGACGAAGAGCCAACCCCCGATGAGTTCTGGAGAGACGCAAATGTACGCAGTAATCAAGAGCGGTGGCAAGCAGTACCGCGTTCAGGAAGGCCAGACGCTCAAGCTCGAGAAGCTCGAGATCCCGACTGGCGATACCATCGAGTTCGACCAGGTGCTGCTGGTTGCCGATGGCGACGACGTCACCATTGGTGCCCCGCTGGTCGACGGCGCCAAGGTGGCTGCCGAGATCGTCTCCCACGGCCGTGGCGAGAAGATCCGCATCATCAAGTTCCGTCGCCGCAAGCATCACATGAAGCGTCAGGGCCACCGTCAGTGGTTCACTGAAGTCAAGATCACCGGGATTTCCGCCTAAGCGGCTTCCCCTTAACGAGCGAGGACTTTGCAATGGCTCATAAGAAGGCAGCCGGTTCTACCCGTAACGGCCGCGATTCAGAATCCAAACGTCTTGGTGTCAAGCTGTACGGCGGCCAGGCGGTGACTGCAGGCAACATCATCGTGCGTCAGCGTGGCACCCGTTTCCATGCCGGCACCGGCGTTGGCATCGGCCGCGACCACACCCTGTTCGCCCTCAGCGACGGTGTGATCAAGTTCGAGACCAAGGGTCCGAAGAACCGCAAGTTCGTCAGCGTCGTCTCTGCCTGAGAGCGCTCGAACCGGTAGACGGAAGGCCCCGCTCAGGCGGGGCCTTCTTGTATTATGACGGTAGCGTCCGTCGGGAGAATCACAATGCAGTTCGTCGACGAAGCCTCGATCATCGTGGAAGCCGGCAGGGGCGGTAACGGCTGCCTGAGCTTCCGCCGCGAGAAGTACGTGCCCAAGGGTGGTCCCGATGGCGGCGACGGCGGGCATGGCGGCAGCGTCTACCTGGTCGGTGACGATGCCCTCAACACCTTGATCGACTTCAAATATCAGCGCTTCTATCAGGCCGAGAGCGGGCGTCCCGGACAGGGGCGCCAAATGAGCGGCCGGGCCGGCGGCGACTTGATGGTCAAAGTGCCGGTGGGTACCACGGTGATCGATGAGGACACCCTCGAGGTGATCGCCGATATCACCGAGATCGGTCAGCAGGTGCTGGTGGCCCAGGGTGGCCGCCGCGGCCTGGGCAACATTCACTTCAAGTCGTCGACCAACCGGGCGCCGCGCAAGACCACGCCCGGCACCGACGGCGAGCGGCGCAACCTGCGCCTGGAGATGAAGGTAATGGCCGACGTCGGCCTGCTGGGCATGCCCAATGCCGGCAAGTCGACCCTGATCCGCTCGGTCTCGGCGGCCAAGCCCAAGGTGGCCGATTACCCCTTTACCACTCTGGTGCCCAACCTCGGCGTGGTGAAGCTGGGCATGCACGAGCACTTCGTGATGGCCGACGTGCCGGGGCTGATCGAGGGGGCTTCGGATGGTGCCGGGCTGGGGCTTCGGTTCCTCAAGCACCTGACCCGTACCCGGCTGCTGTTCCACGTGGTCGACGTGGCGCCCTTCGACGAGTCCGATCCAGTCGAGGCGGCCCATGCCATCGCCCATGAACTCGAGCAGTTTTCGCCGACCCTGGCCGAGCGACCGCGCTGGCTGGTGATCAACAAGCTCGATCTGGTGCCGGACGAGGAGCGCGAGGCGCGGGTGGCTGCCATTGTCGAAGGTCTTGCCTGGAAGGGGCCGGTCTACCGTGTCTCGGCGATCAGCGGCGAGGGCACCGACACACTGGTGCAGGCGGCGCATCGCTGGCTCACCGAGCAGCGTCGGCTGGAGAATGAGGACGAAGAGGCGGCCGAGCGCGAGCGGGAGATACGCGAGCGCATGGAGGCTGAGGCGGTGGCGCGGACCGAGGCGCGCCTGGGTCGCAAACGCAAGCGCAGCGATGAGGACGACGACTTCGACGATGATGATTACGATGTCGAAGTCGAATATGTGGAGTGAGGCGATGGCCTTTGCTCGCTCAGTTGCGCTGATATGGCTGGTTTTTGTTGGATGGGAGAGCCGGGTGTGAACGAGCAGCGGGTACCGGGTCGCGATGCGCTGCGTGGCGCTCGCCGGGTGGTGGTGAAGATCGGCAGCGCTCTGCTGACCAATGACGGGCGCGGGCTCGATGAAGCGGCGATCGGCGGCTGGGTGGACCAGATCGCGGCGCTGCATCGCCAGGGTGTCGAGGTGGTGCTGGTGTCGTCGGGTGCCGTGGCCGCCGGCATGGTGCGGCTGGGCTGGCAAGCCCGACCTTCGGCAGTGCATGAATTGCAGGCTGCCGCTGCGGTAGGTCAGAACGGCCTGACCCAGTGCTATGAGCATCATTTCGCTCGCCATGGTCTGCTCACCGCCCAGGTGCTGCTGACCCACGACGACCTCTCCAACCGCAAGCGCTACCTCAACGCGCGTTCGGCGCTGCGTACCCTGGTCGACCTGCGCGTGGTGCCGGTGGTCAACGAGAACGATACCGTGGTCACCGACGAGATCCGCTTCGGCGACAACGACACCCTGGGCGCGCTGGTAGCCAACCTGCTCGAGGCCGAAGCACTGGTGATCCTCACCGACCAGGAGGGGCTGTTCGATGCCGACCCGCGCCACAACCCGGCGGCCACGCTGGTCAGCGAGGGGCGTGCTGATGACCCGGCACTGGCGGCGATGGCCGGCGGCGGCGGTGCGCTGGGGCGGGGCGGCATGACCACCAAGGTGCAGGCAGCCCGCCTGGCCGCTCGCTCCGGTGCCGTCACGGTGATCGCCAGCGGACGCCAGTCCGATGTGCTGCTGCGGCTGACCCGGGGCGAGCGGCTGGGTACGCTGCTGTGCCCCGAGGAGGCGCCGATGGCGGCACGCAAGCGCTGGCTGGCCGGCCAGCTGCAGGTGCGCGGCAGCCTGACGCTGGATGCCGGGGCGGTGAAGGTGCTGCGGGGCAGCGGCTCGAGCCTGCTGGCGGTGGGCGTCAAGGCACTGACGGGCGACTTCGTGCGTGGCGACATGGTGCTGTGCCTCGACGAGCAGGGCCAACGAATCGCCAAGGGGCTGGTGAACTACGGTGCTGACGAGGCGCGCCGCATTCTCGGCCAGCCGAGTCACCAGATCGAGGCGATTCTTGGCTACATGGAGGCGCCCGAGCTGATCCACCGGGACAACCTCGTCGTGCTGTGACGCCTTGTTCGTGGCATGTAGCATGACGCCGCGTACCTATGGTAGTATGCGCCATCCTCTCAGACACGGCCCGTCGACAACCTTGGCGTTGACGCAATGGCCCGACCGGCAGGAAACGAGATTTCAGGCCGGACAAATCGTTATCGATGCCGCCCCAGACAGGGCGGCGTCAAAGTTTTCCAGGAGATAGTCAGTGGCAAACAGCAAGCAAGCACGCAAGCGTGCCCGTCAGGCGGAAGGTCGTCGTGTTCTGAAGGCGAGCCAGCGCGCCATGGTGCGTACCTACGTGAAGCGCGTCATCAAGGCCATCAACGGCGGCGATCACGCCACCGCGATGACTGAATTCCAGAAGGCGCAGCCGGTCATCGATCGCATCGCCGACAAGGACGTGCTCTCCAAGAAAAAGGCTGCGCGCCTGAAGAGCCGTCTGAACACGCGAATTAAGGCACTGGCTGCGTAAAGCCGGACGCCTGGAGACGTCGCGAGCGCCATCGCCTAGATGCCTGCGTATCGCGATCTCGAAAAAACCGGCTAAGGCCGGTTTTTTTGTGCCTGAGCGCGGGATGGCCCCGCATCGAACGAGCTGGCGAGGAAGCAGAAGGTGACGGAACGCGAGCAGTTGCCCGAGCCCGCTGAGTCGGCGCCGCCCAAGGTGGCCGATGACGACCAGGCCGTTGCCCCCAAGGCCGGAGGGTTGATGCGCTCCGGTCTGGTGGTGGGGGCCATGACCATGCTGTCGCGGGTCATGGGCCTGCTGCGCGACGTGGTGGTAGCGACCCTGTTCGGTGCCGGTAGCGGCGCCGATGCCTTCTTCGTCGCCTTCAAGATCCCCAACTTCATGCGTCGGCTGTTTGCCGAGGGTGCCTTCAACCAGGCCTTCGTGCCGGTGCTCTCCGAGTACGCCACCCGCGGCAGCAAGCGCGAGGTGCGCGAGCTGCTCGATGCTGTGGCGGGTAGCCTCACCGCGGTGCTGGCGCTGATCACGGCCTTGGCGATGCTCGCCGCGCCCTGGCTGGTGTGGCTCTTCGCCCCGGGCTTTGGTCGCGACCCGGCCAAGCTTGCGCTCACCGCCGACATGCTGCGGCTGACGTTTCCCTACCTGCTGCTGGTGTCGCTTACCGCCTTTGCCGGCAGCGTGCTCAATACCTGGAACCGTTTCGCCGTGCCGGCCTTCACTCCGGTGCTGCTCAACCTCTCGCTGATCGGCGCCGCCTTGTTGCTCACGCCCTTGATGAGCGAGCCGGCCATGGCACTGGCGTGGGGCGTGCTCATAGCCGGCGTCGCCCAGCTCGCCTTCCAGGTGCCGTTCCTGACGCGCCTGGGGCTGATGCCGCGACCCTGGCCGAATTTCGCCCATAGCGGCGTCAAGCGCATCCTGGTGCTGATGGCGCCGGCGCTGTTCGGCGTCTCGGTGTCGCAGATCAACCTGCTGCTGGATACCGTGCTGGCCTCGCTGCTGGCGCCCGGCAGCGTCTCTTGGCTCTACTACTCGGATCGTCTCGTCGAGTTGCCGCTGGGTGTGTTCGGCATCGCCATCGGTACGGTGATTCTGCCGGCGCTCTCCAAGCGCCACGCCGAGCAGGCCGGCCAGCACTTCGCCGCCATGCTCGACTGGGCGGTGCGCGCCGTGCTGCTGCTGGGGCTGCCGGCGGCGCTGGCCCTGGCGATCCTCGCCGAGCCACTACTGATTTCGCTGTTTCACTACGGCGCCATGACCGAGCACGACATCGCCATGGCGGCCATGAGTCTGCGGGCCTACTCTTTCGGCCTGGTCGCCTTCATGTTGATCAAGGTGCTGGCGCCTGGCTTCTTCGCCCGCCAGAACACCAAGACGCCGGTGAAGGTCGGCATCATCGCCATGGTCGCCAACATGGTGTTCAACCTGATTCTGATCTGGCCGCTGGCTCACGCCGGCCTGGCGCTGGCGACGGCACTGTCGGCCTTCCTCAACGCCGGGCTGTTGGGTTGGCTGCTGCACAAGCAGGGAGTGCTGGTGTTCCAGCCCGGCTGGGGCCGCTATGCCGTGCAACTCATCGGTGGCTGCATGGTGATGAGCGCGGGGCTCGCCTGGCTGTCGCCCGACTGGCAGCAATGGCTCGGCTGGGGCGTATGGACCCGGGTACAGTGGTTGGCGTTGCTGGTAATAGCGGGTGCGGCGGTCTACTTCGCCTGGCTGGCAGCGCTGGGCGTCCGGCCGAGGCATTTCCGTATGCGTGGCTGAGTAAGGAGTGCCCCGGCGTTGTGTGCCGGGGCTGATCCGGGAGCGGGGGTTCGCTATAATCGACCTCTTTGCAAGTTTCAACCCTTACAGGACATTGCGACGACTAGATGGAAGTCATTCGAGGACTGCACAACCTGCGCGACGAGCATCGCGGCTGCGTAGCCACCATCGGTAATTTCGATGGGGTGCACCGCGGCCATCAGGCGATTCTCGACCAGTGCCGCGAGCAGGCCTCGAAGCTGCGCCTGCCGGTGGCTGTCGTGGTGTTCGAGCCCCAGCCGCGTGAGTTCTTCGCCGGCGACCAGGCACCGCCACGCCTGACCCGGCTGCGCGAAAAGGTACGCCTGCTGGGCGAGAGCGGTGTGGATCGCATTCTCTGCCTGCCGTTCAACGAGCGGCTGCGAAGCCTCACCGCAGTGGAATTCATCGATCGCGTTCTGGTCGAAGGATTGGGCGTTCGCCATCTGGTGGTGGGAGACGATTTCCGCTTCGGCTGCGATCGCAGCGGTGACTTCAGCCTGCTGGCGGAGGAGGGCGAAAGGCGCGGCCGCGAAGGGTTTGGCGTCGAGCATACGCGCACCTTCACCCTCGACGACGAGAGGGTCTCCAGCACCCGGGTGCGTACGCTGCTGGCCAGCGGCAACTTCGCCCAGGCAGCGCGCATGCTGGGTCGTCCCTATCGCCTTGACGGGCGAGTGGTCGTCGACCAGAAGCTGGGGCGTACCATCGGCGTGCCTACCGCCAACCTGCCGCTGCCGCGCTTGCCCTTGGCGCTGCGTGGCGTCTATGCCGTGGTGACCGAGCTACCCGATGGGCAGCGCCTTCCCGGCGTGGCCAATATCGGCTGGCGACCCACGGTGGGCAGCGATAGGCCGGTGCTGGAGGTTCATCTGTTCGACTACGATGGTGACCTTTACGGCCAGAGGCTGACGGTATTTCCCTGCGCCAGGCTGCGCGGCGAGGTGAAGTTCGACGACTTCACCGCGCTCAAGCGGCAGATCATGGCAGATCTGGCTCGTGCCCGGCGCTTCTTCGTGGAATACCTTGCTGCCGAGGAGCCCGGCCTGGCAGACGATTCTCTTCCCTTGGCATCGGCGCCGCTGGCGCGCGAGGCTACGACTTCCGAATTCTCGGCGGGACGTTCCGCCGACCACGACGACGGCTGATTCCCTGGATATGAGCGACTACAAGCACACCCTCAACCTGCCCGAGACCGATTTTCCCATGCGTGGCAACCTGCCCAAGCGCGAGCCTGGCAGGGTGTCGCAATGGCAGGACATGAAGCTCTATCAGCGCCTGCGTGAAGAGCGCCGAGGTCGCGAGGTGTTCGTGCTTCACGACGGCCCTCCCTATGCCAACGGCAGCATCCACATCGGTCACGCTCTCAACAAGATCCTCAAGGACATCATCGTCAAGTCGAAGAACCTGGCCGGCTTCGACGCTCCCTACGTGCCCGGCTGGGACTGCCATGGCTTGCCCATCGAGCACAAGGTGGAGACTACCCACGGCAAGCACCTCGAGCCCGAGCAGGCCCGCGGACTGTGCCGCGAGTACGCCGCTGCTCAGATCGAGACTCAGCTCGCCGACTTCGTGCGCCTGGGCGTGATCGGCGACTGGGACAACCCTTATCGCTCGATGGACTACGTCAACGAGGCCGGCGAGATCCGCGCGTTGGCCGACATGGTCGCCGCGGGCTACGTGTTCAAGGGGCTCAAGCCGGTCAACTGGTGCTTCGACTGTGGCTCGGCGCTGGCCGAGGCCGAGGTCGAATACCAGGACAAGAAGTCCGATGCCATCGACGTCGCCTTCCCGGCCGCCGACGAGACGAAGCTGGCCGTGGCCTTTGGCCTGGAGTCACTGCCCAAGCCCGCCGCCATCGTGATCTGGACCACCACGCCCTGGACCGTTCCGGCCAACCAGGCGCTCAATGTTCACCCCGAGTTCAACTACGCCCTGGTCGATACCGGCGAACGCTTGCTGGTGCTGGCGGAGGAGCTGGTCGAGAGCTGCCTGGAGCGCTACGAGCTCCAGGGCGAAGTGATCGCCACCACCAAGGGCGAGGCGCTCGATCTGGTCGAGTTCCGCCACCCCTTCTATGATCGACTCTCGCCGGTCTATCTGGCCGACTACGTCGAATCCGAGGTGGGTAGTACCGGTATCGTCCACTCGGCCCCGGCCTACGGCGTCGACGACTTCGTCACCTGCCGCGCCCACGGCATGTCGTTCGAGGAGATCAAGAGCCCGGTACAGGGCAACGGCGTCTACGCTGCGGACCTGCCTTTCTTCGGCGGCCAGATGATCTGGAAGGCCAATCCGCAGATCGTCGACAAGCTGCGCGAGGCCGGCGCCCTGCTGGCACACAAGGTCATCACTCACAGCTACATGCACTGCTGGCGCCACAAGACGCCGGTAATCTACCGCGCCACGGCGCAGTGGTTCGTGGGCATGGACCTCAAGGGCCACGACGGCCGCACCCTGCGCGAGCGGGCGCTCGAGGGCATCGAGGCCACCCACTTCACCCCGTCATGGGGCAAGGCGCGCCTGCACAGCATGATCGCCAATCGCCCCGACTGGTGCATCTCGCGCCAGCGCAACTGGGGTGTGCCGATTCCCTTCTTCCTGAACAAGGCCACGGGCGAGCTGCATCCGCGTACCGTCGAACTGATGGAGGAGGCCGCCAAGCGCGTCGAGCGCGAGGGCATCGACGCCTGGTTCCGTCTCGACCCGGCCGAGCTGCTGGGCGACGAGGCGGCGGATTACGAAAAGGTCACCGATACTCTCGACGTGTGGTTCGACTCCGGCACCACCCACCGCCACGTGCTGCGCGGCTCGCATCCGCATGGCCACGAGACTGGGCCGCGCGCCGACCTCTACCTGGAGGGTTCCGACCAGCACCGCGGCTGGTTCCACTCATCGCTGCTGACGGGGTCGGCAATCGATGGGCATCCGCCGTATCGGCAACTGCTGACGCACGGGTTCACCGTCGATGCCCAAGGACGCAAGCAGTCCAAGTCGCTGGGCAACGTGGTGGCGCCGCAAGAAGTGATGGACAGGCTCGGCGCCGATATCCTTCGCCTATGGGTCTCCTCCACCGACTATTCCGGCGAGATGGCGGTCTCCGACGAGATCCTCAAGCGTACCGCCGACGTCTATCGGCGTATCCGCAACACCGCGCGCTTCCTGCTCTCGAACCTCAACGGCTTCGATCCGGCCCGCGACAGCGTCGCTTTCGCCGACATGCTGGCGCTGGACCAGTGGGTGGTGGATCGCGCCGCCCAGCTCCAGGCGCGCATCGAGAAGGCCTATGAGGAGTACCGCTTCCTCGACGTCTATCAGCAGGTGCACACCTTCTGCTCGCGTGAGCTCGGCGGTTTCTACCTCGATGTTATCAAGGATCGCCAGTACACGACCCAGGCCGACTCCCTGGCCCGGCGCAGCTGCCAAACGGCACTCTACCAGGTGGTCGAAGCGCTCTCGCGCTGGGTGGCGCCGATCCTCAGCTTCACCGCCGAGGAGATCTATGAGCACATCCCCGGCCAGCGCCGCGACAGCGTGCTGCTTGAGAGCTACTACGAGGGGCTCGCCACCCTGGCGCCGGATGCCGAGATGGGCCGCGACTTCTGGGAGCAGGTGCTCGAGGTCAAGCAGGCGGTCAACAAGTGCCTGGAGGATGCACGCAACGCGAAGACCATCAAGGGCAGCCTGGCCGCGGAAGTGACCCTCTATGTCGACGCCAAGCTCAATGCCACCCTGGCCAAGCTGGGCGAGGAGCTGCGCTTCGTCATGCTCACCAGCGAAGTGCGCCTGGCACCGCTGGGCGAAGGCCAAAACGCCGAGGCCGCCGAGGCCACCGAGCTTGAAGGCCTGAAGGTCGCAGTGTCGGCGAGTCCTTACCACAAGTGCGAGCGCTGCTGGCACCACCGCGAGGATGTCGGCAGCCACGTCGAGCATCCGGACCTGTGCGGTCGTTGCATCAGCAACCTGCCGGAGGGTTCCGGTGAGACTCGCCACTATGCGTGACAAGGAGCAGGGCGGCGCTGCGGTGCCGCCGATGAGCAAGCCGCTGCGCTGGTTGTGGCTGGCCGTCGCCGTAGTGGCGCTGGACCTCGCCACCAAGGCGCTGATGTCCAGCCTGCTGAGCTACGGCCAGCCGGTGGAAGTGCTGCCGTTTTTCAACCTCACTTTGTTGCACAACACCGGCGCGGCGTTCAGCTTTCTGGCCGGTCATCCTGGCTGGCAGCGCTGGCTCTTCGCCCTGGTCGGTATCGGGGCCTGCATCGGCCTGACGATCTGGATGAGCCGGCTGAAGGCTGACGAGCGGTTCCTCGGTGGTGCGCTGGCGCTGGTCATCGGGGGTGCCTTGGGCAATCTCTACGACCGCCTGGTGCATGGCTACGTGGTCGACTTCCTCTCCTTTCATGTCGCCGGCTGGTACTACCCGGCCTTCAACGTGGCCGATATCGGCATCACCCTGGGCGCCGTCGGTCTGATCTGGGAATCCCTTTTCGAAGGCCGCAAGCAGGCGCGGCGGCGCGGTTGAGCCGCCTGCTATGCTGCTGGCAGGACCCGACCTTTCAAGCGTACGATCAAGCGAGAGCAACGATGAGCGAATTACGCATCGACGAGGGTATGGAAGTGACGCTGCACTTCACCCTCAAGCTGGAGGACGGCACCGTGGTCGACTCCACCCGCGAGAAACAGCCGGCCACCTTCCAACTGGGCGATGGCAATTTGCCGCCGGGTTTCGAATACCCGCTGAAGGGCATGGCAGGCGGCGAAAGCGGCAGCTTCGAGATCTCGCCGGAGCACGGCTTCGGCCAGCACAACCCGCAAAACGTGCAGAGGCTCAGTCGCGATGATTTTGACGAGATCGAGCCCGAAGTGGGCACGGTGATGTCATTCGCCGACCCCGCCGGCGGCGAGTTGCCAGGGGTGATCACCGATGTCGACGAGCGCAATGTGGAAGTGGACTTCAACCATCCGCTTGCCGGGCGTACCCTGACCTTCGAGGTCGAGGTGATTGATGTGAGGCCCGCGCAGACACACTGAGTCTGGTCGCAACGGCACTCCTGCTTTCTACGCTTTATTGTTTCTACTCGATGCCCAGGCATCAAGGTAACGTAACCATGCAAGCTAACTCCGTGCGAATCAGGCTGGCCAATCCCCGCGGTTTCTGTGCCGGGGTCGACCGTGCCATCGAGATCGTCAACCGTGCGTTGGATGTCTTCGGCCCGCCCATCTACGTGCGCCATGAGGTCGTTCACAACCGCTTCGTGGTCGATACCCTACGTGAGCGTGGCGCGATCTTCGTCGAGGAACTCGACGAGGTGCCCGACGATGTCATCGTGATCTTCTCCGCCCACGGCGTTTCCCGAGCGGTCCAGGAGGACGCCGAACGGCGCGGTCTCAAGGTGTTCGATGCCACCTGCCCGCTGGTGACCAAGGTGCATCTGGAAGTGCTGCGCTACGCCAGGCGCGGGCAGGAGTGCATCCTCATCGGGCATGCCGGCCATCCCGAGGTGGAGGGCACCATGGGGCGTTACGACGAGTCACACGGTGGCAGCATCTATCTGGTCGAGGACGAAGCCGACGTCGAGCGTCTCGAGGTGAACGACCCGACCCGGCTTGCTTTCGTCACCCAGACCACTCTCTCCATGGACGACACCGCTCGAGTGATCGACGCTCTGCGTGAAAAATTCCCCCAGATCGAGGGGCCGCGCAAGGACGATATCTGTTATGCCACCCAGAACCGCCAGGATGCGGTACGTGAGCTGGCTGCCGGCTGCGACCTGCTGCTGGTAGTGGGCAGCCCCAACAGCTCCAACTCCAACCGCCTGCGCGAGCTGGCCGAGCGGGTCGGTACGCCGGCCTACCTGATCGACGACGCCAACCAGATCGAGCCGGCCTGGCTCAAGGATGTGACTGCCGTCGGTATCACCGCCGGGGCGAGCGCGCCGGAGGTTCTGGTCAAGGGTGTGATCGAGCGGTTGCAGGGCCTGGGCGCGCAGGCGCCGGAAGAGCTGGCCGGCCGCGAGGAGACCATCACCTTTTCCATGCCCCGCGAGCTGCGCGAACGCGTGATCGCCAGCGATTCGCTATCCTGAGAAAAAGGTGTGAAGTACGCCACTACCTGAAGATATGAGACATCTCATGCTGTGCGAGAATAATCAGTCGGGCCTGCCCCGGCTTTTTTTATGATGTATCTAGCAGGGTTGGGTGTCATGATACATACTGAAACCAAGTGTAACCAATTAGCGGAGGAGCGCCAAGTGACGACCTACGCCCGCCTGGCTCCTCAGTGGCCTCGGTATGGCACGCCCCGGCGCGCTCGCGGTTTCACGCTGATCGAGCTGATGATCGCCGTGGCCGTGATTGCGATCCTGGCGTCGATTGCCATACCGAGCTATCGCGGCTATGTGGAACGAGCGACGCGCACTGATGCCCATGCCGGGCTCATGGAGGCAGCCGGCCAGCTCGAGCGTTGCTATACGGTCAATAATTCCTATGCGGGATGCAACGTGACTTCGCCCTCTCCCGATGGGAACTACTCCATTACCGTGACGAGCGCTGCTGCTACCTTCACCCTTACCGCTGCATTGTTATCCGGTCGTGGCCCCGATGGATGTTCCGGTAACATGACCCTGAATCATCAAGGTGTAAGAAGCCCTGCGGCCTGCTGGTAACGTATCGATGAAAAGCGCCGGTTTCACCCTGATCGAGCTACTGGTCACGATCGCCGTGATGACGATCGTTGCCACCATTGCCGTGCCGGGCTTTCAAGGCATGATGGCCAGAAACCAGCTGGCGGCTGACTACAACGTGGTGCTTTCCGGTTTGAACCAGGCCCGCAGCGAGGCCATCAAGCGGCGCGAGAACGTGACGTTCCGCGTAACGCAAGCCAGCCCTTGGGAATACCGGATCACCACGGCCGGCAATAACGACATTTCGATTCGCTCTGCGCGCGGCGGCCAGGTCAGCATCACCAGTACCAATATCACCTTCAGCGCGTTGGGTCGGCGCGCGAATTGTACGTCTGGCTGTGACATCACGGTCGATCATAGTGGTGCCGGTGACGTCGACCTGCGCGTGAGCAGCACCGGCCGCATCGGCAAGCCGTCGAGTTGAGGAGCGAAATGAGACGTCACGCTCAGTCAGGTTTTACGCTCATCGAAGCGCTGATCGCCGTATTGGTCCTTTCCATTGGCCTGCTCGGTGTGGCGGCCATGCAGCTGAGGGCCTTGCAGAGTGCCCACATGGGCTACCAGCGCGCGGTGGTGAGCCTGGCAGCCATCGATGCGCAGGAGAGGGCGTGGGCCGCGCTTTCAGGGGATGCCAACAAAGCGTGCCCGGCTGCGAGTACGGTCGAGAGCGGCTGGCTGGGGAACTGGTTCGGCACCCTGCTTTTCGATGCGGGAAGCGATATCGGCGGTACGGACTGTGACTATACCGTGACCGTACGCTGGCAAGAGGATCGCTATGGTACGGGTGAGACCGGGGTAGGGTTCGTTTATCAGTTCCGCTTGCCCGACATGGACCCATGAGAGACGCGCGTATCATGCTCATTTCAGGCTTCCGCAATCACGTCCCCCGCCCTCAGTCGGGCTTCACCCTGATCGAGCTGATGGTGGCGCTGGTGATCGGCCTGATCATCATTCTCGGTGCGGGTCAGCTGTTTCTCATGGGGTTCCAGACCTTTCGCCAGACCGAGCTGCTGGGCAACAAGCAGGCGGCGTTGACCTTTGCCACGGAGACATTGATACGCGACATTCGGCGGGCCAACTTCGATTCTGTTTCGGGCCCTGAGATAAGCTTTGATGACGCAGCCGGAGAGCTGAGAGTCGAGATCACGAACAATGGAGATACGAGCGCTTGCACTGACGGTGCCATGGTGGTGCGAATCTACCGTCTGAGTAGCGCCGCTATTAGTGCCAGCGAAGGCTGGTCACTTGACATGGGGCAGAGATGCGGTACCGACCCTTCCGGCGCCGATTACGAGCCGCTCGTTACCGGTTTCGCTGACGGTGGGTTCGGCCGTGATGCGAGTGAAACCGACGAGGCCAACGGCGTCTGGGTTCTGCAATTCCAGCTTATCAAGAGCCGGGAGGACGCTACCGAGACGGACGACTTCGTGTTTCGTGCCGTCAACCGAAACGAGGCGATAGACTAGCCTGACCTCCCGAGAGGTAGGAGCACTCACATGAAACAAGAACGCGGTGCTGCACTGGTTGTCGTGCTCTCGATGCTGGCCGGCTCCTTGATGCTGGGGCTTTCCGGAATGCAGTCGTCACAGATCGACGAGCGCCTGGCGGGAAACTACAAGGCCGCAACCGAAGCCCAGATGGGCGCGGAAAAGGCCATCTCGGCCGGCTGGGGCGAGAATGGCAGCGGCATGAGCGTCAGCGACTTCGATGCCACACGGACCCTCGCCGAAGTGGAAGCCTACAGCTGGACAGAGTTCACCGCATTGGGTGACATCTCCGCCAACGCCTGCAGCGGCAATATCGCCTGCCACTACTATCTGCTCCGGGACGGCAGCGATTACTTCATTGCCGGCATGGGGGCCGTGGTCACCGCGGGCAGTCTGGCAGCAGTGAGCCAGCCGGTCTTCGCTCGCATCGAATTCACACCGGGACCGAACCCTGCCTTTACCAATGGGCTGCTCAGTGCGGACTACATTCTGGTCACGGGCCAGTCCACCGTTCTGGGTAATGTCCACTCCAACGGAACCGTCGACATTACTCTGCGAGACGGTTCGGAAGCGATCGTGACCGACGGGACAGAGCAGATGGTCGAGGTGCCCCTGCCAGGAACCCGACCGGCAGGCGAGGACGTAAGCGGCTGTGATGAAAATCCCGAGCCTCACTGCTACAAGAGTTACGACCCTACGGTATTCGATGAATATCGGGAGCGTGGGGGAGTCATCAACACGTGCAGTATCGACATGGACACGCTGAACGATGGTGACACCGTATTTTGCGACGGCGACCTGGATGTGCAGGGCGGTTCCGTGGATAGCAACCGTGTGACGCTGGTGGCAACAGGTAACGTCACCATGAGCGGGGCTACTTCAAGCGGTGGCAACGAGAGCGAGATCGGCCTTTTTGTCATCGCTGGCCAGGATATCGAATTCAACGGCAACACGGACAATTATGGCGTGTTCTGGGCCGGTGGATATGTTCGTCAAAACGGCAACTCGAGCCTGTACGGCGCGATCGTGGCGGGCAC
Organism: Halomonas sp. MCCC 1A13316; assembly: GCF_014931605.1. Classification (NCBI taxonomy): domain Bacteria; kingdom Pseudomonadati; phylum Pseudomonadota; class Gammaproteobacteria; order Oceanospirillales; family Halomonadaceae; genus Billgrantia; species Billgrantia diversa. The sequence goes on along the minus strand of NZ_CP053382.1, from coordinate 3,860,533 downwards.
CTACATCCGCAGCAACGGCGGTATCGACTTCATCAGCCTCGATAACGTAACCAACCCGGATACTTTCGTACCTGCCGATCCCGAGATCGTCGCCTGGAACTGAGCGGCCTGACACGGAAGCCACGTATCATCTCGCGGCGCTGACGCCGTGATTCTGTAGATCCGAGAGCTCAGGATTCGGCTGGCTTGCGATAGTGACCGGGTACGGTGACCCGCTCGCCGCTGGGAAGCTCGCGCACGTGGGTAGGAACGTAGATACGCTTGATGACACTGCGGGACTTGCCGTTCGTCATGCTCGACTCCTTGTCCGTTGAGGTCCGTAGCTACTTTAAGCCAGCAGCGATTCACCGTGCAATCCTGTTCCGGCGGCGTTGCTCGGTTTTACGCCTTGCGTCAGATTGCCTAGGGTAGGGAAAGGGAAGCTATGGAGCGGAAGGAGCCGGGATGGAGCACTTGAACTTAGCGCTCGCGGTCGTGGGTGGCCTGGTGCTGGTCGTGGGCTTGTTGTCGAGCCCGCTGGATCGTTCCTGGCTATCGGTGCCTTTGCTTGCCTTCCTGCTGGGTGTCGCACTAGGACCGGAGGCAATGGACCTGCTGGATCCCCGGGCTTGGGGCGACAGCAAGAAGTTGATGGAGGAGACGGCGCGCATCACGCTGGGCATCAGCCTGATGGGTATCGCCTTGCGGCTTCCTCCCGATTACCCTTTCTCTCACTGGCGCTCGCTAGTTATCCTGCTGGCCATCGGGATGCCCGCGATGTGTCTCATCAGTGCCTTGCTCACCTACGGGGTGCTGGGATTACCGCTGCTGATCGCACTGCTGGTCGGAGCCGCCGTTTGTCCCACCGATCCGGTGGTGGCGTCTTCCATCGTCACCGGTGGGGTGGCCAAGGAGAATTTGCCGGGTTCCTTTCGTCATTTATTGTCCAGTGAGTCCGGCGCCAACGATGGGCTGGCCTATCCGCTGGTATTGCTGCCGATCCTGCTATTGACCACACCCACTGGCGATGCCTGGCTCGACTGGTTCGGTCGGGTCTGGCTATGGGAAGTGGGTGGTGGCGTGCTGGTCGGCATCGTGCTGGGTTGGGCGACAGGACGCGCACTGCGCTGGTCGGAAGAGCGTGGCTATCTCGACCAGCCCTCCTTTCTTTCGATTACCGTGGCGTTGACGATCTTCGTGCTTGGTGTAGGCGCGTTGTTGGGCACCAACAGCATTCTCGGCGTCTTCGCCGCCGGTCTGGCCTTCGATCAAAAAGTAGGGGGGAAAGATCGCAGCGAGGAGGACAATGTCCAGGAGGCGGTCAATATCCTGCTGACCCTGCCGGCCTTCATCCTGTTCGGGCTGATTGCCCCCTGGGATGAGTGGTGGGCGCTGGGCTGGGCGGGGCTGGCTCTGGTTCTGTTGGTACTGCTGCTGCGTCGCCTGCCGGCGATTCTGCTGCTAAGCCCATGGCTTCCCTCGCTGCGCGATAGATCGATCGTGTGGGTGATGGGCTGGTTCGGGCCGATCGGGATATCGGCCCTCTATTACGCAACCCTGGCATCGAGCCGCACTGGGCATGAGCGCGTCTGGGTCGCCGTTAGCCTGATCGTCGCGATTTCACTATTGGTGCATGGGCTCACGGCGGCGCCGTTTGCCAAAATGTACGGACACTGGCAGCGACGGCAGCAAGCGCGTAATAAGTGACCGTCACGTCAGCGTAGCCCGGCCAGCCACGCGCTGATCAGCGCTGCAGCTCGTTCCCGAAGGCGCTGGGTTCGTGGACGTTGTTGCCATGCCTGGGCGAGAATCGGCCGACTCTCCTCGCTATGGCTTTCGAACAGTTCGACAAGGTCTGCACAGTACGTTGGACTATCCACTTCCAGGTTCGCTTCCAAATTCCAGTGCAGGCTCCAGTGATCGAAATTGCACGACCCCACGGTGACCCAGTCATCGACGATGCAGAACTTGGCATGGGTGAAACGAGGCTGGTACTCGTAAATCTTGATGCCGGAGTCGAGCAGCTGGCCATAGTGGCGCTGACCTGCAGTTCGCACGCTGGGGTGGTCATGCCCCTTGCCCGCTACCAGCAATCGAACATCGACGCCTCGTGCCGACGCTTCCTTTATCAGCCGGCGCAATTGGCGGGAGGGTAGAAAATAGGGGGTATATAGCCATACGCGACGTGTGGCGCCGACTATCTGCCGGTGCAGCGAGCGGCGGATGGTCGGGCTGCGATGGCCCTCATTCTGGACCAGTCGTGCTGGCATGCTCCCGGCCTGGGACTGGGGCGCCGCCCGCCGGACCAATCGGGCCTTGTCGCCCCGGACGCGAGGAGATTCCCAGAGGTCTGCAAACAGTTTGATCGCATCTGCCACCACCGGGCCTTCCGCCCTCACCATCAGGTCGAACCAGTCGCCCAGATAGTCGTCGGTCAGACAGTAGCCACCGGTGTAGATTACTCGGCGATCGATCAGTACCAGCTTGCGATGGGTGCGTACCAGATTGCGGCGCAGCCGCCGCATCATGAACGGGTTGTAGTGACACAGCGCCACCCCGGCAGCCGACAGTCGGGTACGTTCGTGCTGGCCCAGGCCAGTGGCACCGAAGCTGTCCAGCAGGACGCGCACTTCGACACCGCGCCGCGCTGCCCGTATCAGCGCCTCGAAGAAACGTTGTGTCACTCGCCCGGATTCGACCAGGTACTGCTCGAGCCAGATCGACTCCTGGGCGGTATCGATGGCCTCGAGCAGAGCCGGCACGAAGCGGCGACTGTCGGGCAACAGGGTGATCCGGTTGCCCTCCTTCCAGTCGGTTCCGATGATGAGCCTCCTTGCCACATCAGGCTTACATGCTAACCCGAGCGTAGGAGGATACGATCCTTAAGGCAACGCCATCGCGCGGGTTCACCGGGCTCGAGCTTGCCGCCGGCCTGCATGAAGCGTTCGGTACCTCGCTTGCGCACCAGCAGCATGTGCCCCTCGGAGTCGAGGATCAGAGCCGCGGCGATACGCAAGGTGGTCGGTCGAGCTGGACTCATGAACTCGATTCTTGTCTCACGGATCGTTTGCCGTCCGTACGCTGTCGCTTGGGCAGCCGGTTTCAGTGGTAGCGCGATGGCAAACGCGTGAAGCGTACCGGAGGGCTGTACTTTTCGCCCATTGGTGCGCGCTCGGGAGCGGGGCGGACCCGCCAACCTCGCGAACTCGCCCACTCCTTGAGCTCGCGATAGTCGAGCAGCGGATATTCTCGGGAGTAGGGGTTGGGCGCTGACGAAGGGAAGGCGAAGGCCACGTGCGGGTAGCGGGCCAGGGCGTCTTCACTGTTATGGGCGGCAAGGGCAAGATCGAGTGCGTGCTGCCATGCCTGATGATCCCCGGGAGCTTGCGTTCCACTGAGTCGAGCGTTGTCGTTTGCGTAGTAACTTCCCATGACGTTTACCTCACTTCAAAGTCGTTGAAGGTCGTAGCCAGGCTTGCCGGATGGGCGGAGATCACTTCGGCGGCGGGTGGCGATGAGGCTTGATGGACACCGTCTTGAGCCCAGGCTTGGGCGAGGACCTGACGGGTCGGAAAGGGGCTGAACGACGATGTGGCTTCACGGAAACGCGCATTCTGGACATGACGCACCTCTTGGTTGGCTACGGGGACTACATGAAGGCTTTCGACTCCTTTTCCTGCTTGGTAAATGCCCCACTCGGCGCTGAGTGGGGCTTGTTGCTGCCGAAGCTCAATCCCAACTGAGCGCGCCGCCCACCTGATACTCGGTGACGCGGGTTTCGAAGAAATTTTTCTCCTTGCGCAAGTCGATGATCTCGCTCATCCACGGGAACGGGTTCTGCGCGCCGGGGAACTGCTCCTTGAGGCCGATCTGGGCCAGGCGGCGGTTGCAGATGAAGTGCAGGTACTCCTCCATGATCGCCGCGTTCATGCCCAGCACGCCGCGGGGCATGGTGTCGCGGGCATAAGCGATTTCGAGCTCGGTGCCCTCGAGGATCATCTGGGTGACTTCGTCCTGGAACTCGGGCGTCCACAGGTTCGGGTTCTCGATCTTGATCTGGTTGATCATGTCGACCCCGAAATTGAGGTGCATGGACTCGTCGCGCAGGATGTACTGGAACTGCTCGGCCACCCCGGTCATCTTGTTGCGCCGGCCCATGGAGAGGATCTGACTGAAGCCGCAATAGAAGAAGATGCCCTCGGTGACGCAGTAGAAGGCCACCAGGTTGCGCAGCAATTCCTGGTCGGTCTCGGGGGTGCCGGTATTGAAATCGGGACGCGACAGCGACTGGGTGTGCTTGAGGCTCCAGGCCGACTTGGCGGCGACCGACGGCACCTCGCGGTACATGTTGAAGACCTCGCCCTCGTCCATGCCCAGCGACTCCACGCAGTATTGATAGGCGTGGGTGTGGATCGCCTCCTCGAAGGCCTGACGCAGCAGGTACTGGCGGCACTCGGGGTTGGTGATCAGGCGATACAGGGCCAGCACCAGGTTGTTGGCAACCAGCGAGTCGGCGGTGGAGAAATAGCCGAGGCTGCGCTCGACGATGCGGCGTTCGTCCGCGGTCAAGCCGTCCTGGCTCTTCCACAGCGCAATGTCGGCATTCATGTTCACTTCCTGGGGCATCCAGTGGTTGGCGCTGCCGTCCAGGTACTTCTGCCAGGCCCACTCGTACTTGAAAGGCACCAACTGGTTGAGGTCGGCGCGGGCGTTGATCATCTGCTTGTCGTCGACCTCGATACGCGCCGCTCCCATCTCGAGTTCCTCGAGACCGGCTGCCACGTCGAGCTCCTCGAGCGACTTGCGGGCCCGCGCCAGGCGGTCGCTTTCAGCCACCTTGTAGCTGCCGCTGCTCTCCTTCACTTCCTCGACCGGGGCAGGCGCGGGCTGAGGCTTGACGGCGGGGGCCGGCGCGGCCTTGGCCGGCTGCTCGGCAACGGAAGTCTCGTCCTCGTGGAATTCGTCCCAGTTCAGCATGGCGTCACCTAATCTTGGCGAGATCCGGGTATCGTCGGATCAGAAAAAATGTTCTCGCTGCGTACGAAGCCGAGCGCAGCCAGCTTGTTAACCTACTGGCAGGCCTCGCAGCCCAGGTCGTCTATCTCACTGGCACTCGGCGCGCGAGAGCCGCTGCCCGCCTTGCCGGTGAGGAAATCCTCAACGCCGCGGGGCTCGCGTGTCGTTGGGGCGGGTTGCGCCTGGGGTGCAGGCGCACCGCCTGATGCCTGGTTACTCACCGCGTTGAGCGTGCCGCGGTCGACGGTGGACTTTTCCACCGAAGTGGCACCCAGGGCGCGCAGGTAGTAGGTGGTCTTGAGCCCGCGGAACCACGCCATGCGATAGGTCACGTCGAGCTTCTTGCCGGACACGCCCTTGATGTAGAGGTTCAGCGACTGGGCCTGGTCGATCCACTTCTGGCGCCGTGCGGCGGCCTCCACCAGCCACTTCGGCTCTGTCTCGAAGGCGGTGGCATACTTTGCCCGGAGGTCTTCCGGCACCCGCTCGATGGGCTGCACGCTGCCGTCGTAGTACTTGAGGTCGTTGATCATTACCTCGTCCCACAGGCCGCGAGCCTTCAGGTCGTGGACCAGGTAGGCATTGACCACGGTGAATTCGCCGGAGAGGTTCGACTTCACGTAGAGGTTCTGATAAGTCGGCTCGATCGACTGCGATATACCGCAAATGTTGGAGATCGTTGCGGTGGGGGCGATGGCCATCACGTTGGAGTTGCGCATGCCCTGGTCGGCGATCTTCCGGCGGATGCGCTGCCAGTCCTGAGTGGCAGAAGTATCGACCTCGATGTACTTCTCGCCGCGCTCGGTCTTCAGCTTCTCGATGGAGTCGATGGGCAGCACGCCCTGGCTCCACAGCGAGCCCTCGAAGCTCTGGTAGCGGCCGCGTTCGGCGGCCAGGTCGCTGGAGGCCTCAATGGCGTGGTAACTGACCAGTTCCATCGAGCGATCGGCGAACGCCACCGCCTCTTCGGAGGCGTAGGCGATATCCTGGGCGTAGAGCGCATCCTGGAAGCCCATGATGCCGAGCCCCACCGGGCGATGCTTGAAGTTGGAGTTCCTGGCCTGGGGCACCGCGTAGTAGTTGATGTCAATGACGTTGTCGAGCATGCGCACGGCGGTGCGCACGGTCTTCTTCAGCTTGTCGTCGTCGAGCTTGCCGTCGGTCACGTGCTGGGCCAGGTTGACCGAACCCAAGTTGCACACCGCGATTTCATCGACGCTGGTGTTGAGCGTGATCTCGGTGCACAGGTTGGAGGAGTGCACCACGCCGGCGTGCTGCTGTGGGCTACGCAGGTTGCACGGATCCTTGAAGGTGATCCACGGGTGGCCGGTCTCGAACAGCATCGAGAGCATCTTGCGCCACAGGTCCTTGGCGCGTACGCGCTTGAACAGCTTGAGCTGCCCAGAGCGGGTCATCGCTTCGTACTCCTCGTAGCGCTTCTCGAAGGCGGCGCCGTAGAGGTCGTGCAGGTCGGGACAGGTGGCGGGCGAGAAAAGCGTCCACTCCTTGTCATCGAATACGCGCTTCATGAACAGGTCGGGCACCCAGTTGGCGGTGTTCATGTCATGGGTGCGGCGGCGGTCGTCGCCGGTGTTCTTGCGCAGCTCGAAGAATTCCTCGACATCGAGGTGCCAGGTCTCGAGATAGGCGCACACCGCCCCCTTGCGCTTGCCGCCCTGGTTCACCGCCACCGCGGTATCGTTGACCACCTTGAGGAACGGCACCACACCCTGGCTCTTGCCATTGGTGCCCTTGATGTAGGAGCCCAGCGCGCGTACCGGGGTCCAGTCGTTGCCAAGGCCCCCGGCCCACTTGGAGAGCAGGGCGTTATCGCGGATGGCACTGTAGATACCGTCGAGCTCGTCGGGCACGGTGGTGAGATAGCAGCTGGAAAGCTGGCTGCGCACGGTGCCGGAATTGAACAGCGTCGGCGTAGAAGCCATGTAGTCGAAGCTGGAGAGCAGCTCATAGAACTCGATGGCTCGCGCCTCACGGTCGTCCTCGTTCAATGCCAGGCCCATGGCCACGCGCATGAACATGACCTGGGGCAGCTCGTAACGCACGTCGTCGCGGTGGATGAAGTAGCGGTCGTAGAGCGTCTGCAGGCCCAGGTAGGTGAAGGCGTTGTCACGGGAATGATCGAGGGCGTCGCCCAGCCGCTCAAGGTCGAACTCGGCGAGTACCGGATCGAGCTGTTCGAATTCGATACCCTTGGCCACATAGGCCTGGAAGGCCGGTTTGTAGAATTCGGCCATATCGCCGAAGGTGGCCTCCTCGGCGATGCCGAGGAACGTCAGCGCCTCGCGGCGCAGGCTGTCCTGCAGCAGGCGGGCGGTGACGTAGGTGTAGTTGGGTTCCTTCTCCACCAGGGTGCGCGCGGTCATCGTCAGCGCCTGGGAGACGCCATCCACCGAGACGCCGTCGTAGAGATTCTTCAGCGATTCCTCGACGATACGGTTGGGGTCGACGTTCTCGAGTTCCGCGCAGGCATCGAATACCAGCGTCTCGATGCGGCCGAGATCCAGCGGGCGGCGGCTACCGTCGGCCAGGGTAACGTTGAGCGTGGGGTGCGGCTTCTCGATCTCGGCACCGGCCGCGGCGCGAGCACGCGCGTGCTCCTCGCGGTAAAGTACGTAGGCGCGGGCGACCTTCTGCTCGCCGGCGCGCATCAGCGCCAGCTCTACCTGATCCTGGATGTCCTCGATGTGGACGGTGCCGCCGTCCGGCATGCGGCGCAGGAAGGCACGAGCGATGGCCTGGCTGGCCTGTTCCACGAAGTCGCGGACCCGCGAGGAGGCACTGACGTTGTCGCCCTCCACGGCAATGAAGGCCTTGCGCATGGCGACGGCGATCTTGCCGGCGTCGAAGGGCGCCACATCACCGTTGCGCTTGATGACGCGCAGGGCTTGCGGAGCCGTTAGCGACAGGTCGGTCGGGTCGGGGGTCTGGAGTTCCATGTGCCGGTAATCCCTTCTGCGTGGGGATGATGTCGGGAGCGACGAAGGCATTGACAGCCGAAGTAAGGCTTGGTAAATGCACATCATCTTGTGTCTTTCTCTTTTGAGAACACAAGATAGTGTGCTTTGCCGCCGCCTTCAAGTGGATAACCTGTGGGTGAGCTGTGACTCGTCGGGGGGCATCTTTTGGGTTGTTGCGTAAGTCCGGGCTATGCTTCGCTGGCAAGCTGCAAGGACTCGAAATGTATGAAAGGCAGGCGAAAGAACCTATTTCGGGTATCCTTGGTCTGTAATTTGGCGGGACAGGGTGTCCCGAGTGATAACCAAGCCCAGCACGGGGATGACTAGGATGGATGACAACCTGGAAAGCAGCGACATGGAACACGTGCTGATTATCGAGGATGACGTGCGCCTGGCCGAGCTCACCCGCGATTATCTCGAATCCAACGGATTCAAGGTCACGGTGGAGGCCGAAGGCTCACGAGGCGTCGAACAGATACTGACACTGCAGCCGGACCTGGTGATCCTCGATCTGATGCTGCCCGGAGAGGATGGATTGTCGATCTGTCGCCGGGCCAGGCCCGACTATGCAGGGCCGATCCTGATGCTGACCGCCCGCACCGATGACATGGACCAGGTGCTGGGTCTGGAAATGGGGGCCGACGACTACGTGCCCAAGCCGGTCCAGCCCCGGGTGCTGCTGGCACGCATGCGAGCGTTGCTGAGGCGAGCGGAGAACGCCGAGCACTCCGGTGAGGCCCGACTCGCGTTCGGCAACCTCGAGATCGACAGCGCCACTCGTGAAGCCTGGTTGCAAGGTGAACGCATCGACCTGACCAGCGCCGAGTTCGATCTGCTGTGGCTATTGGCCAGCAACGCCGGCCGGGTACTCACACGTGAGGAGATCTTCAGCGATCTGCGCGGCATCAAGTACGACGGCCAGGACCGTTCCATCGATGTCCGGGTCTCACGGATTCGCCCCAAGATCGGCGACGACCCCAATCATCCGCACCGGATAAAAACGGTACGCAGCAAGGGCTACCTGTTCGTCAAGGATGCCTGAGTCATGCAGCGGTTGCTGGCCGATGGCTCCTTCCTGCGTGTCTATCTGGCCTTGGCCCTGGCGCTGCTGCTGACTTTCGGCCTGGCCCTGATGGGCCTGGCTCTGGTCGACCGGGTGCGGATCGAACAGTATCGCGAACAACTGGCCGAAGCCCCGCTAAAGCTGCTCACCTGGCGGGTGGCGGCTTTGCCTGCCCACGAGCGTGGCGGTTGGCTGACCCAGCAATCGGATCTGCTCAACATCCGCTTGTCGCTGCGTGAGCCGGCGGACACCGAGCTTGGCTGGTTCGATCGGCGGCGGCTGGAGCGTGGCCGAGTGCTGGTAAAGGTGCACGAAGAGGAGGGCTGGCGGCTCTACCGGCGCCTGCCGCGCGAGGAGCGCATCCTGGAGGCTCGCCTCTCGGGACTCAACGAGCGTCAGCTGCGCGGCCTGGCCCAGATGCTGGGGGATTGGCTGGCCAAAGTGGATGGCGATAGTCGCCGTCGGCGCCTCGAGGGCGTGGCCAGCGAGGCCTTGCCGGTACGCCTCAATGATCTGGCTCCCGAAGGACTCGACAGCCATCAGCTCACCCGCCTGCGCGACGGTGAACTGGTGATTCGACTGATGCCGGGGCACTGGGCGCTGACCATTCACCTTGCCGTACCGGCTGCCGACGACTCCCGCCAATGGCTGTCGATCGGCCCTGTCTCGGCGCTGAAACCCACCCCCATTTCGCTGCTGCTGCTGGTGCTGGTGATCATGCTCGGTGTGCTGGCCGCCATCATCTACCTGATCGTGCGTGGCGTGGAGGCGCGTCTGGCGCGGCTCGAGCTGGCCGCAGGGCGCATTGCCAGCGGTCGCCTCGATACCCGAGTCAAGGTCGATGCGGGAGGTTTCATCGGCCGCGTGGGCATGGCCTTCAACGCCATGGCGGCCCAAGTGCAGTCGCTGCTGCGCTCGCAGCAGGAGATGATCCGTGCGGTCTCCCATGAGTTGCGCACGCCGGTGGCGCGCATACGCTTCGCTATGCAAATGGTCGAGGACATGACCGACGACCCTGCCGTTCACCGCCAACTGCATGGCATCGACAGCGATATCGAGGAACTCGACCAGCTCATCGACGAGATCCTGACCTATGCGCGGCTCGACAGCGGAATCGTCAACGGGGCCGAGCTGGAGCGCACCCAGGTCGATTGCCGCGCCGTCGCCGAGCGGGTCATCGAGACGCTGACACCGCTGCACGCCCACCTGCGCCTGGAGCTGGCACCGGGACCCGAGGTGGAAGTGCAGGCCGACCCACGCTACTTGCAGCGAGCGCTGCAGAACCTGGTGGCCAATGCCTGTCGCCATGCCCAGTCGCGGGTACAGGTGCGGCTCTCGCTCGAGTCTCGCCTGGTCCGCCTGGATATCGAGGATGACGGCCCCGGCGTGCCGGCTGGCGAACGCCAGGCCATCTTCAAACCTTTCGCCCGGCTTGACGACAGCCGCACCCGGCGCAGCGGGGGCTATGGGTTGGGGCTCTCCATCGTGCAGAAGATCATGACCTGGCACGGCGGCAGCGTAGTGGTCGACGACAGCCAGGAGCTGGGCGGTGCGCGCTTCTCGTTGCTGCTGCCGCGGGGCTTGCCGGCCAGCAAGGCCAAGCTGCCGGTCAAGCCGGCTTGATGCCCTCAAGCACGGCGAAGGATGTCTCGCGGGCCGTGCGCAGGAAGTCCTCCATCCACGGCTGTTCCCGGCTCTCGTCGCGAATGGCCGCGTAGAGCGTGCTCCACATGCCCGTCTCGCCTAGACCAACCGCCTTCACGTAATCGCGCTCCAGATACTCCGTCAGTGCCCAGTTGGGTAGCGCGCAGACGCCTCGGCCGCTGGCCACCAACTGCATCATCATGATCGTGAGTTCGGCGGTACGTATCTCGCGAGGGCGTACGCCAGCGGGGTCGAGGAACTGGGTGAAGACGTCCAGGCGCGCCCGCTCCACGGGGTAGGTGATCAGGGTTTCCTCGGCCAGCTCCTCGGGCTCGATGAAGGCGTGGTCCGCCAGGTGGTGCTGGCGAGCGACGGCCAGCAGGCCTTCATAGCGGAACAGCGGCTCGTAGTAGACGCCGGCCAGCGGCTGCGGATCGGCGGTGATGACGAGGTCGAGCTGCTCGCGGGCCAGTGCCGGCAGAGG